>DTRK01000251.1:0-2813 GCA_012965955.1 Flavobacteriales bacterium
CATGTTCAAGAGCACTTCCCAATTTACATCTATGTTTTCGGGCTCATCGACATAATTAGAGAACAGGTCTAATTCGGTCTTCAAAGTGACATTCTCCATCACGTCCCTTGCATAAAAGACCCTTGCATAACAACCGAGTTCACTCCTGGTCTTTTTTCCGCCTGATATCTTTGCGCCTGTTGTTTCATCATATATGGCTTTTTCAACGCCGAAAGCTCCTGCATCTGCTAATTCCTGATCATTGACCATTGACAACTTCAGCGTTAACGGTGCAACGTACAACCCGAATTCCTTCTCTGGTTTGTTTTCTACGCCAAGAGCCACAATTACATAACCCGGTGCCAATAGATCAGAGATCTTTGTGGAATCGTCTGGGTAATTATACCCTGGAGCCAATTGCGTTTTGAAGTTAAGCAGCGCTGCATAGTACCATTTCCCGGAAGCTTTCTTTCCGTACTTTGAGGTTAAATCAATTTTATCATCTGTCTTCCACCAGGCTTTGGTATTTCCCTGCTTGAGGACGCCATAAGCGAGGTCAAAATTGTTTTCCCACAGCCCTCCTCCAGTAGTTTCGGTTGCATAAGCGCTGAGAAGTCCCGTAATGGCAACTGAACTTTGGCCACCTGCTGCCCAGTTCCATAAGGATGTTTGAGAGAGGTTGCTGGTAACAATACATCCTTTGTCCCATCCATCAACTGTGTCTTTAACATGTATAGTGAGCTCTTTCCCTTTCTCCTTATTCTGGCCATAGCCAGCGTGCCCTGAGAGCACAAGAAATACTAACACGATTGGTATGTGGCAACAGTCCTTCATTTTCTTAGTTTATCTGAAGTTTTCATTTGATTGTTCAGCGCCTCTTCTCAGTACGCCATATCTGATTTGAAAACTTCTTCATGTTCTGTCTTGAGGGGCTCGTCTCTCTCATCTTCGGATAGGCAGCATAAGTATGCGACCTTTGGAAAACGTATTGGTTGTACGGCATGCTCAATGGATTGATGTCTTTTACCTTTATCAAATCAACCTCAGGCTTAACCTCATTAATCTATCACATCCAATGCCCTTAAAATCCAGATGATAAGTAAAGCCAGGAGAACTGCCATGAGAATGGCAATAATCGGGTCGATAAGTATCAAAAACACCACTAAGAAAATCACGAGTAATACCACGGCAGATACACCCGTACCCAGTATGCTTGACCCGTTTGGGTGGAGCGAGGCTGCTCTGGATGTCTGCACTCTGACTGATGGTACGCTCGATAGATTTTTTCTTGTATCGATTATTGCGAGCTCATTAGCAGTTGCCATAAACTGCTTTAGGTTTTCTTCTTTTTTAAACTTCTTAATGGCGGCCTTTACATTCTTGATTTCTTTCCTGACATGCATCCTGTTTTCTGAAGCCATTCTTCGTTGTTCAACTTTAGCAAACTCATTAGTCACTCCACTGGATTCAGTCTCAACTTTTGCAGCTTTCTTTTTAGGCGCCTGATGGTTCATCTGCACATAATAACCCCGCTGGTATCTTCTCTTTTCCACCTTAGCGATCCTGACAGGACTGCAGGCTGCGAACATAAAGAACGCCGTAAGCACGAAACACAGTGCAGAAAGTTTATTGTTCTTCATTGGATTGTGCATTGAAATAGGCGTAGATCAAAATTAAAGTTTCTTTAATACAAGATTCAGTTTGATTGTGAATATTTATCAACGCCCTCCCAAAGGAGGTAGTTGATATTCGTCAGTGTTCTGTGTTGAGCGGCGAAAAGAATAAATTCCTAACTTTAGCGTCCTTAAAATCTTTAAAAAGTCAACTATGAAAAGTGTTACAGTATTCCTGATCCTGATAGCGTATGCGGGTTCTGTGTTTAGTCAAGAGATAAGAGACAAAGCCGCATTTGTACCTTATGAAAACAAGTTCTACGGGGAGATAAAGGATGGTATCAAAGAATTTAGCAAAAAAGAGAAGAAGCCCAGAACCGCCTTTAAGATGGATTACACGGGTAAGGACTTGCCTAAGTCTATAGATGAGTTTGAGACAGTCTGGTGCAATGCCCCTTTGTCACAGGGAAATACGGGTACTTGCTGGTGCTTTGCTACATCTTCTTTTTACGAGGCAGAAGTTTTCAGGTTGACGAAACAGGAAATTAAGTTATCCGAACTGTACACTGTATATTACGAGTACGTCGAGAAGGCCACAGAATATATCCGAACCAGAGGGAAATCATTCTTTGGAGAAGGGTCAGAAACAAATGCCGTTGCACGGATGATGAAGAAGTATGGCATCGTTCCGGCAAGTGAGTATACCGGAATGAAAAAAGGGCAAAAGTTCCACGATCACAGTGGCATGTATGGCGAAATGCATCATTATCTAAAAACATTGAAAAGGGATAATGCATGGAATGAGGCAGAAGGCATTGCGACGATCAAGTCTATTCTGAATTATTATATCGGTGAGCCACCCGCCAGGATTAACTGGAAAGGAAATTCTATCACACCCCTGCAGTTTATGAGTAACATTGCCAAGATCAAGCCAGGTGATTATGTAAACTTCATGTCCTTGGTTGCACTTCCCTATTACGAGAATGCTGAATATAAGGTGCCTGATAATTGGTGGAAAAGTGATGATTACAACAACATACCCCTTGATAAATTCATGGGCCTGATCAATTCATCAATTGAAGGCGGATACAGTATTGCAATTGGGGGTGACGTATCGGAAAGCGGGTACAGTTCTGAAATGGAAGTTGCCATGGTTCCGTCATACGACATTCCATCTGAGTATATTGATGAATATGCCAGACAGTTAAGATTTACAAACGG
>DTRK01000251.1:2823-7979 GCA_012965955.1 Flavobacteriales bacterium
TTGGCCATACGAAAAAAGGTGATGATACCTGGTATTTGATAAAAGACTCGGGTAGTGGTTCTAGAAACGGCGAGAATAAGGGCTACTACTTCTACCACGAAGATTACGTCAAGCTCAAAATAATGACCTTCACCGTTCACAAGGATGCCGCCAGGGCTATCCTGAAAAAGATGCATGCAGCAAAGTGAGAGTATGTAGGCTCCCGATCCTATAGATTTTCTTGTGATATAACTTCTGTGGACTTTGAGATCCAAGGAGTGTGATATGCACCTGAATATGACGGGCTTTGTTATATCATGCAATCAAGGGCTTGCAAGTAAGCGCTTTGCCAATTTTTCATAACTTAGAATAATGAAGCGTCTTCTTTTATTGCTGCCACTGTGCTGCTGGTTGTCCATAGCACCTGCTTCCGTTCTCGACTCGGTCATGGGTGTATGGAACGACACAACCCAGCCTGATACCAGCCGCTTAAAAGCCATGCAGTGGATGATCGGAGATAGTTACATCTTCTCTAAACCTGATTCTGCCATTTATTATGCGCAGATGCAATATGAGCTGGCGGAAGTTAAGGGGCAAAAAAAATATATGGCCAATGCCCTCAATATGCAGGGAATTTCCTTTGCAATCAGGGGTATTCATCCTAAAGCTATCAATTGCTATTCTCAGAGCGTAAAGATATTTGAAGAACTAGGCAATAAAGGAGGCGTAGCAACTGCCATTCTGAATATGGGGAATATTTACAGACAGCAAGATGATAAGGAAAAAGCACTTGAGTATTATGTTAAGAGCCTGAAACTCTTTGAAGATTTAGGACATAAATCAGGTTTAGGCGCTGCACTCATTAATGTAGGAACTATCTATGTGGACAAGGGTGAACTAGAAAAGGCGATGAAGTATTTTACAAGAAGCCTTAAGGTAAAGCAAGAAGTAGGGCATAAGATAGGAATTGCAACCTCTCTTATCAATATTGGAGAGGTTTCCAGACGTCAAGGCGATTTTTCCAAGGCAATGGAATACTTCGAAAACGGCTTGAAAATATATAAAGAAATAGGCAGTCGAAATAAAGTGAGTGAGGCCTGTGTAATTATTAGCGATGCTTATATAGACGAAGGACAATACTACAAAGCGCTAGACTATGCCACTAAGGGCCTGGAGATTGCGCAAGAAATGGGCAGCCCTGGATTGACACGAGATGCCAGTAAGAGGCTGTATGATATCTATAAGCATAATGGAGATATGAGCAATGCCCTTAAAATGCATGAATTATATATAGATGCAAAAGACAGCATAACAAATGAAGAAAATACCAAGGCCATCCTTCAGCTTCAATACAAATATGAATATGAGAACAAAGTTGCAGCAGACAGCATAAAAAATGCGGAGATGCAAAAAATTAAAGATGCGCAATTGGCTGTACAACAAGCTAAGCTCAAGCAAGAGAAGATGATGCGTTATGGGTTGTTAACAATATCGTTGTTGATAATAATTCTGATGTTCATCCTGATACTGAACCATCGCAACTTCAAAAAACAACAATTGGAGGAGACAGAAAAATTACTGTCCCAATTGAAGTTGTTAAAAGCCGATAACGCTTTGCGCAGGATCACAAACCCTGCCCTTCAGTCAGAATTTGAGCTGGATCGGGAGAAAGTTAATTCGGCGGCTGAAAACAAGCTCAATGAATCAGACTTGAAAATTTTGACCGAATTATGCAGGCAACCAACCATTGCCAATAAAGACATCGCCGAACAGGTGTATTTAAGCCTCGAAGGTGTTAAGTCCTCGTTTAAGAAGATGTATGATCTTTTTGACATTACTGCTTCAAGCAGAAACAAGAAACTCGCACTTGCTATTCGGGTGATGACATTGTCTGAGTCCAGCAATAGCAAGTAGTTTTTGGGCGTATCCTAATCAGGTAGTCTTACGCTCAATCCCAGCTTCACCCCTAGGTGTGATGCCTAAGCCTTTACCCCAACCTATCTTTGGCATTCATAAGGTCATAATGCCTGCAAGAATGAAAACTGGACTCATATCACTCGTGATTCTTATTACCTTCTGGTCTTCAGTGCTATTTGCTCAAAAATACACTAACGAAGGCACAGACTTCTGGTTTGGATATCCTCATGTTGCAGAGGGACCAAGTGCAGCTGGCCTCACTTATCAGGTACATATTACTGCAACAAATGCTGCTTCAGGTTTGTTAACTGTTGATGCACTCGGGTTTCCTGTTGTACCTGCAGTATCAATCCCTTTTACAATAGCACCATATACTGTTTATACTATTGATTTTCCATTAAGTGTTTTTCCTGTCTGTTGCAGTGGCTCAACAATTATAACAAAACCTGTTCACATAACTTCTACTTCTCCAATAGCAGTGTTTGCTTCTAAATCTGGATTATCAAAAAACACCGCTGGATATCCAGTTTCAAATTCTCCAACTACCTCATCAATAATGCCAATAACTTCTTTAGGAAGCAGGTATTTCATTACAACAAAACTGAGTGTCTTTGATCCAAATAGCATTCATCCTACACCACGAGATAGAACCTGTGATTTTTCCGTTACATCCTTATTAGACACAATACAAGTGGCTATCACTTATCCTAGAGATATTAGAAATATATCTTTTCAGGATGGTGCTTTCATTAACAATATGAAATATAATTTATACAATTAATTTTATTTGTTATGCATACAGACAAAATTCTTACCGTTTTCTTTATAAGCATAATCAATTTAACAAATGCTCAGTGTCCTCCATGGTCTATAAATTTAGTTCCAAATCCTGGGTTTGAAAACTATTCATCCCTCCCTTCTCAGCTTGGTCAACATAGCCAGGTAAATAACTGGAGTAACACGGGTAGCTCAGGAACTCCAGATTTCTTTCATCTAAGTGGATCTGGTGCGGCAGGCTTACCAAATTGCCAAAATGCAAATGTATCACCTAGAACTGGCAACGCAATTATGGGCTTTGCCACCTTCCTTTCTGGGTTCTCTAATGGAAGAGAATACATTAACAGCCAACTAACAACTCCTCTAACTCCAGGAGTAACTTACAATGTATCCTTTTATGTTACCAACGGTTTCAATAATGGAACCTATTGCGGCATGAGCTGTAATAACATTGGAGCCCACCTCTCGGTTGGAGCTACTAATCAAGCCGGTTTTGCACCAATAGGCATTACGCCAACCTATAACAATACTAGTGTATTTTACGATTCAACTTGGCAATTAATGTCGTTTCAGTATACACCAACTGCTCCCGTTGATTACATTACTATAGGAAACTTTTATAATGATGCAGCAACAACTTCCAATGTGGTAATCCCTGTGTCTACATATGCATTTTCTTACGTTTTTATTGATGATGTCTGTGTTTCGATAGCTTCTTCATTTTCAACTAGTAATAATGATACTATATGCATAAATGATTCTGTTCAAATTTGGAGTAATGGAGTTGGACCTTTTTCTTGGGTAGACTCCTCTGATTTTTCAACAATTTTAGGTGTCACCGATTCGATATATGTAAGTCTCACTTCCACAACAACTTATGGAGTTTATAATTCTACTGACACTTCTTATGTAACTGTTGTAGTTTTACCAGCTGACACAATAGGATTTACTTATACTTTTCCTGATCCATGTGACAGCAGCATTGTAGAATTTACGGCAACCTCAACGGGCCAAATGGATAGTGTTTGGTGGTCAATGGGCTTCCCCGGTGGCTCTGGATTAACTGGCATGACAGAAACTGTCAATTTCTCACAGGTCAAAACCTATAATATTAACCTATGGATTTATGGTTCTTGTGGCTGGATAGATACTACGATTGCATTCACTGTTCCGTCTGGACCAACGGATCATTATGTGTTAAATAATGAGAATATAAATTACTGTCAGGGAGACCCAATAGTAAATTTAACTTTAACCGATACATCATCTCTGGGGGCCGGAGGAATTATAGACTGGTACTCAGATGCAACTTTGACGACAAATATAGGCTCTGGACTCACATTAATCCCTGACACGGGTATCGGAAACTACACTTATTACATTACCGAGACGTTGCCTTGCGGTACAAGGATCATTGATTCTATTTTTATCAATATTTATGATTGCTATTGTCCAAACAATCTGGTACCGAACTCGGGATTTGAAACTTATACCACTTGTCCCACAGGAGGGATAGGTGCTGACAATATAGCTATTGCTTCACCTTGGGATAATCCTCCAAAAGACACGGCACATGCTAGTTCAGATTATTTGAATACCTGCTACACAACACTTTTAACCACTCCAAATACTGGAACTGGTTATGCATTGGTAGCAATCTACATTGAAAACGTAGAGTATAGAGAATATGTGCAGGTGCCCTTGAACCAACCCCTTACCAAAGGGAAATGCTATCAATCGTCCATGCATGTTACTGCATATAAGAACACAGGCGCGATTACAGACAGTATAGGGATGTACTTTTCTGTTGGTGCACCATCCGGAGGAATGCCGGACCCAATTGGAATATGGGGTCCGGGGCCAGGTCAAGGCCCCTGGGAAGGGGAAGGTGTTATTGACGCAATACCACAAGTCACCAATGATGCTTCCGTTGATATGAGTTCTTATGATTGGCAGTATGTATCAGGCACTTTCACAGCTATTGGTGATGAAGACTATCTCACTATCGGCAGCTTTACGTCAGATTCAAACACATCTGCAACAATTCTTTCTCCTTTTCCAGATGCTGCGGCAGCATACCTAATTGACGATGTTTGTTTGTATGAAATCCCTGCGGACACTGTTGATGTCAACCTGATAGACACTACTAGTTGCTCATCAATCACATTAAGCGGTCCAAACGGATATAATCAATATTCCTGGTATGATACAAGTAATGCTTTGGTCTCAACAACACAATCACTAAATGTCACCTCCCTAGGCACCAGTACCTATATCCTTTATTCATCTGATACTAACGCGTGCCCCAGAACCTACTACAGAGATACCGTGAATGCAACCATCGGCAATACTGACGTGATTAATTTTTCCTATGATTACCCAGATCCGTGTGATAGTACAATATTAGAACTCACCGCAACATCAACGGGGCCCATAGACAGCATATGGTGGTCCTTTGGATTTATGGGCGGGGGCAATCCTAT
>DTRK01000252.1:0-9710 GCA_012965955.1 Flavobacteriales bacterium
GTGTAAGCCCACTATGGGTATTGGCAACCGCATAAGCCGTTTCCAGTCCGATAACCCCAAATGAGGCAATGTCGAACTCTCTATTCTTGGTTTCTACATCTTCCGGATTGTGATCAGAACATATAGCGTCTATTGTCCCATCTGATAAGCCCTTCTTAAGAGCAGCAATGTCCTCCTTGGTCCTTAACGGCGGATTGACCTTGAAGTTGCTGTCAAAAGTGACCAATTCTGAGTCGTCAATCCCTATCTGGTGAGCAGCTACTTCGGCAGTTACTTTAATACCCTTTCTCTTGGCATTGCGAATGATTTCCACTGAATTGCCGGTCGAAATAGTTGCAAAGTGCAGCCTTGAATTGGTGTATTCAGCTAGGTATACATCCCTTGTGATCATGATCTCTTCCGCTAAAGCAGGCATTCCATTGAGTCCAAGAGAAGTACTTGTATCCCCCTCATTCATCTGCCCTTCCAAAGCTATGCTTTCATCCTGTGAATGACTAATAACCAGGCCATTAAACATATTTACATAAAGCAATGCCCTGGATAGAACTCCAGCGCTCGATATGGGGTTCTTCTCGTCTGAGAAAGCAACGGCTCCCGACAGAGACATGTCATACATCTCCGTCATTTCCTTTCCTTGAAGTCCTTTCGATAGTGCACCTATTGGATGCACATCAACCACATTACCTTTAGCCTTACTTATGATGTATTCAATGTCTGCTTTGGTATGAAGTGGCGGATTTGTACCGGGCATACAGGCCACCCCAGTGAATCCTCCAAAAGCAGCAGCCCTGCATCCAGAGTTCAGATCTTCCTTGTGTTCGTCTCCTGGATCCCGGAAGTTGACATGCATATCGAACCAACCCGGAGAAACGTGCAGGTTCTTGCCTGAGATTGTTTTGGAATTAGAGGAAATATTTTTCCTGATGGATTTGAGCTGTCCGTTTTCGATGAGAATATCGACCCGTTTCCCGTTATGAGGAGAATTTGGGTCAACTACTTTGGCTTGCTTTATCAACAAGTTCATCTATCAGATGTAATTTGCCGGCGTTAGTCCAAAAACCTCAATAACATGGTTTCCAGCGCCAGAAAAACCAGTGCAAAGATAATACAAAGTTTCCACAATTTAGTACCCTCGCCAATTGATGCAAGATTGCCCGTAAACCCTGAATCACCTGATGATAGAATAGTGAAATTTGTTAAAGATGCATCTTCAATCTGTTTTCCTAATTCATCTTGATCATAGCACCGCAGGTTAGACTCCGTCCTGTCGTAGTTAAAGGCGTATCCTTTCTTTGTAGCTGATCCAGCCAATAATTGGTAATTGCCGGGTTCAAAGAGCATATTGTGAAGGAGCAATTGTACGGCCTGATCTACGACACGTATTTCGGGGATAATATCAAAGTCGGGCCCGTCACTATCAGCACCCGTCAGGTGATACACAAATTCCCCGTCCTCTGCACCTGATGATACCGGTCCCTCAATTTGGTTGTGCTGTCCCAGTGTATAAAACAAATGCCCAAAGTTCAGGCTGTGAATAGCTATTTTGTACATAAGTGGAACGAAGAGAGCGTGCTCTGGTAAATTACTGGCTTGTTCCAGCAGTGGTACTGAAAACAAGTAAACCGTTCCCCGGCCTTCGTTATACACATTCAGAAATGTTGCTCCATTTTCTAAAGTGAAGAGCTTTTCCACTGAAGTAGATGTTGCACTGGTTATCTTGTAATGGGCATGAACCACTGGCAGATCCATCCGCTGTGGTACCTTCTCAAACACGTCAGAAAATATGTAATGGTCCAGGTTGACCTTGTCCACATTTATTTTAGAAGTATCAAGTTTGCTTATGTGTCCAACTTTCAGCTGCCCGCTAAGGAAGAGTTGATAACTATCGAGATCAGCTGCCTTACCGGGAAAGATAGCCAAACTGCCCCCTGCTTCACGAAATTGTTGTAACGCATTACCCAATCCGCTTGAGACCGCCTCTAAGTTCTCCAGTATGATGACATTCATCTCTGGAATAGCCGAGTAATCAACATTTTGGTAAGTGACCTGGTTGAATAGAAAATAGGGGTCGCCAGCGTAGAGTGACCGCAATTTATCGCCACTTCCACTATCACTTATACAAAGGATCTTGAGGGAAGAAGCTATTTCGTAATTGAAGTAAAACGCATCATCAAATGTCACGGGATAGTCGGTAAGAGAGACCACGGCATTGATTATACCTGGCTTGTTGACCGTAAAGCTGAGTGGAACATCTACATATGAATTGCCCCCGACACTACAACTTCCAAGGGCTTTTTGCGTACCGTTGATCATTAGCTTTAGAGGGATGTTTTCGTATTCCTTATCAGATATGTTGCTCACCCTCACAAATATCTTATCCGGTTGATTGGCTCGTCGAATCGGGGATTCAAACCAGCAGCTGTCTATATACAAATTCGCCCGGTCCTGGGATGCAATAGGGACCAGTGTATAAAAAACATTGGAGTCAGTGCTGACTTGCTTGAAGTCCGTATTGGATTCTTGAAAATCGGAGATAATGAAAGAACGCTTTCCACCTTCCTCACCACCTTGAAATACTTCATCCTGCCTCTGTATTAACTCAGAAATCGAACGCACATGTGAGCTCATCTTGATATTATCTACCTGCTCAAGGAACTCCTCCTGGTTCAACAGCCTCTGTTGCCGGCCTTCAAAATTATTGGTCAACAGCTGATACCTATCAGTCGGCCTGAAGCCAGAAGCAATCTCCAGAGCAATCCCTTTCGCTTGCTCCAGCAGCCTTCCTTCCGAGTTGACCGCATCCATACTGAAAGAGTTGTCGATATATATGCTGACAACATTCTCCTTCACTATCTTCTGATTTTTTTCAACAGGAATATAGGGCTGTGCAAAGGCCAGTACAAATAAGGAGATTGCGAGAATTCTAGAGGCCAGTACCAAAAGGTGCTTCAGCTGAGACTTGGCCTTTGTCTGCTGCTTTACCTCCTTTAGAAAACGCACATTGGTGAATAAGACCTTTTTATATCTCCGGAAGTTGAAGAGGTGAATAATGACAGGAATCGCTATTGCGAATAGGGCAAAAAGAAAAGTCGGGTACAAAAAATTCATAGCGTGCAAAAATAGAGATTCTCCTAATTACTAGTCCTGTAGAACGACCATCCCAATCTTATTTCTATCAAATCGGCCACATGGCGATGCGCCTTGAGATGTATACCTGCAAAGAGTGCCTTGGTAAAATGGTAGTTGATGCCATAACGCTGGTAAACAGGATCGTTGAATTTGGTTTGGTCATAGATATATATACCCAATTTTTGACTAAACGTAAATCGGCCCATGAGAAATTCGTGTCCAAGAAGCACCGCACCGCGTTGATAATCACTATCCGAGTTGAATTGGTTTTCCATCCTCCATCTTAATGATCCGTCCCAAATCCATTCTGCATCCAGGGTAATGGCACTCATTCTTCCCACTTGTTGACTCACCCCAGTACTCGCACCTACAACTAAAAAATAGGTGGGATCTTCCAATATTCTCTTCACAAATGAAGAGAGTGCAACATCATAACGTCGTTTTTTAGCACCTTGGTATTTTTGCTTCAATCGGTCTTCAAAGGGAGAGGGGTTCAACGTATAGTCTAGCCCTATTGTTGCGGTCGGATAGTTGATTCCCTTATTGGGTTCCTTAATGCCTCCATTGGAAATGTGATTGTAGTTAGCGGCCAGGTTAATGCCAAAATGTTCATTCAACCGGTAATTGAGTGCCAGATTTAGTTGTAGATATACATTAATCGGCAAGCTGTACGAGAAATTATCCACATTGCTTACCGGATTGTATGGCCTTGTATCGAACGACAATCCCCCTGCTGGCCTTATTGAAATGTTTAATTTTTTATGACTGGTAAAAAAGGGTTCAACGAATCCGGCGACATTGAATCCATAACCGAGTATTTCACGGTTGTCAAAATCAAAAAATGAAAAGAGTAAACCAACCCTGGGGTAGCAATTACATACCTCCCAGGATTTTTTATCCATCTTGTGCCAGTTTATTGTCAATTCTGTTCCCCTGGGGTAAGAGTCTTCTATTGCCCTAATAGCCCTGGAGTGAATGATCACAAATCCATAATGTTCACGGAGCCCGATTACCAGCTGGCTCTGTGAATTTGTATCCGTAACTGAGGACAATGTATCTGTCCCATGAACAACATTTACAGAAAGAAGAAATGATAAGAGATATATGGTGCACCCTCTACAGCCCAGACTCCACTTAAAACGGACCCTTCTATTCACGAGCGGTCATTTAATTGAGGCTATTGCTTAATTAGCCTTCGTGTCAGCACATCTGCACCTTTAGATGTAATTCGCAAGACATAGGACCCGGCATTCAGCGGACTCATGGAGAAGGAGAAGAAATTTGATCCGGCCTTTGCTTTGTCGGAGTACAGATCCTTGACTAAAGCTCCCTTGGTATCGTATAGCTTCACCTCAACCGTCCCTGATTTCTCCAGTTCAAAGTAGAGCGTAACAAGGTCAACAGCCGGGTTGGGGAATACATTGCTTTGGGGTTTGGCTTCTTCAATTACCATTGAATCACGCACCACACATTCAGCATCGTCTATTATTGTTACGGTGTAGGTGCCTTGCCCTAACCCAGTTGCTGTAAAGCCTGTTTGTTTGTCAGGGTCGTTCCACTGAACCTGGTAGGGGGTGAATCCATCACCGACAGTCACTGTAAGTGCCCCATCAGTGCCCTGGAAAGTGGTAGCGTGGTCAACATCTGTTATAGACACCGCGAGCGGAAGTTCAACCTCAGCAGTTAGTTCCGTAATCCATGTGAAATTATTATTGGACTTGCCATAAAACCCTGCAGTCCAGACTGTGTTATTATCGTTGTATTTCCTTTGAATGCCGAAGTAGTCACCCCACCTCTCGTATCCTGAAATTTTATTGACAGGCCCTTCTGCTTCTTTCAAAGAAATCAATTCGGAGTACGTATCATTAGAGTGATATAACAGAGCAGACACTCCGGGGTCTCTGGTTGGAGATGTGTGATCCATTCCGATTATGGCTTGCCTGCTGCAAGAATGGGAACCGGTGTATGCAATATTGGGATAACCCAAATCTAAAGAATCATCAACAAGAATAGTCGCGGTGAATACAGGGTCAGCATCCAGGTTATTGACAAATCCATGGTAAATTGCGGCGAACCCAGTTGAGGTATCCAGAGTGACTGAAACATATTGGATCTCCCCATTCTCAATAAAAGCCCCGAGAACCCGGGCATCATTGGTTGCCAGGGAATCAACGTGACTCTGTCTGCCGTTAGGCGGCATACCGTAAGGAACATTGCTCTTGCCAAGGTTGACATCAAGCACAGTATTCCCATCATATTGATCACCGGTCACTTCTAACAGGAAGATGCTATCACTGAGAATGGAGAAGTTCCTGTTGGAGAGCAAGTATTGACTCGGCCCCACTGGCCAGGAGCCCCCTTGTACAGGATGGATATTGCGAATTAGCGTATCCAGGTATTTTAAATTGCTCCATAAGGTAGTTGTCAAGAGGGAATCTCCATCATACCCATTTTGTTTGTCTACCTGCCAAATAACACTTTCAGAAAACCCGGTTTGCCAGGTTGCGGCCACATCGTTTATCAAATTGCCTGTTACAAAAAGTTCCCCTTCCGTAACAGAAATTGCTGGATAATCTGTCCAGGTGGAATCACTTAAAGGATTCCCCGGCAGGGAATATAAGTTCCATGGATCTGCAGGATCGTTGGTAGTTGAAAAACATACAATGATCAGGCTCTCATAACTTTGTCGTCCATTGAGGAATACAAGTATAAACCGATCTGCTATGGGGTCGTAAATGACCTTTGGATCGTACTTGTCGTTATTCGTGAATTGCGCAGTGAAAGCGTGAAGACTCACCAGCATCTCAGCCGTATCCAGATTGGAGTCATAGGCAAATAACCTGCTGTTGAATGACGTCAACACAATTCCGCTATCAGATATAGCCAGTGTATTATCGTTAGGTGTACCGCCGGGAATCAGCGATATCAAAGTGTCACCATTGGGCAGAATAATCTTTGAGGCAACGGGAAAATTCATCCCTATACCAGGAGCAGTGCCGCTGGGATCCCATGATTGAATTCCGATTGCCTTGCGTGGGTATTTGGCTTCAGATTGCTTTTTTATCTGGTTCATAGCATGGCGGGAAGATCCTGGCAAGGGCATTTCCACATTGGTAAGACTGGGCATCCAATCCTCCGTTATCTCACCTGGATAAACCTGTGCTATTTTCTGGCCAGCAAAAGGGGTTTTGTCGTAAGTTACCTCCTGACCCCAGGTAAAACTTGAACAAAGTGCCAGTCCAAAGAAGATATATGCGATCTTTTTAAAGTTCATGTCCATCAGGTTCAGACGTTCCAAACGCCTTTATGCCTTCGAATAATATCCAAAGTTGGGAAACTCCCACTACGAAAGCAATAGTAACCAGTAAATAGTTTTCATCATTAATATACGTAACTATGTTGAAATAGGTGGCGATGAAGGTGATAATTGTTATAAATATCATCGGCACCAGTGTGATCAGGAATTTACCCCTGGACTTGAACAACCATACTGAAATTACTAAAAGTGTCAACGAACCGAGTAGCTGATTGGTAGAGCCGAACAGGGGCCATAGCTTGAGCCCACCAGCACCGGTCCCATCAGACAAGACCAGGATCATCGAGAACAAGACGGCCAATCCGGATTGTAAATACCGGTTGTTGGCGATTGCCTTGATCTTAATAGCATCCCCGATCTCGCCGATGATATATCGCTGAATTCTCACAGCTGTGTCCAGCGACGTGGCGGCGAAGCTGATCACCATAACCGCGATGAAGATTGCGGCTAACGAACGTATCTGTCCATCTGAACTTGTAATTGTTGCAGTGATGCCAATTTCTGAAAGAAAGCCAGCCGTCCCGTTAACAAAGGCCGTGAGCTTGGGTTCAAAACCCTTGGCCATATCAAAATTATTGTAATGCGCATGCCAGTCAGCGGTACTTTCAAAGCCAGCCGCCACTGCAATGGTTGCGGCAACGGCAAGTGTAGCTTCTCCAATCATTCCACCATATCCTATGAAGCGGGAGTCTTTGATGCTGCTTATCTGTTTCGAGGTCGTTCCTGAAGACACCAAGGCATGAAAGCCAGATATGGCACCACAAGCAATGGTAATGAACAGAAATGGAAACCAGGGTATAGGATTGCCGCTCATTTTAAAGGCCGGAGCATCCATCATGGGTTGGGCAACCATGATTCCTGCGTAAATGAAAAGGAGGCCCACAATGAGCTGGTGGGAGTTGATATAATCTCTTGGCTGCAATAAGGTCCATACAGGCAAAATTGATGCGATGAACCCATAACCCATGAGAAAAACGATCCAGGTCATAACCTCAGATCCTCCGATCCATATGCTTTCAGGCAAGTGTACCGGGTGCTGAAAGCCAAGGTAGATCATTCCGTAAAGCATGAGAAGGGCTACGATGGAAGGGACGAGCAAGCTCCGTTTCTTTTTATAGGCCCACCATCCTATGAAAATCGCTACGATGATCTGGAAATTGATCGGAATTACCGTCCCTGGATAGGAAACAAACAAGGTCGCGATGATGTAGGCGAAAACGGCAATTACGATGAATACGAGCAGAAAGATCACGGTAAGAAATAACATCTTGGATCGTGGTCCAATGATTTTTTCAGTGACCTGCCCAATGGATCTTCCTCCATTCCTTGCGGAAATTACCAGCGCACCATAATCATGGACTGCCCCCATGAAGATGCTGCCAATCACGACCCATACAAGAGCCGGCACCCACCCCCAAATAACCGCTATTGCTGGCCCAAGTATAGGTGCTGCACCGGCGATAGAGGAGAAGTGATGCCCAAACAATACATGCTTCTTTGTGGGCACGTAATCCACACCGTCGTTGATTTCGACAGCAGGTGTTACTTCATCTGAGTCCCATGTGCGATACACATAGCGTTCCAGGAACCTGGAATAAAAGCGATAACCGAGAAAGAGACAAAGTAAGCAGACTGCCGTGACCAGTGCTGCATTCATCAGAGTGCCAGGTCAAGAATTACGAAGACAGCAAACACAACTGAACCTACTCCATTTGTGGTGAAGAAGGCCATGTTGATTTTGGAAAGGTCATCAATCTTAACAAGTGTATGCTGATACACCAGAAGTGCGCTAAAAATTGCGCTGCCTGTCCAGTACCAGCTCCCAAAGTCCCCATGATAACCTGCAAAAAAGATGAAAGTGGCCGTTAGGGTGTGAAAGATGGAGGAGAGCACCAAGGCACCTCTCTGCCCGAGAAATACAGGGAAAGATTTCAAGTTATGTGTCTTGTCGAATTCAACATCCTGCAGGGAGTAAATGATATCAAAACCGCTCACCCAAAATAGCACTGCAAGGGAGATGAGCAGTGGGGTCAAGGCAAACACTCCAGTGACCGCCAAATAGGCACCGATAGGAGCTAAGGCCAACCCAACACCGAGAATGACATGGCTTAGAAACGTGAAGCGCTTGGCATAGCTGTACCCAAGTATCACGAGCAGCGCTACAGGAGAGAGGTAAAAGCAAATGGCATTGATGAAATAGCAGGTGAGGATGAACAATGCCGAGCTGACGATCACAAAAAATAAGGCGGCCCCAGATGATATCACTCCAGCTGGTATTTCTCTAATGGCCGTACGGGGATTCTCCTTATCGATGTCACGATCGGCATAGCGGTTGAACGCCATGGCTGCTGAACGTGCGAATACCATGCAAAGCACCACCATGCCCAATGTGGTCCATTCGAACGTCTCATCGGTCGAGTAAATGGCGATCAAGAACCCTATGACTGCAAATGGCAGCGCGAAGATGGTGTGGCTGAACTTAACCAGAGATAAGTACTTGGAAACAGCAGACGGTTCTGACATATGACAAAGTTAAGAAAACCAACGGTCATCAGACATTGCATTACTATTTATTCCAATCCTTTTACGATATTTGTCCGAATACAAAAGTAAGTTGTTGAAACCATCAAATCCCAGAGGAACCCGAGACTTCTCACCTGCCGAAATGATGAGGAGGAATCACATCTTTGACACGTGCAAAGCTGCGTTTCAAAAGCATGGGTATCTGCCAATCGAAACTCCATCCTTGGAGAACCACGAGACCTTAACGGGCAAGTATGGTGGAGAAGGGGATAAACTCATATTCAACGTGCTCAATTCTGGAGATTACCTTTCCAAAGTGCCAGAAGGAACAGATAAAGAGGATTCAAGAGCTTTGACGAAGAGCATATCTGATAAGGCATTGCGTTATGATCTTACAGTGCCATTTGCCAGGTATGTGGTCCAGCACCTAAACGAAATCACATTTCCTTTTAAACGCTTTCAAATTCAACCGGTTTGGAGAGCGGACAGGCCAGCGAAAGGACGGTACCGTGAATTTTACCAATGTGATATTGATGTTATTGGATCAAAGTCCCTGCTAAATGAAGTTGAGTTATTACTCATCATCAATGAGGTCTTCAGTGGCTTGGGTTTGGAACATATTTCAATCAGCATCAATAACCGTAAGATACTTGCTGGAGTTGCGGAATCATGCGGTATCCAGGATCAGTTTGTTGACATGGTGACCGCACTCGACAAATGGGACAAAATAGGAGAAGAGGGC
>DTRK01000252.1:9763-23475 GCA_012965955.1 Flavobacteriales bacterium
ACTGGGGGAATTACTTGGCGTCACCCAGGCCGATAAGGGAGTGGAGGAGTTAAAGGAAGTAATTGGCCACCTGGGTAATTTGAACATTTCCAATGTGAACTATGATCCGACACTCGCCCGGGGAATCGATTACTATACAGGAATCATCATAGAGGTCAGGGTTGATGATTTCCCCGGAAGTTTGTGTGCTGGTGGCAGATATGATGACCTGACCGGGCTTTTTGGACTTAAGGATGTATCAGGTGTTGGGGTGTCTTTCGGAGCAGATAGAATTTATGATGTGATGGAAGAACAAGGTGTGTTTCCAGCGGATATTTCAACTACTACGCAATTGATGCTGGCCAACTTTGGGGAAGCTGAGGCAGCTTATGGATTGGGATTGGTGACCCGCTTGCGGGAAGCCGGTGTTCATGCCGAACTATATCCCGACACTGCCAAGATGAAGAAACAAATGGCCTATGCGGATGCGAAGTCTATCAAATATGTGGGACTTATAGGAAGCGATGAGATGGCAGCGGGAAAAATCACGCTGAAGAACATGGCTACCGGAGACCAGGAGAGCGTAACGGAAGAAGAGCTGATAAATGTCTTAAACACTTAGATCAATGTCAAAAAGCGTACATAAAATATCAGATGCAGCTTTAACATTGAAGCTTGTTGAGTCTGTTCTCGCAGATGAAATCAGCATCGAACTATCTCAATCTTCAATTGATCAGATCG
Organism: Flavobacteriales bacterium; assembly: GCA_012965955.1. GTDB lineage: Bacteria > Bacteroidota > Bacteroidia > NORP154 > NORP154. Next base: position 10,484 of record DTRK01000252.1, read on the forward strand.
TTAAATGCAGAACCTATCTGGATGACAAAATTAAGTCATCTAAGTCGCCCATTTACGGGGTGACTACTGGATTTGGATCGCTATATAAAGAAACTATTAGAGATGCAGATCAAGAGTTGTTGCAGGTTAATCTGCTCAAATCTCACGCTGCCGGTGTGGGGGAGGTAGTGCCTGATCAGATCGTTAAGCTAATGATCTTCCTCAAGGTTCAGTCCCTGTCATATGGCTATTCGGGCATATCGTTGGAAACTATTGAACGCCTGGTGGCATTGTACAATAATGACGTAATTCCTGTGGTTTACCAGCAGGGTTCCCTGGGTGCTTCTGGCGACCTGGCCCCATTGGCCCATATGTCTCTTCCGCTGATTGGTTTGGGGGAAGTACACTATAAAGGTGAAAAGAAGTCAGCCGAAGAAGTAAACCAGGCATTGGGATGGGAGCCTGTAAAGCTGCGGCCCAAGGAAGGCTTGGCACTTCTCAACGGTACGCAGTTTATGAGTGCGTATGGGTTCTTCTGCCTGACAAAAGCAGTACGCCTTTCTAAGCAATCCGATGTGATTGCAGCGGTTACTGTTGATGCCTTTGAAGGCCGCATGGATCAATTTGACAGCAAGATTCAAAAGGTCCGCGCTTTTAAAGGGCAAGAAGCTACAGCAGCCCGAATCAGAACAATATTGGAGGGATCTGAGCTACAACAAGCTGAGAGAACGCACCTCCAGGATCCTTATTCGCTGAGGTGTATTCCACAGGTACATGGAGCCTCAAAAGACGCGTTGGATAGGATACTGGAAATATTCCTTATCGAAATCAACTCTGTAACTGACAACCCAACTATTTTTCCGGATGAGGATGAGATAATTTCAGCAGGCAACTTCCATGGTCAGCCGTTGGCCATTAACCTGGATTATCTGTGTATTGCCCTGGCTGAGCTGGGCAGTATATCAGAGCGACGGACCTTTAAGTTGCTGTCGGGCGCCCGAGGCCTACCTGTCTACCTGATTGCGAATCCCGGATTGAATTCTGGATTCATGATTACTCAGTACACGGCGGCCTCTGTGGTTAGTCAAAACAAACAGCTCTGCACACCTTCGTCAATTGATACCATCGATTCATCAAATGGGCAGGAGGACCACGTTAGTATGGGTGCAAACGGGGCTACAAAAGCGTATCAGGTGGTGAACAATCTTGAAAAGATATTGGCCATTGAACTCTTCGCCGCTGCACAGGCACTGGAATTCAGGAGGCCCGGCAAGACCTCTCCAATGCTTGAGGGTTTTATAGCTGAATACCGGAAAGAAGTTGGTTTTGTTGAGGATGACCAGGTGATGCACAATGATATTCATAAGAGCATTGATTTTTTAAGAAAAGTTATATTGCCAATCTGACGAAATGAGAAAACTCCTCCTTTGTTCACTTCTTTATACTGCAACATTACATGCCTATTCTCAAGATAGCTCAGACATAGATTTACCGGTAATTGCCAGCAGCATGGCAACAGAGGACACGAACAAGTTTTGGCACAAGCCTAAGTTCGTTTTGGGATTAATGGGGCACAATTCTTTCATTGCTGGGAAGAAGGTGCATCTTGGTGGTGTGCGTGTTGGACTGGAGTTTAACCAAAGGTGGAGATTTGGATTGGGGAGGAATTACTTCAATCCACCTGTTCATCACCAGGGAGGCACAGAGCAGGATCCAAAATTTTACCGTGTTAAATTTGCCTATTCGAATGTGTTTGGAGAGTACATTATCCTCAACAACCGGAGGTGGGAGATATCTTGTCCACTAGTATTGGGCGGTGGTTCGACAACTATTGCTGTCAGGGAGAATGAGGTGGATGCCTTTGTCCCTTATGGGTCGGTGCGGCTAACTGTGATGGATCTTTCAGCTGTTGGATACTACAAGATTTGGAAGTGGCTGGGTTTGGGAGCGAGTGTCGGGTGGAGAAATGTTACTTCAAACGACAAAACCAACCCTCAACTTGCTGCAACTGTAACTGAAGCGTTTGATGGACCGAACTGGGCTATTAAAACAAAAATCTATCTTGGTGCTCTATGGAAGGCCGTGTTCAAGAAGAAGGGCAAGCAAAAGACCATTGACCGGGGAACTATAGATTCCCAATAATCTTGTCCTTGGGATACTTAACCGAATAGATTAGCTTTAGCTTTTTTGTCTCGCCTCCTAGCAACTCTAGCTTCCAGGTCAATTTCCCTGAAACCTTGTCGTGTTTGGCCTCCGACATCTCCTCAACTTCGATCTCAATCTCTTTATTCGAGCTCAGGGGTATCTGGTCTTCTACAGTAATATTTACAGGTACCTTTTTCGTATTGCGAATTGCGATTTCATAGGCAAAAGTTTCCTTTTTCTTCTCTCCCAGGAACTTCTTGCTCGTATAATCTTTTAACTTCTCGCGGGTAATGTTCACGCTTTGATCCCTGCCAAAGGAAATATTAAGTGTGTCGTCTGTGGTCTTTGTGTTGATAAATGATTTTCCAACATAGGTTCCTTCAAAGTAAATATTCGCATTTCCCGAAAGTATCTTGTAATCCTCCCAGCCTGATACCCCAGCCAAGAGAAAAGCATCTAAATCCATTTTAGGGATGGCAAAATGCTTGAAATTCGCCTTGAGATCGTGTTCTGCCACGCTAACGTCGTGCTGCTGTCCATCGCTGGGAATGGTGTAGGGCAGGCTGATCTTGAATTGCACTCCCGTAGTACTTTCTGAGACTGAAGTGTATTGAGCTGCTGACTGTGCTTCCTCTTCATACGCTTCTTCCAAATTACCTTGCATCATTGGTGCTTCTGTCTTCTGACCTTGCATCGCATAGGTCGCTCTTCGTTTTTTCGATGCTCTCGGATAATTGCTATAGGTTCGATACTGCAAGGTCCAGGGATTCATCTTCGGCTGTGTGCCACTCCGTTTTGGGTTTAAAGTGGAGAGCGTCAGCTTTATCTTGCTCCAATCTACACCTGTGTTCTGGTGCACCTTGGCTTTATAGTTAAGCGTTATCGGACTGGTCACATTCGTGGCGCGGAGGTCATAATTCGGTTTCCAGCCTGCCCCGTTGACGAAGTATGAGACCTCAAACTTCGCCGGAGTACGCTCTTTTGCAGATACGACCACATATAATTCTCCTGTCGAACGTGTCCTCTTTCCGTTGAGTACCACAAGCTGCTTGTTAAGTTTTGTTAAATGATCCCGAATTTCAATGCTCTCCTCCTGTATAGAAATGCGCTTTTCACTGATCTCCATCAACCTCCTCCGAAAAACATTAGCGACCTCCTCGAGATCTAAAGCATCCACCCCAACTTCCTTGTTCCCAATGGCCTTATTGGCCAAGATCATGCTTTCCTCGTTTTTGTAAACACCTTCCCTGCCCGCGAGGATCTTCAATTTTTTATTGAGTGTTTTAATGGAGTCTTCAATTGCCAGTATCTCCTTGGGTTTCTTGCTTTCATCCAGGTAGTTGAGCTTGTGGTTAACCGATAGGATAATAAAGTTTCCCTTTCCTTTTACCTGCACGCTGCTCGCATCAATGGAAGGAGAGAGACCTGATAGCTTAATTGTTGAAGACCCCGAATTGAGGGTAGTGTTTCCGATGCGATGAACCTCAGCGCCTGATAGGTACACCGTTACCTCTTTAATATTTGCAGTGAGGTCCTTTTCGGTTTGGGCAAATCCAATGCTAAAGAATGTAACAGTAACCGCCAGAACAAATAAATGCTTTTTAATCATCTTGATCTAAGTTTAGATAGCAGTCTCAATATTTCTATATACAGCCACACCAACGTGACGATCAGTCCAAAGGCTCCGTACCATTCCATATACTTAGGAGCCCCTTGCTCAGCTCCTGTCTCAATAAAGTCGAAGTCCAATACCAGGTTCAGCGCTGCTATAACTACTACGAATAGTGAGAATCCAATTCCCATTATTCCACTCTCGTGGATCATGCCTATGCCGGCACCAGTAAACATGTTCATAAGCCACGAGATCAGGTATACCAGTGCGATCCCACCAGTTGCAGCCACAACTCCTAACCTGAAGTTCTTAGTCACTTTGATTAAGCCCGACCGGTAAGCAAACAAGAGAGCAAACAACACGCCAAATGTTAGTGTAACCGCCTGAACTACGATGCCTGGATAAATCGACTCAAACCAGGCTGATAATCCGCCAAGGGCAACACCTTCCAACAAAGCGTAGATCGGAGTAGTAATAGGAGCAAGCGTCTTTTTGAATATTGTAATTAAGGCCACAATAAACCCTCCAATGAACCCTCCAATTAACCAGGGGTATATAGCCTCCACGCTCATGGTCTCGGTAAATATCTTCCACGTATACAAGGCACCAACCAACAAAATCACCAGTGAGATTGCCGTTTTATTCACCGTACCGTTGATGGTCATTACTTCATCATTGGTTCTGGGCAATGCCTCAAAGGTCTTCTTGTTTAATGCCGGATTCGCTGTTCTCATATTCTAAACTTTATAGCAAGGCTAAATTAAAAATATTAAATGAGTAATACCTTCCATTTTCCACCTTCCTGCCGCCCTGCCTACCGAACAGGCAGGCTGCATGCCAAAGGTATGGTGGGCAGGTTTTCCATTCCCGATTTTCCATTTTCCACTCACTTCCCAATATCTTCATTCCATAATTCAGGCTCTTCCGCAATAAACTTTTGCATCAGGTCAATGCAGGCCGGATCATCCAGGTCAATGACCTCAACGCCATGGTCGACCATAAATTGTTTGGCACCACTAAAGGTTCTCGATTCGCCTACTATCACCTTCTTGATACCGAACTGCACAACTGCTCCAGCGCATAGATAACATGGCATGAGGGTGGAGTAGAGCACCGTGTCTTCATAGCTGCCAATCCGGCCGGCATTTCGAAGGCAATCGATCTCAGCATGGGCCATTGGGTCCTTCGTCTGAACCCGTTGGTTATGTCCTCGCCCAATTACTTTCCCTTCTTTAACCAGCACAGAACCAATAGGAATACCTCCGCTATTCCGGCCTCGCACAGCCTCAGCATATGCTAATTTTAAATTTTCGTCCATCTGTCCTTGTCCTTTGTTGAAATAAATTATCTTTGGGATAAATATAATCAAATAGAAATACCAGATCATGAAGATAGAACAGAAGCAATGGACAGCAGAAGGCCAATGGGCAGCTTCCGGCGATAACGGAGTAAGCAAATCTGCGAATTTAGTTCTGGCCTTTGGCAGCCGCGGCATTTTATCAGACTCGGCCAGATATGACGAGATTAGAGCATTCTATCCTGATGCCCATATTCTTTGTGGCACCACTTCAGGTGAGATTCTGGGTATTGAAGTTTCTGATGACACTATTGCCCTTACAGCAATTGAGTTTGAAAGTACAACGCTAAAGACCATCTCTCTGAGAATCTCAGAACAAGAAAATAGTTTTGAAGCTGGCAAGACGCTCGGCAATGAGCTGTTGTCTGATGATTTGGTGCATGTCTTTGTGCTCTCTGATGGCCTGCAGGTCAACGGTAGCGAATTGGTAAAGGGAATTAGTGAGGCTCTTCCAAACACAATCTCGGTTACCGGTGGATTGGCCGGAGATGCAGCTAATTTTGAAAAGACTTTGGTCGGATTGGACACTGCCCCAACTGATGGTAATATTGTCGGTATCGGTTTATATGGCTCCAGTTTAAAGATAGGCCATGGCACTCAAGGTGGCTGGGATCCCTTTGGGCCTGAACGTATTGTTACTAAATCATCCAGCAACGTGCTGTATGAGTTAGATGGTCAGTCAGCACTGGAATTGTACAAGACCTATCTTGGTGATAAGGCTGCAGAGCTACCAGGCTCGGGTTTGCTGTTTCCTTTGGCGATTAAAGAAACTGCTGACTCCCGGCCGGTGGTTAGAACACTCCTGGCTGTTGATGAGGGCGAGCATAGCATGACATTTGCGGGTGACTTGCCTGAAGGAGCTGTCGTGCAATTGATGAAAGCCAATTTCGACAAGCTCATCGATGCGTCTGCTGATGCAGCTGAAGGGAGCCTGGAGAAAATAGGCAGTGGCGCCCAGTTGGCTATTTTAGTGAGCTGTGTTGGCAGAAAGTTAGTTTTGGACCAACGTATTGAGGAAGAGGTGGAAGAGGTACAGGCCGTTCTGGGCGATGATACCAAGATCACTGGATTTTATTCCTATGGAGAGATATCTCCGTTGAATGATGGTTTCAATTGTGATCTCCACAACCAGACCATGACCATAACCACATTTAACGAAAACTAGGGTTTCGAATACGAAATTGTACTCAGCTTAGCCTCATCCGTCTATGGGATACAATAAGTTACTGGACAGGCAGATACGGCGCAATCTGCGCGATGATCCGGAAATTCCTGAGAAATTTCAAAAAATATTTCAGGCAATTTCTGACTCTTACGACCATAATGCCTCCGATAGGGACATGCTGGAGCGGTCGTTGGATGTAAGTTCCCAGGAGCTTAACACAGCAAATAAGAAGGTACGTTCTGCGCTTGCGGAGTTGGAAGAGAAAAACAAGGACATTACCGATAGCATAAATTACGCGCAGAAGATTCAGGCAGCCATTCTTCCTTCAGATGAGTATATGAAATCGCTGCTACCAGAGCATTTTGTGCTGTTTAAACCCAAGGATATTGTAAGCGGGGATTTTTATTGGTTTGCTGAGAAGGATGGACGGGCACTAGCTGTAGCAGCTGACTGTACCGGACATGGTGTGCCGGGTGCATTTATGAGCATGATAGGTAGCTCTTTGTTGAATGAAAGTGTCATTGAAAAAGGCATCACTGATCCGGGAAAGATTCTTCAGGCAATCAAGGATGGCGTAATAAAGGCCTTGCGTCAAACGGGAGGAAGATTGCAACAAAAGGATGGAATGGACATGGCTCTCTGCTCTTTTGATGCGGCTAATAAGAATGTTCAGTATGCTGGAGCATATAATCCATTGATAATCGTAAGAAACGGGGAAGTGCTCGAGACACGTGCTGATCGTATGCCCATTGGAATCTACGAGGACGATGGGGGAAAGACATTCACTACTCATGACATTCAACTGCAAGATGGAGATTCGGTATATATTTATTCTGATGGCTTTGTGGATCAATTTGGGGGGCCTAAGGGGAAGAAGTTCATGAGTAAGCGCTTTAAACAGGCGCTAATTGATGCACAGTCGCTTACTATGGAAGAGCAGGAGAAAATGTTAGATAAGCTTGTTGAAGATTGGAGAACCCATTCTGAACAGCCTGGTGGGGTATCTGAGCAGATGGACGACATTCTTGTCATCGGAGTACGTGTTTAGCTTAAAGATTTAAGCTAAACGGGAGTTTATCCAACTCAATATTGCCACCGGTAACAATCAATCCAACCCGTTTTCCTTTAAAAGTATGAGGCTCCCGTAAAATTGCCGCGAAAGGCACAGCACTGGAAGGCTCTATGATGATTTTCATGCGCTCCCATATTTTGCGCATTGCGTCAACAATCTCATCTTCACTTACCGTGATTATCTGACTCACATGATTTCTGATGATACCAAAGGTGATGTCTCCCAGATTGGTTTTTAATCCATCCGCGATAGTATCGGTTGTCTCGTTGTTCTGAATTGACCCTGCCGCTAGTGACCTAAAAGCGTCATCCACCTCTTTTGGCTCGCTCCCAATGATAGTAGTACTGGGAGATATATAATGAGTGGATAAACTGGTCCCGCTCAGTAATCCGCCTCCGCCAATAGGTGCAAGTATGATATCCAACTCCGCAACATCTTCTAAAAGCTCCATAGCTGCTGTTGCCTGTCCCGCAATAACCTCCACATCGTTATAAGGGTGAATGAATTTAGCACCTGTTCTGCTTATCACTTTGTCCAACGTCTCCTGTCTGCTGTCAATGTCGTTCTTGCAAAAGGTAATTTCAGCGCCGTACCCCTTTACTGCTTCTACCTTCACTTTCGCGCTGTTTTCTGGCATAACAACAAAAGAGCTTAGCCCCTTATTCCGGGCAGCCAAAGCCACGGCCTGTGCGTGATTGCCAGAGGAATGAGTGGCTACCCCATTGGATGTGTCTTCAGGTGATAAGCTAAGAACTGCGTTGGTAGCACCTCTGATCTTAAAGGCGCCAATCTTCTGAAGATTTTCGCATTTAAAGTAAATGGAGCAACCAGCCAGATTATTGATGCTCCCGGAGGTAAGAACCGGTGTTCGATGAATATAGGGAGCGATCCGCTCATGGGCGGCGGTGATATCCTGAAGGCTGGGAATCTCAGTCGGCGTCACGAGATTAAGCGTCGGTGATAGGTCAATTGCCCCAGGTGATAACTAAGGTGGGTGGCTAAATGAGTAAGGAAAAACTCTGTGGACATATCCTCTCTCAATACGTTGATTGGATAGGTGGCCTCCAACTCCAATTCATTCATATTGTCTAAGGTCTCCAGCACCACTTTGTGCGTTTCGTCGATCTGCTTGTGCAGAGACTCTCTCGATACGTTCTTTGCGCTGAACTCCGCCTCCCGGTCTCTCTTAAAGCCGGTATTTCCCAGTATGGCACCTATGAAGTGCTTCAAGTTGCCACACAGATGCAGCACCAGATTTCCAGCAGAATTATTGACTTCTGACCGAACCAACCATATCAGCTCCTCTTTCTCATACAGGTCGATCTCCTTCTTTACCTTGTTTAAATCCCTCTCGAAAATTTCCTTCAGCGTGCTGAGCATTCCATTATATATATCTGTTAGAACATGTGATATTGCAAGCGTACAAAGGTAAATATTCTATTGTACTGACGATTGATAATAGGCGCTAATTTCGACTCTTTTTCTCAGAGAATACATGAAATTTGAATGCATAAAATTGATACTTTTGTCTTCTTATTATCTATCCAATTGGGAAAGAAGAAACCACTGATATTAGTCACCAATGATGATAGCATCAATGCCGCTGGTATTAAAGTGCTCATCAACACCATGTGTGAAATAGGGGACGTGGTGGTTGTCGCACCGGACTCTCCGCAATCAGGCATGGGGCACGCTATCACGCTTGACTCCCCATTGAGATTGAAGGAAATAAAAGCTACAGGCCATAAGGAGTACATCTGCTCGGGCACCCCGGTTGATTGCGTGAAGCTCGCTGTAAATGTGGTGCTGCAACGGAAACCCGACCTGTTGGTTTCGGGGATCAACCATGGATCCAATGCCTCAATTAACGTGATCTATTCTGGAACTATGTCTGCGGCTGTTGAAGGAGCTCTTGAAGGCATCCCGGCTATTGGGTTCTCCTTGCTCGACTATGCACAGGACGCCGATTTCTCAGTTGTTCAGAAGTATGTCAAAATAATTGCACAGAATGCGCTGGATAAGGGGATGCCAAGAAGGACATGCATCAATGTAAATTTTCCTTCAATACCAGAGGAGCAACTAAAAGGGGTGCGCGTTTGCCGGCAGGCCAATGGCAACTGGCAAGAGGAATTTGACGTGCGCGAAGATCCGACTGGAAAGAAATATTACTGGCTTACAGGTGTTTTTGTTAATTACGATAAGGGTAAGGATACTGATGAATGGGCCCTGGCAAATGGTTATGTGTCTATTGTGCCAGTGCAGTACGACTTAACCGCTCATCATGCTGTCCCATTTCTCAATGAATGGAGCTATGAAATCTAAAGCTGACAAACTTTACGTTGGTCTAATTCCAGGGCTGGTGCTACCTGCCTTGTTGATGTTTTTATATTGGCAGAGAAATTATGATTACATGGACTTGCAGAAGTTTATTCAATTCACTTCAATCGGCCAAATTCACCTAAAGTTAATCAGTTTATTCACGATTGTTAATCTTGGGCTGTTTTTTCTGTTTATCTGGAGAAACCACAATTTGGCCGCAAGAGGTGTACTTGGAGCAACTTTTTTGTACACCTTATTGGTTATTTTTATTAAATTTCTCTAGGATTGTGCTATGTGGTGAACGATGACCGAGTGGAATGTTAGGATAATGGGTATAGAATAATTGGTATACAACACTAGGTATTTTGGTGAATAAGCGGAGAAAAATTAGACGTGGATTTGAGAAACTTCGTGTTATGAACGACGCGGTAACGTTATATGCGGCAACATGTAAAGTTTATACCAGGCCAGCTTCTGAGTTGAAGAAGGTAGCTTCCAAGGCAATTGCTGAGGCTCAAAATATTTTCAGCAATATTTCAGAGGGTTATTGTAGAACAGGAAGTACGGATTATCTGCAATATCTAAATATAGCGCTGGCATCCTCAGTAGAGCTGCACTCATGCTTGCTATCAAGTCTCCTTGCAGGACAAATAACGGAGGGCCAATTTAATGCAGTTAATCAAATCCTTTATAGAACGGAGAATCAGTTAATCAAATTAATCGAATCTCTGCAAGGCAATTCGAACGGGAAGGAATTGGATTCCACATTTGCAATAGGAGCAAAGCGCACATCACAGCACAAAATTCCAATATAAGGAGATTCCTCTTGAAAGCACTCTATGATTTCGTATTTACGAACTAACATAGAAACCCCTTTGTACCAGTGAAGTACTTTCTAATTGTAGGTGAAGCTTCCGGAGACTTGCACGCATCTAACTTAATTAAAGAACTTAAGGCTGGCGATGCGGAGGCCGTGTTTCAATTTTGGGGAGGAAATCTGATGGAGAAGCACGGAGGCACGCTCCTTAAACATTATAGAGAATTGGCTTTTATGGGTTTCTGGGAGGTGCTTATAAACATCTTTACAATTCTCAGAAACTTCAAGCAATGTAAGCGGGATATCTTAACATTTAATCCTGATGTGGTAATTCTCGTTGACTACCCCGGCTTCAATTTGCGAATGGCCAGGTTCGCATCGAAGCATTATTTAAAGGTGTTCTATTACATTTCTCCCCAAGTATGGGCCTGGAAGGAGTCCCGGGTTTACCAGATCAAGAAGACGGTGGATAAGATGTTTGTAATTCTTCCATTTGAAAAGGAATTTTATAGCACGTACAATTACAATGTCGATTTTGTTGGTCATCCGTTACTGGATGCGATTGCCGATGGTGAGGACAGGGAAACAAGTCAGGAGAAGCCCATAATTGCCATTGTTCCTGGTAGTCGCGTTCAGGAGATTTTCAGAATGCTGCCAGTCATGGTCAGCATAAAGGACCAATATCCAAACCACCGATTCGTGATTGCAGGTGTTTCAAGTGTCAGTAGCGAGATCTACCAAAAGTTTTTATCTGAGCAAGATGAAATAGCGATCGAATATGATAATTTTGACAGCGTACTCAACCGTGCTGAAGCTGCCTTAATCACCTCAGGTACAGCTACGTTGCAAGCTGCTTTGCTCAAGGTTCCACTGGTAGTTTGCTACAAGGGTAGTTTTTTTTCATATTTCATTGCAAAGCGATTGATCAATACAGAATTCATTTCTTTGGTCAACCTAATCATGGGAAAAGAAATTGTAGCAGAGTTGATTCAGGGCCAGTTCAATAAAATGTCGCTGAAACAAGAACTGGACAAATTACTGCAGGAAGGGCCGAAGCAGGAAATGCTCAATGAGTTTAATTCGTTGCGATATAAACTAGGTGGGCCCGGTGCTTCTGCTAAAGCTGCCGGGCTAATGTTGGGGTATTTGAAATGAGGACATTTTTGACCGCACTGCTTTTTATTGCAATAATTGGATCTGATGCGCAAGGCAGAAGCTCGGAAGTGGAGATTGGCTTACTTACACAAGCCAAACCCACAAAAATTATTATTACTCCCCTCAGAGGAGATTACTCCGTTGTGTCCAATGATTCGGTTATTTACTCACTTAAGAATCACGACCTCTTACACATTTCTTTAAAGGACCAAAAGTTAGAGTTAAGAACGCTGAACGGCCTATTGGGTACTTTTCTAAATGTTCGTCTCATTCCGCAAGGAGAGGATGGAGCTTTCAAACTAAAGTCAGTGATACCGTATGGGCATGCTAAGTCTTATGACGATATCTTAAACATCAATAACGGGAGTAAATGTCTGCAAGTGATCAATGAGGTCAACATCGATAAGTATGTTGCGGGAGTGGTAAAATCGGAGGTTGGCACCAATGAGGGATTAGAGTTGTACAAGGTGCATGCCATCATTTGCAGAACGTATGCACTGAGCAACTTTAGAAAACATGAAGAAGAAGATTACCAGTTATGTGACAAGGTGCATTGCCAGGCTTTTGCGGGAAGCTGTGATCAGGCCGACCCTGTGACCGGACTCTCTTATGCAGCGAGCAATGACATTCTTAAAGCTGCTGTTCAAACTGCGGGATTGGTATTGGTAGATACTACCTTGGAACTAATCACTGCATCTTTTCATTCGAACTGTGGTGGACAAACTTGCAACTCAGAGGATGTGTGGATGCTCTCCAAGATTTACTTAAGGTCAGTAAAGGACCCGTATTGTGTACAGAGAAAGAATGCCCGTTGGGAACGCAAGGTGTCACAAGCCAAATGGCTTGGTTATTTTGAGCGGGTTCATGGATACAAGGTAAGTGATGAGCAGAGTCGTGAACGCGCTTTAAATTTTACCCAGACGAGCCGTGCACCATATTTCCAAAATAATCAAAAGATCATGCTGAAAGATGTGCGGGCAGATTGGCGTTTTCGCTCTACATTTTTTTCTACTTCTGTATCAGGAGATCAGGTGGTGGTGCAAGGAAGGGGCTTTGGGCATGGTGTTGGGTTGTGCCAGGAAGGTGCCATGGAAATGGTGCTAAGGGGAATCGGCTACAAAGATATTTTGAATTTCTACTATACTGGGGTGGCACTAATTGATATTGCTTCTCTTCGATTTCTCCTGAGATGATCTGGAACCAGGTTCCTTTTCTCCGTATTCTGTCACCTTTCATTCTAGGTATTTGGTTGTCTCAAATTCTCCCGGGCCACACTGCAGCTGCGTTCTGGTTTACCGCTGCTGCTTGCTTGGCTTTCGTGCTGTCGAGTGCGCTTAAAGTGTTCCAACTATCTTTCAGGTATCAATGGGA
>DTRK01000253.1:0-1755 GCA_012965955.1 Flavobacteriales bacterium
GGCTTTAGCAACAGTGATGCAGGCAGGTTAGTGTATCATACCAAGCATGTCGGTGTATAATGGCTCAGGGTAATTTGTATTTTTACCGGAGTTTCTATCTCCTTCCTAACTTCAACCGATTTGTTTTTTAAGCGCTATTTCAATCTGATTGTCCTAATGTGGATAAAGTTCTGGTCGCGCTTCTTTTTTTGGGTGGAAAACAACTGGATCCACGAACATACCGAGGATCCATGGAGCGGGGTGAGGCTCATTGTTTTTCTCAATCACACCAGCTTATATGAGGGCTTGTTTTTAGGGGCGGTCCCCTGGAGGCTACTTTACAGTGCCGCTGGCAGGATTGTTATTCCTGCAGCAGATGTCACCATGAACAGGCCAATAATCGGTCCTATCTTAAAGCTGTTCAGTCCTAAATTGGTTCCCATATCACGCAAGCGGGACGACACATGGGACAAGTTTATGAATGAAATCGATGATGATTCATTGGTGATTATCCTTCCCGAAGGCCGAATGAAAAGAGCCACAGGCCTGGACAAGAACGATAGGCCGATGACTGTAAGAGGTGGAATAGCAGATATTCTTGAAATTGTAAATAAGGGGAAAATGGTAATTCTCTACAGTGGTGGACTGCATCACGTCCAGAAACCGGGGCAGTGGATACCTAAAATATTCCGTGAGATCAAGATGAACGCGGAGAAACTGGATATCGCACAGTATATTGAAGAAATGCGCTCCAAGGGTGACCAGGACTTCAAGACTACGGTGGTGATTGATCTGGAGAGACGCATGGATAAATTTTGCCCTGAGGAACATACGGCTGAAAAGTGAGATTAATAGTCCTCAATTAAACCCAACTTAGATCCTCACTAGACATAGCACAATCTTATGGGAACTTTCTTCAATACCTGGTTAACAGCAATCCTTTTGTTCGTCTCGGTACTGAATGTGCAGTTTAAAGAAGGGCGATAACGTTATGAGATCACGAATATAATCTACAAAGCTACATCACATCAAGGTATAGAACAGTGGATCGACGATAACAAAAAGCAATACAGCTACGCTACTGCAAGCTACCTCTTGCAAGTTGATAAGGAGCTCAATAAGCTGATTAACCAACTGAAATCAGCAATTGCCAGGACCGAGAAGGTTACGGAGGACTGGTAGTCCTTGGCTAACAACCAATTTTCTTATCTTTATTTCCCCAAACATCATCTGACATATGAAGAATTTTAAGCTCGTTGTAGCGCTGCTAATGCTACTATTTGCAACGCTTGGCTATTCCCAAAATCAAGAACCAGTTATTTCAGGTCTCTATGCCTGGGCGGATGTGCCAAACAATATGCTACATGTATACTATGATGTTTCTGATAACGAAGGGGAAGATGTTGAGGTCTTTCTGGGGGTCTCCTCAAACGGTACCGTGTTCTCAGTAAGCACCAGCGGAGTAACTGGAGATCTTGGGTTTCCAATTACAGTAGGAGCTGGTAAGGAGATTATTTGGGATTATGGTACATCACACCCAAACATCTTGGATTATCAGGTTCGGGTTACGGCTGATGACCGGTACCAGATAGATATTCAACCGATCGTTGATCAGGTTGATACCATGAACCTGTATCAGGATTTGCAATGGATGTCTGCGGGTGTCAGGGATCACGCTACCGGCCTGTCTCTTCTCACGGCCACTAAAGATAGCATTACAGATCGCTTCAATACACTTGGCTTTGAGGTGGTCACACAGGCTTTTTTTTTCACGGG
>DTRK01000253.1:1806-2296 GCA_012965955.1 Flavobacteriales bacterium
ACGATGCACATTACGATGGTGTACCGGCGGGCCCGGGGGCTGATGACAACGGTTCCGGAGTAGTTGGATTCCTGGAGGCAGCCCGCATATTGGCTCCCTATAATTTCAGGAAGAGTATTCGTTTCATTGGCTTTGACATGGAAGAGGACGGTTTGATAGGCAGTTACAACTACGTTTACAACGGTGGAATTGAGGCATGGGAAGAGATAGCAGGGGTATTCAACTACGAGATGATTGGTTATTATTCGGAGCGGCCTAACTCACAGCAGTTGCCGCCGGGATTTGATATCATCTTCCCAGACGCAGCCGATTCATTGGCAGCGCATAACGGCGCCGGTGACTTTATCACCAATGTAGGCAGTGATAGCGCAGTGTGGCTAACAGGACAATACGACAGTATTTCCAGGATCTATGTTCCTGAGCTAAGGATAATCAGCTTAATCGCCCCTGGAAACGGTGCTGCGACAGTAGATTTGCGAAGAAGTGACCA
>DTRK01000253.1:2348-4540 GCA_012965955.1 Flavobacteriales bacterium
CGCCAATTTTAGAAATATTAATTACCATACGCCTAATGATGTAATGGACAGCTTGAACTTTGATTTTATGGGCAATAATGTAAAGGCTGTAGTTGCCAATCTTTGTGTCCTGGCAGGTATTCAACACAGTGATGTAGCCTATGTTGACGTCAGTCCGACCCCATTGAATATCGGGGATATTGTATTAGAAGCTGCTCAATTGCACATTTATCCTAATCCGACCAACGATCATGTTTTGATAAGTGTCAGTGGAGCTGATAGCGATGCTGATTACCACTTGGAAATTATAGATGAAGCCGGAAGGCTTGTAGTGCGGCGGTCCGTGAAGCTAAGTGCAGGTGAATTGACGCTTGATGTTTCTAAATGGGATGCCGGTGTTTATAATGTGACCGTACGTAGCCCTGGGTTTTCCCTTTCTCAGAATATGATCGTACAGTAGGCCCTGTCAGTCTTTAACGCTGGACGCCTTGATGCCTTTTACAAGATTCTCCCGGGCATCAGTGTAACTTTCAATATTGATATACTGCCCTGAGCCTTTTAGGGCAATTTCCCTCATTTGCTCCTTGCTCCTAGTACCGTTTTAAAGAAATAATTGCAAGTGCAAGTAAGAATATATTTTTTATGACAATAGAGCTGTTAATGGAATAATGGATTTAGTTTGAAATTCTAAAGATTAAACCTCCAGATAAATCCCAGTGCACAATAGGTACATAGAAAGTCGCTCCCCCTCCTGAAGAAACTCCGCCAGAACCAGCTCCGGCATAAATACCAACACCGTCAATCGTCATAGGCATTAATAAACTAGTTTGTAATCTGATACCAATTATATCATTAAAAAATATTTTCGCACCTAACCCTAAATTAGCAGAAAATCTCCATGAATCAAACCTATTTTTACCTTCGCCATAATACCTAGCTACTCCTAACTTAAAGAAAGAAAAAGGTTTTACTTTTCCATCTTTAAATTCCCGTACACCACCAATTTGATAATTTTCCATTACCATATTGCCACTAATTTCTTCATTAAATAAAACTTTATATAAAATTCCCGCAAACTGAGTTTCAGATCGATTATAAGTAAATTCTACCCATGTTAAATCTTTTGCTTCCACACTTAAATTACCGCCATATGTCGCTGCATCTTCCATGTCTATTTGGCCATAATAATTATCAATTGAACCATTTACAGACAAGCCATATGTACCAGTTAATTCAATGTTGTTTTGGGCTTTGATCGTTGTTCCTAAAGCTATAAAAGATAATATTAGTGTGATTTTTTTCATCGTTATCTGTTTCTGGAATTTAAGCTATTAAAAGTATAGAAATTTAGATGGTTAAATGGATAATAAGACATTGTTTAATGGAATTTTTATAAGATAATATTGCAACTCTCATATTAACGATAATGTGTACCAAATATATTACCGCTATCTTGGAATTAACGAATAATCCGAGAGATATGTTGGTGATATGTCAATGAGGGATTTGCTATATTTGAGATACACACCGGTCCTCTGGTGATTGTCTCTATTGTAATTACAGTTGCTTTTACGCTATACACGTACTAAAAGAGCGACATTTTCCACGTGGGAGGTATGAGGGAACATATCCACAGGTTGCATCCTGGCCACCTTATAATCCTCTAGCAATGCAATATCCCTTGCCTGTGTGGCTGAGTCGCAGCTCACGTAAACAACCCTATTTGGCTTGATCTCAGCAATCTTCTTCACCACATCTCCATGCATCCCAGAACGGGGTGGATCTGTTACAATTACATCCGGAGCTCCATTTTCTTTAAGGAAGTCATCACTCATGAGATCCCTGATGTCACCTGCATGAAAAGCGGTATTCTCAATTCCGTTGAGCAACGCATTTTCTTTAGCGTTTTCGATGCTCTCTGGGATGTATTCTAATCCTACTACCTTCTGCGCGGACTTAGCCAGATAGTTTGCAATGGTTCCGCTACCGGTATAAAGATCATACACAACCTCTGTGTTCTTCACTTCCGCAAAATCAGCCACGACCTTGTATAATTCAGCTGCTTGCTCGCTGTTAGTTTGGAAGAACGTTTTAGGTCCCACCTTAAATTTTAGCCCGTTAATTTCTTCTATAATATGATCCTTGCCGGTGTATGGTTTGATCGTCAAATCCGAAATGGTATCGTTCTTCTTGGAATTCACTACATACATCAA
>DTRK01000253.1:4550-7771 GCA_012965955.1 Flavobacteriales bacterium
CTATGAGGTAATTTCCGGAAATTCGGAAGACAGAAATTCCAGTAAGGCGTTAATGTTCTTTGTGTCATCTCTGAAGAATGAAAGAATAACCATGAGGTCACCTGTAGAGGCGGTTCGGATGATGAGTGTTCTCAGTAATCCCTTTTGCTGACGAATATCAAAAAATGATAAACCGTGCTCCAAAGCAAATTCTCTAATCGCCAAGCGAATTGCATTGGAAGGCTCACGTTGTAGAAAGCACTCTTCCAGATCCAGGACTTTGTCAAACATACCGGTCAAATGCAGACCAAGGCCATTCTGCTCATGATCCTCCGGTAATGTACCTGCTTTTAGGTGCTCCATTTGAGATTGCGTGAGCCATTTTTTATTGGAGAATGTGAATTCCAGCTTGTTGCGGTAATGCTTTGTATTTGCGGAACCTAAAATTGGCAATATTTCCGGAACATCAATTCCCCCAATTTTTCTGAAGTTCTGTACGATCCACGACTCTTTGTACTTAAGCTGGGCTTTGTAATCCAGGTTTTGCCATTTGCACCCGCCACAGATGCCAAAATGCTTGCAGAAGGCCTCTACTCTGTCCGTGGATTCTTTTTGGACCTTTATTACTCTTCCCTGAGAGTAGTTCTTTTTCTTCTTGGTGATCTGGATGTCTATCACATCACCCGGCACAGCATGATCGACAAAAACGACGAGTTCCTCCGATTTGGCAACTGCCTTTCCCTTGGAGTTGATGTCAACCACTGGGACATTCAATAATTGAGGGAGCTCTTTGCGTTTTCTACTCATAATTAGCGGTGTGTTGGATGCCACCAGATAGCTTCGGTAAAATTATAAATTACTCGGTTAACTTTAACCGATATTAAAATTTGGTAACGAGCTTCAAATTGATCAGCCGATAAGTCAGGAAGTTTGGCACTGCATATTGCCGGTTGGTCACATCCTTTATCCAAAGGTAGGAGATGGTATTGTTGATCCCCAACAGGTTAAACACTTCCAAACTTACCCACATCGACTTCAGATGCTTCAAAGGATTTTTCTCCTTCAGTTCCGAGTCCGGTTTGATCAATTGAGCAGAAAATCCAATATCAACCCTTCGGTAATCTGGAATTCTCAAGGTGTCCTTGTATCGTTCGAAACTGGGAGGCCCAAAAGGGATTCCTGTTCCATACACCATATTGAGGTGCATCTTAAAAGCTGGATTCCTGGGTAAGTAATCCTGGAAGAACATATTGAAGGTAATGCGTTGATCTGTAGGACGTGGGATATAGCCAGGCTCATGAAGTACACTATCGGTGACAATCTGGTCAGAGGTATAACCTACAATAATTTCTTCGCCGGCTTGGTTGAAGTACTCGTAATAATAGTCGTCGGTGATATCCTCCCTGGTCTGCATCACCGACATGCTGATCCAGGAATCAACACCTTTGACAAATTCCCCGTTGACTTTTAGGTCAACCCCCGCGGCATAGCCAACCGCATTATTGTCAGCATAATATCTGATGCGCACATTGTCAATTTCATAGGGGATTAGATGCTTAAGGTCCTTGTAGTATACTTCAGAAACGAACTTAAACGGCCGATTCCACGCCTTGAAATGATAGTCACTGCCCAACACCAGATGAATGGATTGTTGCGCTTTTAGGTCTGTATTTATCACCCCATTCAGGTCTCTTAATTCCCGATAAAATGGTGGCTGATGATATACCCCCAAAGCCGCTCTAAATATTACATCCTTCTCCCAGTTAGGGTCCAATGAAAATGATGCCCGTGGACTCCACAACAGTTGATTATTGAGGTCCCAGTAGTTCAAACGCATACCGGCATTGAAGGTATATTCAGTTGAATCAGGTGATTTCCAGCTCCAGTTATTTTGAATGTATCCCATCAGGCGATTTGACTTAACGGAAATTTCAGTTTTCAGTACATCCAGGATTTCCAAAGATTGAGATGGTTGCAGAGAGGGTACTGCATAACCAACAGAATCAGTTGTTTTAGGGAGGGCAAACCCCGCAGAATCGATCATATTCCATTCGCTGAGCCTGTCACCAATTTCTTCGTGCTGGGCCTTGACGCCCCATTGAAAGAAAGAGCGTTTTTTGTTCAGGTATCCCTTGTGGCCAAAGCTAACCACTGTAGCATCGAGGTAATTCCTCGCATGGGTGAGATAGGTTCCAACTCCACGATTGAGCTTGGCTTCACCAAACTCCGCTTTTCCAATGTCTTTCTCCAACTCATCAAGCCAGTATTGGCCCTGGATGTCGAATGTTTCAGATTCAAGGGATCGAAAACCAGCGGCAATAAATTTCAGTTTCAAATTCTCGTTGGGCTTGAAGGTAGAGGACAGGGCACCTTGAAACGTCTCGTAGGAATCCAGTTCTTGCCCATCAAAGTAGATCGTAAGCTGAAGCGCTTCGTTCACTGTTCCGAACTGTGTCTCCCGGTTTTGTGGTATGAACAGGTATTTGTTCCTGGCATAATTGCCAATAAAGCTCAACTCAGATTTTGGTGTGAGGTCGTAGGTCAGGTGCGTTTGGATATCTGTAAATGAGGGGCGGTAGTCGCCTTCTGTATTGAGTGAATTCAATAAATACCTTGTGGACTTCTGCCTTACCCCAATCTGATAGCTAAAACGATAGCCTTCTGATGTGCCTTCCAGGTGCAGCGATCCACCCAATAAGCTCAGGGAGGCAGTTCCAGCAGATTCTTTGGGAACCCGGTATCTGATATCCAATACAGAGGACAATTTATCTCCATATTTAGCATCAAATCCTCCTGCTGAGAACAATATTGATGAAACCATATCGGAGTTGATAAAGCTCAATCCCTCTTGCTGGCCTGACCTGACAAGGAATGGGCGGTATATCTGGACATCATCCACATAAACCAGGTTTTCATCATAGTTCCCACCTCGTACTGAATACTGAGAGCTCAGCTCGTTATTGCTCATGACGCCGGGCATGGTTTTTACCAATGCCTCAACGCCCCCCGTAGCTGAAGGCATAATGGAGACAATCTTGGGATCAATTCTTACCAGGGTGGAGGTTCTTGTACGCTTGTCCTCAACGGTCACATCTCCAAGTAGGGTAGATGACGTTTCAAGCTTATGGTCGAGGTTGAGGACCTGGCCGGGAGTAAGTGTTAGCAGGAGTTTTTTTGTTTCAAAGCTTATATGTGAGTATACTAAGGTAATCGCTTCACCAGCGGGAACTTTGAGCTCATAT
>DTRK01000254.1:0-7191 GCA_012965955.1 Flavobacteriales bacterium
ATGAGTTCCTCCCTCGTGCGTATTGATATTGTTTACATAAGTGTGCAGGTTCTCGGAAAAAGAAGTGTTATACCTCATCGCGACTTCCACGGGAATACCGCTCTTTTCTCCATCCATATAAATGGATTCAGGTATGAGCTTCTCCCGGGTGTCATCAAGATAATTTATAAAGTCACGCAGTCCATTCTCTGATTTGAACACATCACTGACGAATTCGCCATCATCATCCTTTTCCCGTTCATCTGTAATCGTTAGCTGAATGCCTTTGTTTAAGAACGACAGCTCTCTCAACCGGCCAGCCAGGATGTCATAGTGGAAATTAATGTCTTCAAAAATTTCCTTGTCAGGCCTGAAGATGACCTCCGTTCCCGTAGCTTCCGATTCCCCTATGGTTTTAACATCTGCTGTGGGAATACCGATCTTATACGACTGTGTCCATATTTTCCCCTCACGGTATACATTAACCGTACAATCATCAGAAAGTCCGTTTACAACAGAAACCCCTACCCCGTGCAACCCACCTGAAACCTTGTAGGAATCCTTGTCAAATTTACCGCCGGCGTGGAGCACGGTCATCACCACCTCCAAAGCAGACTTCTTTTCTTTTGGATGCATGCCGGTGGGAATTCCCCTTCCGTTGTCCCGTACACGAACGTAGTTGCCTTCAAGTATAGCAACATCGATGAGATCACAATGTCCGGCAAGCGCCTCATCAATTGAATTATCTACGACCTCATACACCAAATGGTGCAATCCGCGGATGCCCAAATCACCAATGTACATCGCAGGCCTTTTCCTTACCGCTTCAAGTCCTTCGAGTACCGTTATACTGTCTTCCGAATACGCTTGTTCTCCTGCTTCTTCCTTGGCCATAATGCTAAATTATTTACATGTTAAACTGATAATATACCCTCGTTTTGTACACGGGTTATTATACCTATCAAATATAAGGAAAATCGACCGTTTTTACCAGCATTATTACCGGCTACTTATTAACAATTTTCAACCCAAATTGTTAGTTAATTTCAGGCCGTCTACCAGATGTAATTTATCAAATACAGGCACGAGCGTCGCAAAAAGCTGCTACCCGCGTTCTGCAAGAGAATTTCGAATTGCAGATTCAAGGTCTTTTTATGCCCCAAAATGGCGTAAAAACGGATGCAGCATTCAGGGCTTCACTTTAACTCCAAAAGGCTTTTGCAGTGCGGCAGCCCATACGACATCAAAGTTAAAAAGTATGCTGCTAAAATATGTAGGTAAGGCCACCCAGGAAGCTAAACCGCATTGTAGGATATTGATTCCAGCGATAGTAACGCTGCGCGGTTAAATTGTTCAATTTAAGATAGACCGAAAGCTTTTTGGTATATCGGTACTCCAATTCTAAATTGAGGTCTGCTACGCTCCTTAATTTAACTGCAACGGGCGAACCGCTGGCATCGTACTCCCTCGCATAAGCTTCACCGATCGCAAAGATGTCAGCCCTGGCTATTATCTTTTCTTCCAAATTGTAAGATGCCAGCAATGCTATTTCGTACCCCGGCCTATGCCACGGCTTATCCTGAATATCCATCTTATACTGGTAGATGTCCCCAAGCAACATAAGCTTTATCTTGTCCCTGAAACTGTAAGACATCTCACCATGTAAATTGAGCAGGGCTACATTGTCATACAGAATTCCGAATTTGTTTCCGAGCCCATTGGCTGTGTCGTTGACATAGAAGAACTGATTGTCCAGCTTATCCCTGGTCACAGATATATTGAAGGAAGAGGTAGAGCTGAACTCCCCCTGAATACCTCCATAGACCTTTATGCTGTTAACCGTATTGTTAACACTTGTATTGCTGTTATCGTCATGAATGTCTGTCATGATAAATGGGTTCTCCTCACTGAGCGAACGGATGGTGTTTCTGTTCAGGCCACCTGCTACTCCTACATAAGGGATCATAATATCCTCAATCAGGTTATAGCTGAAGTAAACCCTCGGCGAGATATAGAAATCGGCATACAGGTCCCCTATCACGTCAAGGGAGCCATTTACCCCTACAGTGAACTTATATTTAGCGCCACGCGTCGTAATTTCCGGCCTCAGGGTGAGGACGGTATTCGTCAATATCCGCATGGAATCAGCATCCTTGTAGAATCTATCGTCATTGTAGTCCATTTTAAAATAAATGTGAATAAACTCGCTCGTCGGAAGGTGGGTTGTCAGGTCTGATGTCAAGGTAAAGTTGTTCTCCATGGCCTGGTAGTTGTCCTGCAAATTATAGTAGGCTAACCTAACGTCATAATTGAGTGCGCTGGAGTCCTTGTGATGGCTCAGCAAACGGCCGTACCAACCGATGGTGTTGAACTGTTGCAGCGTCGCTTTCCTGCCTGTTATGGTGTCATGCATTGCAGCAATTACAGCATCGGTGGTGTCGAAGCCATAAAAGTGCATCTTGTTCATATCGTAATCCAGCCCCCCGCTCAGCGTGTGCTTTCGCAAAAACTTCTTTCCATACAGGTTAACCTGAGTGTCAGAGAATCCGCTGTAGCCTGCGCCGGCAACGTTGCCGGCAGAAGAGAAATGGTTGACATGCACTCCCCAGGATTCGCGCTTGGAGCGCAATGAATTGTAATAGGCATCTGCCGCAAATATACCCGGTGATCCACCGGCCAGCTTTATATAAGCCCTGTAGAGTTTCTGTAAAGGTTCGCCTTTGATGCGAGCCGGCTTAACGGGCACTACCTCGAAATCCGAGGTAAACTTGTCCGACTTGATATTATAATTCAAGGTTGGTTTAAGTAGGGGCTCAACATCAATCGTCGGGAAGTCGCTTATTTTGTAAGCATCAGAAATAGTGGGATTATAATTATTGGTCACCACGAACTCTATTGTATCCAGGTCGTCCTGCCCGTACACCAATGAGGGCACCGAGCAAAAACAGCTCAACATGCACATTGCAATATATTGGCTAATCCTGTTTTTCATCTTCTTCGTTTTCGGGAGATTCCCCAGGTATTGATTTACCATCCTCTTCACCCTTGCTGTTATCCGGCTCCTGTTCATCGTCTTCCTCATCCTGCTCAAAGAGCTCGTCGTATTTGATGTCATAATCTTCAAATTCTATCTCAAGATCCATGGACTCCATTTCCCGTTTCTGGTTCAACGCTTCCTCCTCGACGATCTTCGCCAGCTTTTCCCTGGCAATGTTAACCAGCTCCTCATTCCCGCTGTTGTCAATGATGCTCTGCAGGGTGGCTTTAGCCTGGAAGGCATTGTCCATTTGCACATAGTTGTCAGCGAGCAGGATAAACCCCTTTGCGACCCAATGATCATAGGAAGGGCTACGGGATGACAATTTGAAGATCGACTTCTCAGAGCTGTCATGTTCTGACCGCAAATACTGCACGTAGGCCACATAATACAGAGAAGCAGCGCCAATTTCAGAGTGTGTGAGGCTCTCAGTAATTCTGAACTCTTTAAGCGCCAGGTTATAGTTGTCCGTTTCAAATGCAGATTTGGCAATTATGTAATGTGCCTCAGCCAGGATCTCTGATCCTACCTTATCTGTGCTGATCACCTCCCTGGCAGCTTCCGATGCAAGGGGATATTCCCTCAACAAAAAGTAACCACGCATTGTTCCGATACGGGCAGCTAAAATATTGCTCTTATATTCAGCAATTTTCTCCAGCTCGATGTATAGATCAACCGAACGCTGATATTTTTTTCGCTGATAATATATCCTGGCGGCACGCAACAGGGATTTCTCAGTAAACGCATTTTGAGCCTGGGCAATTACAAAGTCATACCCTTCCAAAGCCATGTCGGTCGAGGTTGAATCACCGCGCCTCGACAGGCATTCAGCCCGGTAATAATTGGCATTGAGCGTAAAGAAACCCTCAGGAAACTTTTCCAGATATGAGCCAAGGTCCTTAATTGCTCTCTGGCAGTCGCCCTTCATATACAGGACCTCAACCGCCTCGTAGTAAGCAGAATCCAGTTCCGCATTGGACGCATTTGCCCAGGGCAGGGACACCACCAATTCTGTCCAGGGTGTAATATCCCCGAGATCGATATAGATACTCTTGAGTGCCATCAGGGCATCCTGGGCCTCTCTCGTGGCCGGGTAATCTTTCCACACCCTATTGAGCGTTACCAGGGCCATCTGGCTCTCTCCCTTGTTTCTATATTCCAACCCCATATTCAGGATAGACTGTTTCAGATAAGCGCTGCTGTTTGGATGATCTTCAATTACGGTTTGATACCAAACAATTGCGGAGTCGTGTTTGGCCAATTCGCTGTATCCCTTGCCCAAATTGAACGTCGCATCTGCGGTGTATGTAGAATTGGGATGGTTCTTCATGAAAGCCAGCAGCACTGAAATTTTTTGTTCAGTCCTGCCCAATACGCCATATGACAATGCCTTTTGAAACAATGCATAATCCTGATCCACAAGACTGAATCCAAGCGTGGCCATACTGTCGGGCAGTAACCTCAGTGTTTTGTCATAATACTCCAATGCTGATTCATAATCCTTTCCTATAAAATATCCATCACCAATCCTCAAATAAGCATCACCCACGCGGGACCATACCTGCTTTACGTCCTTTCTCGTTCTCTTTATCCTGAAGTCCGCCTCAACATGGCGTACGAATTTCCTGAACCACGAATTTGAATTTTCATAGTCCTTCTGCCGGAAATACGCATACCCCAGGTTGTAATTCACCTGGTTAAATACCGGAAGGCCGAATGATGCGGGTGCGTAGATGAAGGTCTCATAACTCTTCACAGCCCTCTTGTACCTGTTCAGCCGGTACCACGCTTCACCTGACCAATAGTGAGACTCTGCCTCGATCTTTTTGTCGGAGGGATATGCCATAGACTTATCGAACATGGCAACGGATTCGCTGAATTTTCTATCATTAAACAATTCTACAGCCCGGAAGTATGCGATGCGTTGGTATGCCGCCTTGATCTTGTCGGTTTTGTTTTCAATTCGATCAAGTGACCTGAGGGCCTTCTTATAATTTTGCGTTGTCAGATACACCTGTACCAGATACTCATACGCCGTATTTACCCGTTTATTTTTGGGGTATTGTCCGATGTACTTATTCAGGGCAAATATGGGATTGAGGCCAAGGTCATAGGAGAGTTTTGCATAGGAGAACAGGGCATCCTCCTGGATCTTTTTATTAAAGGCCATTTTTGAAGCGGACCTGAACGAAAAGCGTGCAAACTTCTTCCTGTCTTTTTTGATGAAGCAATCGGCCAGGTGATAGTAGGCATTTTGGGCCAGGGCATCATCTGTATTGACAACTTGCTTAAACAGGTCAATCGCCTCGTCTGTAGCTCCGCTTTTATAATACGCATAGGCCAGCTGATACAGGTCCTTTCTTTCCCTCCCGTGTCCCTGCTCAATATATCTCTTTAGGTATGGAACAGCTTTGTCGTACTTATCCGTGGCATAGTAGGCCTCTCCTATCAACCTTGCTATTTCAGGCGCTCTTTTTGTATTTGCTGAATCGAGGAGCGGGATCGCATACGCTATCAACTTCTCATGCTTCTTCTGCATGTAGTATATCTGCGCTATGTAATAAGGGACAATATGCTGAAAGTTCCCCTTGTCTTTAAGTCTCTCAAATCCCTGCAGCGCTGTTTCATAGTTCTGATTGAGGTACGAGATGTGCGAATAATAGTAAACAGCGGACTGGGTGTATCTCGTTTCGGTGTCTTTTATTTCATAAAACTGAACACGCGCCTTTTCAATATCGCCCTTCACAAAAAAGGAATAACCTAACTTGAAGTAGTATTCTGACAGTTCGGGATTGCTCAGTTCGTACTTATCAACCATCCTGAACCACTCAATTGCCCTGGTATAGCTGTGCTTTCGAAATTTGTATTTTCCCAGCTGAAAGTAGGCCGTCCGTACTTTAGGATTCTCCGGGTGGTCCTGGATAAAACGCTTGAATAAATATTCCGCGTCCCTATTGAACAGTTCCAGGGCACAAAGTGCTGCATAGTACTCTGCATTGGCCTTCATATCAGAATTGGGATCCGATGACTCCGCTATTTTCTTAAATTCATGCTGAGCAGCTCCGAATTTACCTTTTTCGAAGAGCTCCATACCCATTCGATAGCCCGATGCTTCATTTTCGTATATGGCAGTCTTCTGTGCGAGGGACGAAGCAGACAGGATCAGGCACATCCCCAAGGCCAAGAATATCCTTCCTGGGCCAAAATATAGTGTCTGGTGTTCCATCAAATCGTTGCGCGCGCGCATACTTGTCTAAATCAGGGATAAAAATAGATATCTCTTAAGGGCCAGCTGAAGATACCATATTAAGTTATCAACGCAAAGATGTTGATATGGAATCCCGTCAAATTGAAAGAAACAAACGCCTGGAAAGGCCCGAAAAGTGTTTTGGAGCAGAGATTTTAACACGCCGGCACCTGCAGCAGCTTATCCCTGAATTGAATTGCAGCATGCCATGGGAACGAGCAGCTCCCGGCATACCATTGGCTTGCCCTGCTTAACAGGGGTGGAGACACTTCGTATTAGTCTTTCTTCTCCTCTTCTTCAATCTTCTCCTCTTCTTCAATTATTGCAAGGCCTATATTGATGTGTGTCTCATGGCCTTCAGTAATAACGATATTTTCGATTACCAGGTCCCTAAAGCCCTCATGAGAAACCGTGATCTTATGGCTTCCTGCATCTATCTCAAACTCAAAGTGGCCATGCTTGTCAACTTCAATTTGCCGGCCGTCTGCCACATCAATCATTGTTTCCGGCAGATGCTCAAGATAATGCAGCGCATGAACGGTGCCCTTTATCATGCCCAGTCCAGGGATAACTTCTTTAACTTTCGTTTCACGGCCAATATGGTATTTGCTTTCTTCCTGTGCCATGGCCGGTAAGGAAATTATTATCAGGGCAGTTAATAATAGGATGTACTTGTTCATAGCGGTTAGGTTTAATGTGAATTCAAAGTGAAAGATATCAATATTATGGCAAATGCCTAAATGCAGGATTCCAATGGTGCGGGTAAGGTAAAGGAGTTTATGGCCGATACACACGTGAAAAAGATTTCACCGGATGGCAGGTGGAGCACCCTGTAGAAAGGACACTATTAAGCACGGAGATCAACTTTTCCCCAGCGCAATTTCAAACCCTGTTTTGCCCAAACCCCATTCGCTCAGCTTATCCTGGC
>DTRK01000254.1:7201-7747 GCA_012965955.1 Flavobacteriales bacterium
ACCATCATCTCCTGCCCGGCGGTGAGTAAATTGTATCTTTTTGTCCCCTCAATTTTTTCATCGGGATCGGCAGCAATGAGGTGAATTTTTTGATTGTTCTCAAAATGAAGGATCAAACTCTCAGGGTACAAGCTCTCCTTAAACATCTGATCTATTATATAACTGCTGCTAATGGTTCTACCTTTATTGTGGCCTGCGTTGTGGATCCCTTTCCAGTTCCATTCTGCAATGGTAATTTTTTGATCTAAGAGAGGGCGCCAGCAAGCCAACCTCGAACGGTTTCTTATAGTTTGTGCATGGCCTGTCACGGTTTTTTTATCCGCCTCCTGCAACAATATACCCCGGTCAACCTTATTCCATGACAGGTAATCTGTTGCGATCTTGTAAAACCTGCCAGCGTCGGTTTTTATCCACAGGCAACCATGGGGCAGGTGCAAAACCTTCATGTCCGGGATGTGTATGTGTCTATTACCTGTATCGCAATGGTAGAATACCTGGGTGATCTTCCGGCCAATTATTTCAAGCCGGAGTACATATTGTTCCTGG
>DTRK01000255.1 GCA_012965955.1 Flavobacteriales bacterium
CGGATAACCCTGAAGCGACTGTAAAGGAGCAGGGTGAATATTATAGATATTATCAGGACAGTTGTAATTCCATATTTCAATTGCTCCTGGCGCCTGGCTTCCTCTTTTCCTTGCTGAATCATTAAATCTTTTTCTGCAATTTCTTTCTCCTGTTTTTCTGACTCATACTTTGCCCTCAGCCCTTCAATTGTTTTGTTATTCTTCTCGTTCATCATTGTTTCATTCAAAGTTGAGTAGGCCTGCAAATACTCAAATGCATTCTTGTAATCCCCGTACTCTTGATATGAAACGGCTATATTTGGGTATATGTGATGCTGAAGAATGGTGAATTCAAGTTCCTCAGCCAGCAGCATACTCCTCTCAAAATATTTAATCGCCAATTTATAATTCTCGATCTTATTGTATAACCCCCCAATATTGCTGAGGCAAATAGCCATGCCTCTTTTGTCATTCTGCTCTTCCTTAATCTTCAGAAACTGCAGGAAATACTCAAGCGATTTGGAATAATCCCCTTTATCCCCATAGACATTTCCCATATTGTTCAAAAACGCCTCCTCCAACTTGCTGTATCCCTCTTTTTTGGCGATTGCCAGTGCCCTGTTGAAGTACCGCAATGCTTCATCAAACTTTCTGAGCTTGCGATTCGTTGAACCTATATTGCCCAAACTAGAAGCTATTGCTCTTTGATCATCTAATTTCTGTCTTATAGCAAGTGATTTTCGATGATATTGCAAGGCCTTATTAGATTGATTGCGCAAGTTATATACCTCGCCTATGTCTGCGAATGAGGTAGCAATTCCACTGGAATCACCAAGTTTTTCGAATATTTTCAACGCTTGAAGGTTAGCGGCGATGCACTTGTCAAACTCACCACTATAGATATACATTTGCGCCTTCCTCTTGTTAGCGGCAGCTTGCCCAGGAACATCACCCACTTCAATTGCCAATGCCAGGGCGACTGAAGCATAGTTCATCCCATTCACAGGATCCGAGTTCCCAAGCAGGGTTGATATTTTAAGCAATTGGCTCACCTTGTCCGGTGTGTTGGACATTGTGTCCAATTCCAAAATCATCGAATCAACGGACGTGCCGTCCCGGCTGTAGGTGACATCAACTGTCAACACGAGGAACAAGAAAAACAATACTCTTATCATGGTCACCTGATAACTTGAAGCGCAAATATAGGGAATTGACACTGCGTAACGCTTAGTGAAACAGCAGCGCTCGAAGTCCAAATAGCTCAACAGCCGAAGCTGCTATCATCACAAGTAGTAATCTGCGCACCCATATATTGGCCTGTGGATGGTCCATGGCGAAGCGCGCTGCCAACCAACCACCCAACATCTGGCCTGAGGCCAGCAATGCTCCAATTTTCCAATCTACCTGGCCATTGTATAAAAAGACCACAAGGGCTGGTATTGAGAAACACAAAACAATTAAGTTCTTCAAAGCATTGGCGTGAGCCATGGTAAGTTGTGCAAGCAATACCATCCCCGCTAAAAGGAATATTCCTACTCCCGCCTGGATAAAGCCTCCATAGGCACCTATCAGCGCAAAGATGAGAATCACATACCATCTCCTACTGGCCGCCCCATCACCGGAGTGCTGCCGCAGCCATTTGCTGGCATTCATCATAACGGGAATAAACATCAGCAGCATGACACCTCCAATCGTATATCTCAAAGCCTGATCTGTCATATCAGCAGCCAGCATTGCACCGGGGATGGCACCTAATACTGCCGGTACAATTAACCAGTAATTTCCCGCCCCCTCTATTGCGCCCTTGTTTTTTAGTGTGATCACAGCAACAAGCGTCTGAAAAACAACGCCAAGCCTGTTGGTACCATTCGCCACGTTGGCAGGCAGTCCAAGAAAAATCAAAATCGGCAAGGTAATCAGAGAACCACTTCCCGCCAGGGTGTTGATAAAACCCGCTGCAAGTCCGCCTAATATTGCCAATGCGTAGATGTAAATATCCATATTCATTCACGCTTGAGTGCAGATCAAATATAGGACAAATAAGTCCCATCGGTGTTCATCATCTACCTGAGTATCTTTATTATAGATGTCCCAACATTTTTTTATACCCATTTTAGAGATCAAATTCTAATAAGCCTTACATTTGAGATGTACTGAGGCTAGCAAATGACAGGTGCCCCGATATATCTAGATAGCAATGCCACCACAGCCGTTGATCCGGAGGTGTTGAAAGCCATGCTGCCCTATTTTACGGAACGACCAGGCAATGCAGGGAGTTCTGGACACTCTTTCGGATGGGAAGCTGAAGACGCAGTAGAAAAGGCACGTGAGGAAGTGGCAAGTTTAATTAATGCCACAGGGCAGGAAATTATATTTACCGCCGGTGCCACCGAATCTATCAACCTGGTAATATCCAATGTTAAAAGCGGACA
This sequence comes from Flavobacteriales bacterium, assembly GCA_012965955.1. Lineage (GTDB taxonomy): Bacteria > Bacteroidota > Bacteroidia > NORP154 > NORP154. The sequence continues at coordinate 2,412 of DTRK01000255.1, forward strand.
CATAGTTACGGTAGCAACCGAGCATAAGGCCGTACTTGCTGCTTGTGAAGCAGTAGAAAGTTCAGGGGTGAGAACTACATATTTGCCGGTTGATCAAGAAGGGCTGATAGATCTCAACCTGCTGCAAAACAGCCTGGAAGATGACACCTCTCTCATATGTGTCATGTTTGCGAATAACGAAACGGGTACCATACAGGACATTAAAGGTATATCTGATATTGCAGGGGAACGTCAAATTCCATTTATGTGTGATGCAACTCAAGCAATGGGAAAGGTCGAGGTGAATGTACGGGGTATCGATTACCTCCCTTGCTCGGCCCATAAATTTTACGGGCCCAAAGGTGTTGGGGCGCTGTATATCAACAATGAGATCAACACAAACTCAATGAGTCCCATTATACATGGCGGTGGTCAGGAGCAGGGTCTCAGATCAGGGACACACAATGTGCCGGGTATTGTTGGATTGGGAAAAACCTGTGTGATTGGTAAAGAACAATTAATGGCTTCCAACGCGCGGATAAGGAAGATGCGCGATAGGTTAGAAAACCAATTGTTAAACATACCGGGAACCGCCGTCAACGGAAGCACCATAAGCAGGCTGCCAAATACCTGCAATATTTCATTTCAGGGTGTAGAGGGACAGATGATTATGGAGAGCTTGGGAAAGGAAATTGCCCTGGCTACGGGGTCCGCATGCAACGCTGATCTTATTGAACCGTCCCATGTATTGAAACACATGGGCTTATCACCAGAAAGAATATTGGGATCATTGAGGATATCCCTGGGCCGTTTCAATACCGAAGAAGAAATTGACCTGGCATGTGAGAGACTCACAAAAGTAATTACAGAATTATGTCTTATTTAATTTAAGAATCATAAGATGGAGCAGGAATTCATGCAAGAAGCTATCAATGCCGCCTTTGAAGGGATGAGGCAAAAAGGCGGGCCATTTGGCGCCGTAGTGGTTAAGAATGGTGAGATCGTCGGCAAGGGGAGTAATTGCGTCACCGAAACCAATGACCCTACTGCCCATGCAGAGGTTGTTGCCATCAGAGACGCTTGCAAGAAACTCGGTAGCTTTCAATTAGAAGGATGCGAAATTTATACCTCCTGCGAACCCTGTCCCATGTGTTTGGGCGCGATTTACTGGGCGCGTCCGGACAAGGTCTTCTATGCATGCGACAAGGACGATGCCGCTGACAGCGGGTTTGATGATGCTTTTATTTACAAGGAGCTGGAGCTTCCAGCATCAGAGCGGAAAGTGCCATTCGTGCAGATGTCAAGGGAAGAAGCGCTTAGTGTATTTGCAGAGTGGAATGAGAAAGAGGATAAAACTGAGTACTAGATAACGGGTAGGAGTCTGGAATAAGGAAAAAAGAAGGTGGATCAAGGTGCCAGCGGAAACTTGAAAAATATTCAAGTGCTGTTTGAAGATATGAAGTGAATTCAGGCTCAGACAAGAATTCTTTTCGAGATTGATCCATGAACGGTAGTTCTGACTCTCGCAACTTGATTTGCAGGCCTGCAATCCTTGCACATTGGATCTCACGAAGCTATAGCATTCGATACCATTGAAACATCGGAATAGGAAGGGGAAAAGCTTCACCTTCTATTACCATACCAGCAAAACCAAACTGGAAAGCTTTGTCGCTTTCTGTTTGTACGCGGAGGCCGGGTATCAACAGAGCAAACCCTGAACCGTTTCCGTCAGGGGGCATAATAAATGAATCAAAAACCAAGCTTATTTTCTTGCTGACTTTAGCCATACCGGCAACAGAAAATAAGGCTCTTTCTGTTAGTTCATAGTCATTAAAAACAGCGCCATAACCACCAGAAAATGTCAGGTTTCTGGTTCTATTTCCATAGGTTAATGCAGCAAAAGGGAGTGCAATTCCAAAATCAGGACTGGCCCAGGAACCCGTACCCAATAATGTTCCTACACCCAAATGTAGTTTATCTGAAAGAGGAATACTGTATTTTGCCGATCCAATGATTGGTATACCTAGCCATGAAGTCATGATCCCTATACCAAAATTTTTTCCTACACCAAATTGTAAGTCGGGACCAAATAAACTCCATTGTACGTAACTATCGCCCTTTTCTATTGGTAGACCATTTGTACTTATGAAATAGCGGGTAGCAAAAACTTCTGCACCAATGTATTCCATTGAGGACGATAATTCACCGGGTTGTATCTCCTTGATTGATTTAATTTGATGCTTGGGTATAACCACCTGCCCTAATTCTTTTGTTTCAATTAGTACTTCTCTGGCATCCTGAGAGAGAATTTTCCCAACATAGGTAACCCCGTCATGTTTTTTAACAACAACCAGTCTATTTTCATCTACATATGTGGAATCTTGCCCAGTTTGACTGTATGAAGAATTTGGATAGAAGCAGAATACTGCCAGATTAAAACCGAGAATCAGAAACTGGAGAGTTTTCATTATGTCAAGGATTAAGTTGAATAATTGACTTTGATTATGTGAAGCCCCAAAGGAGTCTTTAATGCTATTTTGTTTGATCTTTTCACAATGATCTAATAGCCTATAACTTTTCTTATTTACTTTTATTTTGTTTTACAATGATGATTCAAAAGTAGTAGGGTATGAAGAAGCAATGAAACGGTATTCCGCACAATGAAAGCCTGAATTTGTTGAAAACGGAAATGTACACAATTAAAGATAGGTAATTATTACACATCACAATTCCCAGGGAGGCAGGAAGCGAGAATTGCGCAGATCACCAATGTACAATCCGGGTTTTGCATTTCTTGCTAAATTTGATCAGATAGGGATCGAATACCATACTGGCAGGAGAAAAATAAGTAGAGATGTGGGCGCTACATCAACTTCTCCCTGACAACAGGCAGTATCAGCTGCTCCCAGATGACATATTCCTTCGCAGAGGGATGAAGGCCATCTGAAGCAACCAGCTCCGGTTTATTCTTCATATCCTGGGAAAGTTCAAAAACATCAACGACCGACAATTGCCTTTTGGCCGCTTCATCTGCAATGATCTCATTAAACTCGGTGAGGCCAGCCGAGATGTCACGTCCCTTACTGTACTTAGGCCCTTCCGGAGTGGCTCCAAAATCCGGGACGTTAATGATCACCAGGTGGTTATTGGACTCGAGTTCTTTCAACATCTCATCCATTATATATCCCAAATTCTCCCTAAACCGCTCCTTGGAAAATCCCTGTACCCAGTCATTGACTCCAATGAGCAGAGTCGCAAAATGAGGGTCTGAATCCCGATAAACCGGAAGTTCCTTGTCTATAAGGTCCTGGGTGGTCCAGCCAGTGACAGAAGGATTGGCTACAATCTCTATTTCCACTCCTGCCTCCCGCAAATGGCCAACCAGCAGATTGGGCCACCGCTCTTCTTCAGCAACTGCTTCACCAATAGTATAGGAGTCACCGATAGCCGCGTACCGAATCATGGTTTTTGAGGTATTAGAATCTGAGGTTTTAGCCGGACTGGTGCAATACATCCCCAGCATCACCAAATGTAAAAAAATCAGTGGTACAAGAAACCGGTACAGCTTGCTCAAGTTAAAAACAAAATATCTATTTCTTCTCTTCTCCGTCATTTGTATCTCCTTCTCCTTCAGGTGTAAAATCCAGGGAAAGTGAGTTCACGCAATATCTCTGCCGGGTCTCTGTTGGGCCGTCATCAAACACATGGCCCAGGTGCCCTCCACAGTTGGAGCACAATATCTCCGTCCTTGCTATTCCAAGGCTTACGTCCTTTTCTGTCGCTACCTTTCCTTCCTCGGCATCTGAGAAGCTCGGCCATCCGCAACCAGCATCATACTTGTCCTGTGAGGTAAACAAAACCTCACCACATCCCACGCACGTGTAGCTGCCGGCAGCAGTGTGCTTGTCAAATTTCCCTGTATAGGGCTTTTCCGTACCTTTTTGCCTTAGCACCTGATACTGCTCTGGTGTTAATAACGCTCTCCACTCATCTTCTGTCTTGCTCATACTACCTGTAGTTGCTTTCTCGATTGTTGCTACATCCTGGGCACACCCCATAAGTGCGAGGCTCATTATCAAACAAATAGACACAATATTTTTCATGGCAGGTGGAATTATTTATTACTAGTTATCAAGATTTCTTCACAATACTACCATGTAAAACTGCCATTGCCCGATTTAAGTATGTGAACCCTGTGTTAATATTTGTTAACGAAGCCCTCTATAAGTCTGGAGACTAGTACTATATTTATGACCTTCATTAATTAAAGAAACATGATAGCCAGAACACTATTCAATGAAGAACTCGACCTCTTCAGAAAATCGGTCAGAGACTTCTTTGCGAAAGAGATCATCCCGCATCACGACAAATGGGAGGAGCAGGGCCATATATCCAGGGAGGCCTGGCTGAAGACCGGTGAGCAGGGATTTTTACTTACAGAGGTGCCCGAAGAATTCGGCGGTGCCGGGGTTGACTTCCGGTACAGCGCTATTTTGATGGAGGAGCTGGCCCATTCAGGGTGTTCAGGGCCTGGATTTGCCCTGCATTCTGATATTGTCGCTCCTTATATTCTGCACCAGGCCAACGATGAGCAGAAAAAGAGATGGTTTCCAAAAATGGCTTCCGGAGAGCTCATCTCTGCCATCGCCATGACAGAACCAGGGACCGGTTCGGATCTACAGGCCGTGACAACCACTGCCAAGAAAGATGGCGACGACTATATCATCAATGGGTCCAAGACTTTTATTACCAACGGTTATATGTGCGACCTGGTAATTATAGTTGCCAAGACCGGCGATAATGAGATCAGCCTGATCATGGTTGAGGCAGACCGGGAAGGATTCACCAAGGACAAGCCGTTGAAGAAGATCGGTATGAAGGCGCAGGATACCTGCCAACTGTATTTTGACAATGTACGTGTACCCCAATCAAATCTACTGGGGGTAGAGGGAGCTGGATTCATGTACCTGATGCAGGAGCTGCCACAGGAGCGCTTATTGGTTGCCATAATTGCCATAGCTACCGCAGAAGAAGCTTTTAATAGAACGGTGCAATATGTACAGGAGAGAGAAGCCTTTGGCCGGCCAATTGCCAAATTTCAGAATACACGTTTCAAGCTGGCTGAAATGCTCTCAGAAATACAGATGGGAAGGATCTTTATTGACAAGTGTATTGAGCTGCATCTTAAACAAGAGCTGGATGTACCCACTGCTGCCATGGCCAAATACACCATGACGGAGCTGCAGTGCAAGGTAGTTGACGAATGCGTTCAGCTGCATGGAGGATACGGATACATGTGGGAATTCTGGATCGCCCGTGCCTATGCGGACAGCAGGGCCCAACA
>DTRK01000256.1 GCA_012965955.1 Flavobacteriales bacterium
CGTTGATGTACGCCTCAAAAAACGCTATTGACTTATTGTTAAGTATTGCTTTTTTTGCCATTGTTGATTCAAAATGAGTTGGGCGCAATCGTCATTTTTTAGACACGTTCTCGTCTTATTGGGATTGCGTAAGTATATTTGCGCTAAAGTAGTAAACCTTGTGTGTTATTCCTTAAGAAACAAGACTGAGGTCATAAAAATGAATAATAGCGATGGCTAAATATGGGAAGTGGATCGGTGGTTGCTTGGGCTTCTACTTAGGTAGCCAAATCGGGCGCTTAGGCTCTATTATCGGGGCACTTTTGGGATATGCGCTCGGATCTATGTTTGACAACGCAAAACGCGTTGATTTTGATACCTTTAATGCGCGTCCTGGTCAAAGACGTACAGTTGCTGGAGATTTTGGTGTAAGCTTGCTGGTTCTCTCGGCAGCCGTAATGAAGGCTGATGGCAAGGTACTGCAGTCAGAATTGGTCTACGTGCGGATGTTCTTTGAGAAGCAATTTGGAAAGGCGAGTGCCAGGGAGTACATGCTCCTGTTTAAGGAAATACTCAAACAGGACGTTGACGTCGCAGAAATTTGCCGGCAGATCAGAAGCGATATGGTAGTGCACGCCCGATTGCAGATGATTTATTACCTATTCGGGATCGCCAAGGCAGATGGAAGTGTTGACAAGGTAGAGGTTGACCTGATACAAAAGATAGCGGGACTTCTCGACATAGGGATGGGAGAATTTGCCTCGATTAAGGCCATGTTTGTCAAGGACTCCCATACGGCTTACAAGATTTTGGACCTTAACCCTAAGGCAACGGATTCAGAAGTAAAAAAGGCGTACAGAAAGATGGCAGTGAAATACCACCCGGATAAATTGGGCCATTTGGGTGAAGACTTTCAAAAAGCGTCAAAAGAAAAATTCCTGAAGGTCAAGGAGGCGTACGAAACGATTAAAAAGGAAAGAGGCATAAATTAAAACTGGATGAGATCATTGGTGTTGAGCATAGCATTGGTATTTGGACTTGGACTCTATACGTTTCACGCTAGCGCAAGAATTGCGGCTGATAGCAGCCAGGTTAAGGCGAAAAACATAGTTGAAGCGGAAGATATTGAAGTCGATATTCCTGATGTTATCATTAGGGATGTATCGGTGGAGATCAAAATCACTTTCAAGAATCCGGAACACAGCCTGCTGGAAGACAATAACAACGAGCTTATCTTCCTGATCAATAGCAAACCAATTACCATTCAATTCGTGGATGGTGTGGGTAAGTACGAGCATACGTTTACAGATAAACGCTCAGTTAAATTTGTCTTAGGCGACTATGTTTATGAGGAAACTACGTCGCCAATTCCGCTGTGGCTGTCTGTATTTCCTCCTTTGATAGCCATATTGATGGCGCTCATCTTCAAAGAGGTCATCACTTCACTGTTCATGGGAATCTTCATTGGAGGTGCAATTATCGGAGTATATAGCGAAGGGCTGATTGGTATTATTACAGGTCTGCTCTCGGTAATTGATAAATATGTGATCAATTCTCTTAACAATTGGGGACATCTGGCAGTAATCATTTTCTCCATGTTGATTGGTGGTATTGTATCTGTTATATCTCGTAATGGAGGGATGCAAGGGGTAGTGAATATTATCTCCAAATACGCTAAGGATGCCAGATCAGGACAGCTAGCAACATGGTTATTGGGAATAACCATATTCTTTGATGACTATGCAAATACATTGGTGGTTGGGAATACTATGCGCCCGGTGACGGATCGGTTGAGAATTTCCCGGGAGAAACTCAGTTATATTGTTGATTCTACTGCTGCGCCGATCGCTGCAATTGCCTTTGTTACTACGTGGATAGGATTTCAATTGGGATATATAGAAACGAGCTTACAGGCGATTGGCATTGATGAAAGTGCCTACTCCGTCTTTATTAGCTCTCTTTCGTATTCTTTTTACCCTGTATTCACGCTTCTGTTTGTTCTGATCCTGATAGTTCAGGGAAAAGACTTTGGTCCGATGGTGAAAGCTGAAATCCGAGCCAGAACTACGGGTAAGGTACTCAATGATGAAAAGAAGATGGAGATAAGCTGGATGAACCGCCTAAGAGGTAAGAGCCCTGAGGTTAAGAATGACGATAAGGATGAGGCAGTTGCAGAAACGGTGGCTGATGAACTTAAATCATTGGAGCCTGCTCCCAACGCCAAATTCAGATGGTACAATGCATTTTTGCCTATACTGGTTGTGATCCTTGGCACATTTGCTGGCTTACTTTATACAGGCAACAATGCTGCTGAATGGCCTGATGAGGAGCTGGGAATAGGAAGATCTCTATCACTGATAATTGGCGCTTCTGACTCATATTTTGCCTTGCTTTGGGCATCCTTATCCGGACTGTTACTCGCCATTGGACTCACCATTTCACAGGGAATATTAAGCTTGAATGCAACTATTGAAGCCGTTTTAAACGGATTCAAGACTATGTTCGGAGCCATCATGATTTTGATTTTAGCCTGGTCCCTGGCGTTGGTTACCGAGGAGATGCGCACGGCCGACTTTATCACAAATTCCATGTTGTCAGGTGGCCTGAGTCCGGTTATTATCCCTGCACTCACATTTATTATCGCTTCACTTATTGCTTTTTCTACAGGCTCGTCCTGGGGGGCAATGGCTATCTTATATCCTCTGATGCTTCCGGCTGCGTGGCAGGTGTGCAAGGTCAGTGGCATGGATGAAGAAAGCGCGATGTATGTATTCTATAACGTGGTTTCATGTGTGCTGGCCGGTTCAGTGCTAGGAGATCACTGTTCACCAATCTCTGACACCACTATCTTGAGTTCCCTGGCGTCATCTTGTAACCATATTGATCACGTCAGGACACAAATGCCTTACGCATTGACAGTAGGAGTTGTTGCGATCATTTTTGGAACTATACCTGGTGCGTTAGGTGCCAGCCCATGGATCACTTTCCCAGTCGGAATTGTTGTTCTATGGATAATTGTTCACTTCATAGGCGAGAATGTGGAGGTTGCCAAGGAACACGTAATATGACAATTATAAGCACATGACTTTCGCAGGCGCATGGAATAAATTTATGGACCTTCTCGAATTCAAGATAATTGATTTCGACACATTCACATTCTCTGTATACCAGATTATTATCATTGTGGCAGTTTACTTCCTTGCCAGATTGGTACTATGGACCACAAAGAAATTTATACATCAAGAGGGGTTAACGCAAAAAGTAGGTGAGGGACGACAGCATGCATTGTTCCAGATTGTCAAGTACATAATTATTGTAATTGCTGTTGTCCTCATTCTTGAGAGCATGGGTGTTAAGGTTACCATTCTTCTCGCTGGATCGGCAGCTCTGCTGGTTGGATTGGGCTTTGGATTGCAGCAGATATTCAATGATTTTATTTCTGGTATTATACTACTATTTGAAGGAACTATTAAGGTAGGGGAAGTTGTTGAGGTGGAAGGAATTGTAGGCAGGGTGATAAGAATCGGATTGCGCACTTCTGAGCTTGAAACAAGGGATAATATAATGATGCTGATTCCGAATTCTAAATTCACCTCAGAAAAGGTGATAAACTGGAGCCACAATCAGCAGTTTACCAGGTTTAGAGTGCGTGTAGGCGTAGCTTACGGTTCAGATACAAAGTTGGTGAGAAGCGTACTTATGGAATGTGCAGAAGAGCACAATTTTGTAGCTAAAAAGCCACAACCGCGAGTACGCTTTATAGATTTTGGAGATTCTTCCCTTGATTTCGATCTGCTTTTCTTTTCAGATAATATGTTCCGAATTGAGAGCGTGAAGAGTGATATTCGATTCATGATAGATCAAAAGTTTAGGGCCAATAATATTCAAATCCCTTTCCCTCAAAGGGATCTACATATCATTTCAGACCAGGTGGAACCCATCATCGATAAAGAAGAGAAACCTGTCTTCGGCAAAATCCCTGATGAGGGTGATAAAAAGAAGAAGTAGGTGTTTCAGAAATTGGGAAAGACGTTGCGTGCTTACCTGCTGGTAGGGACGGCACAGCCTCTACTAAGTAATTCAGCAACGGATGTAAAAACAATTTAATTATCTCCGGTTTCCTCAATCAACCTGGAATGGTCCATCCCGAATTCCTTCTTCACAAAGCGCTCAACTTCCTGGAAGTATTTCTTGTCAAGCGTGTAGGCCGTTATGCGTAGAACGTAGGCGTCTTTCACTTCATCAATAACCTTCACTCTCGGGTCCTTTCTCAATGATGACCAATGGCTGTTAAGTAATTGAAATTTAATTTCCTCCCGGTACTCATTAATCTCTTTGGACTTGGGAACTGAGAGATCAAAAGTGTGGCTCTTAATTGTTTCTACCGGATAAGATTTGACAGTCAGTTCATCATCCACGATTTTATAGGGTATTCTGATCGTTTCCCCTCTATCCGTTTCTATTTCCATGGATCGGAATCCCAATTTGCGCACAGTGCCTTCCACGTCGTGAATTCTTACGTGGCTGTTGTTGTGGTAGGTCCCTTCCATCCTTATCAAGAACCCTGAAATAATATCTCGAATTAATGACCATGATATTCCTACAGTGAGCAGGATGAGCATTCCGGAAAAAATTCTGGCATACATAAGTTGCCCTATAAAAATCACAGAAATAGACCAAAAGATAAAGGTGATCCAGGAGGCAGCTCTTACGATGAGCAGTATGTCCACCAGTCGTTTGTGGTAGGCCTGTCCTGATAGCAACAGGTCAATGGCGCGATGGACAAGCTTGAAGAACACCCAAAGGATCCCTCCAACAAAGAGCAGTTTAATTATCGATATGGTTAGGCCAGGTAGTTCCATCTTTATACAACAAAATTACACATTAGGAAGCAAATGCCATAGTGATGTACAGATTTGCCATCAAGGTCAATATATTGGCGGACATACTGCTCGTCGTTGTAATCTGCATAGCCACAAACCCATTAACTCTCCGTGCCGTTTCGATCATCCTGGCTCCACTTATACCTTAAACTCTATTTCCTTGACTATATGGTCCTCTGAATCAATGAGCATCTTTTCCAACTTCTGGTTCCATTTCTCCTGCTTCTCTTTGTCTTTAGAGTGATTTGTTTCCTGATCATATTTTCGTTGGAACTTTTGCAATTCGGCAAAGGACTTTGTGAATATTTTCTCCACCTTCCCGCTGAATTTCGGGCCAGCAAGGGCTTTCGTTTCTTTTAATCTCTGCATGATTAATCGCCCGTATATTTCGTAAATATCAAAATGCCCCTGTTCGTGTTTGAGTAAGTCATCCGACTGTTCTTCAGGTTTGGACCATGACTTTTGTTTGTCATATTTCACGTTCAATTTAAAGACATATACACCTGGCCCATTATTATCAAACGTGTAATTCAAACCACCATGAGTTTGGGCGTGGTAGCGTGAATTTCTAACAGGTCTTCCCTCAAAATCGCTCCATTTTAGGGGCCGGTTCTTCTTCCAATAAATAAATTCCTCTGCTGGTTGGGCTGTGGAGAATGGTATACAGAGAAGCGTGAGAAGCGTTGAAAGGACTATCTTTTTCATGACGCGTAAATTATATCTAGTGCCGACAATGCTCCTCAAAATCTGATCCAATCTTGCTTGATATTCCGGGAGGCGCAATCTTACCAAAATGTGAAATTTCACTTAACGGCTCTTTCAATAGTGATGTGCAAGTCGTCGAAATACACGGTGTTTGGCCCGAAGTTAAAAACATAAACAACTACTTCATTATTGCTCACACGTTCATGAAAAAGATGTTGTAACTGAATGTGATCCCAGCCAGCCTCCGGCTCGACATAAGATTTGGACTCAACAATGTAAAGCTCATTTGCATTCCCTGATGAGAGCACCAGGCCTGCATCTTCGCCAAGGCGCCACACCTCGGCGCGTATAATGTCACCGTACTCAATATCTTTAGTTCGATAAGTGAAGCTGTATTGATGGCCTGGATCTACCTTGGCGCTGTAATCACCTGTTCTAGCCTGTTCGCTTGATTGCGTTTGCGAATTTTCAAGAAGTACATCAGGGTCATTTGTAATAAAGTGATCTTGATCGACCTCTTCTGCACCACATGTGATCTGGGTAGAGTCAAACTGTGGCACATGATAGTATCGGTCAACAAGTACTCGATATGACATTGACAGAGACAGAATGGCGAAAGCCATCACCAATAAAGGCGTTAATTTAGGGAAGTTCAATCTCCTGGAGTAAAGTATTATAAAGAGTAACGGAGCTGCAGGTATCAGATACCGGCCTTGAATGTGAACGTAGTCCGCACCAACTAACGTCCAGGTCAGGTACATGGTCAAGATGATTAAGCTCAAAATGGCAATGAAACTAAGCAAAGGAATTATGCGGTAATTTCTAGGCTTAGCATTTATTGAACCAATCGGCTCTATTATAGCAACTCCGCCCAGAATCAGGTACCCCAGCCAGATCAACCATAATGGAAGCCGTGTGTCCAACCATCCAAAGGTGCCGATAAAACCCTCGTACACCATGTTAAACGTATGTCCTGTTGCATTATACAGTACAGTTAGGATGTGGGCTGGATTATCCTTTAAAAAAATGAGCTGTTCAGACATGTTAACACCTGCGTGAATATTAAGGCCATCCCGAAAATCAGGATTGTAGTCAGTATATGGTGTGTAGATGGAGTCCATTGAGTTGTACCAATATAAAGCGGTAAAAAAAGTTATTAATATTAGAGCCCCAAAGAAGGAGAAACGCTTTATAGAAGTCTTGAATTTGTTGCCCGGAATGAGAAAAAAGAGCAGAAGAAGTGGTGTATAGACAAGTTTTGTAGAGGCCAATACCAACATTAAGCTAGTTATTATTATAAAGTTGGCACCATTGAATTTTGTTCCACTATGGGATATGTTTATTAGATATGCGATTAAAAGAAATGCGGAGGCATTGGTCACGACATCGCCGCTTAAGGAGCTATTGACGAACAAAGACATAGGCAAAAGGGCCAGCGCGGTGAATAGCCACTTGTGAACTGGAATGATATAGATGGCTAAAGTGACACATGCCAGCCAAAAAGCAAACGTGAAAATCTTCGCTCCGTAATATATCCAAAATACTTTGTCAGAAAAGAGCCTGATAATAGATATGGAGAATGATTGTGGGAGGTAGTTGACAAAGGAATATTTGCCCGTACTCGGAAAATCTACAAAGACCATGGAATCTTCCACATACTTCATTTCTCTCAGATTCCAGATGGTTTCCGGATCGGTTTTCAAGTGCGTATTATGCCTTAAGAAGGTGAAGTAGTTGCTGAATTTCGCCACCTCTTTTGGCACATAACCTCCCACACGGTCCATATCTTTTACGCCCATCAGCTGGCCTGTAGAAATCTGGTAGGCTTTCAGGAAATGATTGGTCTCGTCCGGTACCTGAAAGGGAGGGGTTACAACAAGAAAGCTTAAACCAAAGATCAATGCGAGGACGAGAAACACAAGATGGGCCTGAAATTTTTCGGGCTTCCAATAACTATTGGAAGGGGCGAACTTACCTAAACTTGACAGGGGTGCTTTCAAGATGTAAACAAGGGAATTAGCCTGGGAATAAACACCAACCCCGCGATTACCGAAGCGACCAGGGCCGCCATGAGGACAGCTCCAGCACTTACATCTTTGGCATTTCTTACGTTCTCATCGTGCTCATCTGTTATCGCATCTCCAAGGTATTCAATCC
>DTRK01000257.1 GCA_012965955.1 Flavobacteriales bacterium
AATTACAGGACGGCAATGTAGGCAGTAGCAATTTCCCCAAAAGCACGCATTTACCACTCTGGCTTCCGGCAGGCACCGTGCTTCAAATACAAAATAACCCTGGCAGCGACGTATGTTGGTTCAGCATTATTGAATTCAGTACAATTTAGCAGATGAAGCGAACCGCATATTTTCTGATCCCGGCTATTACCCTGAAAATATTATTGTCTGCAAGCAGCAATTGTGCTGCCCAGCAAGAAAATACGTCAGACGGTTCAGACACCACTGCCTGCATTGAGCGTAAGTTGCAAGGTGCAGGGGGCAGCGCGTTTACCGTGCCTGATGGCAAGTCATGGGTGGTGCAGGAATTGACAATTTCATCTGGCTCCTACCCCATTCGGATAACTTCCGTAAAATACCCCGACACCTTGCAGGCAGGTGAAAAGTTGCGTACCCCTTCGTGGTTGTCTGAAGCTGAATTGCTGTCAGAGGCCGAATACACCGATTTAATGTTTTCATTTAAGATAAAAGAATACGCCCCGGAATAAAATGTGGAAATTATAAAAGGGATGCATAAAATATTGCTTTCTGCCTTAGTCTTCTTTGCAACATTCAACTTGTTTGGCCAATCAGGTTTTGTCGCAAATAGCAGCGTCAATATTGTTGTATTGGGGGGAACTACCGTCAATGTGCAGGGAACCATCACCCTGAAGAACAGCTCTACCGTTGATAACAATGGGAAGATCAACCTCACCGAGGATTGGATCAACAATGCCGGTAACACCGGGTTGATCAACTCCAGCCCAGGGGAGGTGGAACTGCTGGGTGATACGCAGTATGTGGCAGGAACTGACATAACACACTTTTCCGACCTTACCCTCACAGGCACTGGGGTTAAGATATTGCAGGTAAACACCATCGTCGAAGACTCGCTGTCGCTTACAGACAGAGAATTTATGACAGATAGCAATCGGTTGTACATTACCTCAACGGATACCATGGCCATTACCAGATCTACCGGGTTCATCAGCAGCCTGGATACAGGTAGCGTCGCCAGAAATACCTCCCTCAGTGCGTCTTATGTTTTTCCTACAGGCTCCAGTGCTGGAACCACAAGGTATCGGCAGGTGGATATTACCCCGGTTACCACAAATCCGCACACGTATGCGGTTAGAATGGCCAACGTAGATGCCACCACTGAAGGCTATGATATTTCTATTAAGCAAATTGGTATCGGAGCCATCAATCCCAATTGGTATCACAGAATCAATCGAACAGCAGGAACAGATTTAGCTGATGTCACCATTTACTATGACGGTGTTTCGGATTCAAGCAGCATGATGGTGCATTGGGAAACGCAGTGGGAAGACATGGGCACTATTACAAATTCAGGGTCTGCAGTCACCAGGGCCGGATGGAATGACTTCTCTCCTAATCCATTCGCATTGGCAGGATCGCAAACCGTTGTTGATGCTGGTGCAAATGACTCAATCTGTCTCGGTGATAGCTCACAATTGGTGGCTACGGTTACTTCGGGCGTTGGCCCCTACTCTTACTCCTGGACACCGACAACCACTTTGAGCGATTCATCAATTGCCAATCCTATTGCAACTCCAACAACTACTACCACCTATTACGTAACTGTTTATGACAGTGGTACAAGTACTACAAGTCTACCAGATTCAGTTGTTGTGGTTGTTAATCCTACTTTTAATACTGTGGATGCTCCTCTTAGCATTTGCAGTGGTGACAGCGCGTTGATATACGGTACATATGAATTCACCGCAGCAACTTATTATGATTCGCTGATCTCAGTAAACGGATGTGACTCGGTTCACTCAACCGTATTAACACTCAATCCAACGTACAGCATTAGTGTAGAGGATACAGTTTGTAACGGAGACAGCATTTTACTACCGGGAGGTTCTTATGTTTCAATCGCCGGATCGTATAGTGATACCATACCCAGTGTTGCTGCATGTGATAGTATAATAACAACTACCCTGGTCGTGAATTCAGTTACTAACGATAGCATAGCAGTGGGAATTTGTACCGGAGATAGTTTGCAGCTACCTGGTGGTTCGTACGAGTCAACTTCAGGTGTGTATATTGACACATTGGTGTCAACTGCAGGATGTGATAGTATCATTATCACAACGCTTACGGTTGACTCAGTAATCATCAATAATATCAACACCAGCATCTGTAACGGTGACAGTATTCTTATTGACACTGTTTATCAATTTACAGCTGGAGTGTACACGGACACCTCAATATCTATCAGTGGATGTGACAGTATTGCAATTACAACATTAACTATCGATTCCGTATACAACATTGCATTAACGGACACAATATGCTCCGGAGATAGCATTCAATTACCTGGAGGGTCTTATGTTTCTGCTGGAGGAATCTACATAGACACTCTTTCTTCAACCGCTGGCTGTGATAGCATACTTACCACGTCGTTAACAGTTAATCCTGTGATTGCTGTCGGCGCCAATGATACCGTTTGTGCCGGAGATAGTATTCAACTACCGGGAGGCAACTACGTCTCGACAGCCGGATCTTACATTGACACGCTGTCAACTGTCTCTGGTTGCGATAGTATAATTACAACCCTGCTGGTTGTGAATACTGTATCATACGACAGTGTATCGGTTGGAATTTGCACTGGTGACAGCTTGCTATTGCCCGGTGGTTCTTATGCCTCTTCATCCGGAGTGTACATTGACTCATTAACTTCATCTGCCGGATGTGACAGCATCATTATTACAAAGCTAGCAGTTGACTCAGTAATTATCAACAATATCAACGCCAGCATCTGTAATGGTGACAGTATACTGATTGGAGGGGTGTATCAACTCGCCGCAGGAACATATTCTGACACCTCAACGTCGGTAGGAGGATGCGACAGTATTACCGTTACCACCTTGAGCGTAGATTCTGTATACAGTTTCACGTTGACGGACACGATATGTTCTGGAGATAGCGTTCAGCTACCGGGAGGATCATATGCATCGGCAGGGGGAACCTATGTGGACTCCCTTTCTACCTCAGTAGGTTGTGACAGTATCTTCACAACGACATTAACAGTAAACCAGGCATTCAGTTTCAGTGATACCGTGAATCTCTGTTTTGGCGATAGCACACTGTTACCCGGAGGATCTTATACCGATACCGCAGGCCTCTACATCGATTCCCTAACTAGTATTTCAGGTTGCGACAGCATTTACACAACAAATGTGATCATTGATTCAGCCTCCCTCACCAATGTGTCAGCAAGCATATGCGAAGGTGACAGCATCTTGTTGGGTGGCAACTATCAAGATACTGCGGGAACGTATACCGATTCTTTGGTAAGTATAAATGGTTGTGATAGCCTGGTGATTACTGTTCTTACAATAGATTCGGCTTTCTCGGCTAATTTATTTGACACCATTTGTGCTGGAGACAGCATACAACTCCCCGGAGGTAACTATGTCTTTGTTACTGGGGTCTATACTGATACCTTAACGACAGCAGCAGGTTGTGATAGCGTGATTACTACAGATTTGACCGTAAATCCCAGGTATATTATCACGGGTACCGTTGGGATCTGCTCCGGAGACAGTACGCAATTGCCAGGTGGAACTTACGTATTGGCTTCTGGGGTGTATACTGACTCGCTTACAACACTAGCCGGGTGCGACAGCGTATTCACAACAACTGTAACGGTTGATACAGTTCAGGCATCCCTGAACACGATAAACATTTGTTTAGGGGATAGTGTAATGTTGGGTGGGGCCTTCCAGACAACAGCCGGCACTTATCAGGACACAATGACATCTGTTAACGGGTGTGACAGTATCGTGATTACCGAACTCTTTGTATCAGATCCTGCGAATTCTACGAGCAATTTTAATGACACAATCTGCGATACGGATAGCATTCTCCTGGGTGGAGCTTACCAAAATACAGCTGGAATGTACAGTGATACCCTGGTGGCCGCTAATGGTTGCGATAGTATTGTCATAACAACCCTGGTTGTGAACACCTGTGACGAACCCCATATTTACATACCGAATGCGTTCTCACCAGGTGCTGGAAAATCTACAAACCAACTGCTCCATGTTTACGGTGTAGGTGTTAAGTCGCTGACCTTTATAATTTATGACCGTTGGGGTGAGAAGTTATACGAATTTGAACAAGCAAGCAGCTCGGACATCTGCATGAATGAATTGTGTACAGAAGGCTGGGACGGAACCCACAATGGGAAAGCGCTTAATGCTGCTGTATTTGTTTACTACGTAAAAGCGGAGTTTACCAATGATGAAATAATTGAGAAGCAAGGAAACATTGCACTGATTAAATGACAGAATTGATTTTATCGAAGTATTACGCACTAAATTGGGAACTATGAAAACGATGAAGAAATTAATGATCACGATGACCGTGTGCACCTTGATCATCTCTGCTCCAAACCTGGAGTTAAACGCCCAGGATATTCATTTCTCCCAATTCTGGATGACTCCCCTCCTCCTCAACCCTGGCGGTACGGGAGCATTTCAAGGCGATTTGAGAGCAGTAACAGGGTACAAGGATCAATGGAGGAGTATCGCCAATCCGTACCAGACTTTCTTTTTGTCCTCCGACATGCATATTCTTAAGAACAAGTGGGACAACAGTTATTTGGGTGTAGGGCTAACCGTATTCAACGATGTAGCAGGCGAGATGAAGATGGGAACCACCAGTGCTAACTTATCTGTGGCCGGCCATGTGTTCATGGGCAATAAGAATCATCTTTCTGTAGGATTGCAAGGTGGCTTTGGACAACAAAGAATTGATGGTACCGCTTTAACTTGGGGCAGTCAATATGATCAATCGATGACCGGCTATTACAACCCAGATGCGAGTTTGGGCGAAACCCTGAGTCGGGAAAATTTCACTTATGGGGACTTTTCTGCTGGTATTCTATGGAATTATGGTTCAAGTAAAAACGAAGTCAACCAGTCCAAAGGAGTCAAATTTCAGGCGGGTGTTGCACTGCACCATGTTGGCCAACCCGCATATTCCTTTTACGACTTGCCCGATGAGAGTTTGAATATGAAGATCATTGCACATGCGAACAGCTCATTTTCAACTGCCAACAGTAACCTAAAAATTGAACCTTCTATCATTCATGTTCAGCAAGGGGTTTTGAGTGAGACGTTGTTCGGAACTATGCTGAGATATCAAATAAAAGAGAACAGCAAGTATACGGGGTTGTCCAAAGGTGCTGCATTCTCATTCGGAGGCCACTACCGCCTTCAGGATGCTTTTATTGCAACGGTTATGCTTGAATACACAAGTATCGCTGTAGGTGTAAGTTATGACTTCAATATTTCAGCCCTGAGAACGGTTAGCAGTGGTCGGGGAGGTATTGAGTTCACACTGCGCTTCATCAACCCAAACCCCTTTCAAAGATCTGGTTCGATGCAGGGGCCATCGTTCATGTAAGAGCTCGATTCAAGATTGACATGCGAACAAAGAACAGTCATTGTTTGAGAAGCAAGATGATCCGGATTTGGGGCCTTTTGATGCTAATTTTCCTTTTCACCGGCACCAACGTAGTTGCCCAGAATAAAGAACCGAAAAAGGACATCTTCAGTGGGGAGATAACGATAGTCCCTCTGGGAACAGCTGTAAATTCCAAATTCGCAGAGTATCATCCACTCATTACAGCGGATGAGTCTGTGATGTACTTCACCTCACGGCGCGATAGTACACTCGGCAGACAGAAAGATCCAAAATTTGACATCTACTATGAAGACATCTACATTTCAGAGAAAAGAGACGGAGAATGGCAATCGCCCAGAAGTATCGGCAAGCCAGTGAACTCAGAGCTACACGATGCAGCGGTTGGCCTTTCACCCGATGGACAGAAGATGTTTTTGTACAAAAGTGGCGATATATATGAGTCTGAATTAGATGGAGATAAATGGCTTAATCCTGTTAAGCTAAGCAAAAACATAAACTCAAAATACAAGGAATCTACAGCCTGTTATTCATACACTGGAAAAACCATGTACTTCGTTAGTAATAGGCCTGATGGCATAGGACAAAACGATATCTATCTTAGCAATCTGACAGAGAAGGGAGATTGGGGTAAACCGCATAACCTGGGCTCGGAAATCAATACCGCGCTCAACGAAGATGCCGTTTTTATGCATCCGGATGGTAAAACAATTTACTTCAGCTCTCAAGGTCACGAAACATTAGGCGGGTATGATATCTTCTCTTCGGTATATGATGATAAAACCGGTAGGTGGTCGACACCTGAAAACCTGGGTAAGCCGATTAATACGGTTGGTGATGATGTGTTTTTTGTGTTGGCCGCAAGCGGCAAGAGAGGCTACTATTCCTCTATCCGTGAAGGAGGGTCCGGAGAAAAAGACATCTATGTCATCAATATGAAAGAGACCAAAGCGAGACCGCAACTCACTTTGGTAAAAGGTACGATTACCAATGAACTGGGGCATCCCGTCGAGGCAAAAATTGAGATTATTGACAACCAAACGAAAGAGGTACTCATGTCAACCAAATCCAATAAGACATCTGGTCGCTACCTGTTTTCATTGCCATCTGGTCGCAACTACGGTATTACAATAACTGCTGATGAGTACTTTTTTCATTCGGAGCATATTGATATTCCGGAATCAGAGCCATACATGGAACTGTCTAACAGCATTAAATTGAAACCGGCAGATGTTGGAGAATCTATTGTGTTAAATTACCTGTTCTTTGACTATGACAAGGCAGCACTTAAGCCTGAATCTAAAACGGAATTGGGACGGGCCATTAAATTGATGAACCAAAACCCCAAACTCCTCTTCGAGATTTCGGGGCATACTGATGACAAGGGTTCAGAAGCCTACAATTTGGATCTCTCTGAAAGGAGGGCTGAAGCAGTGGTGAATTATCTCATCGAACACGGCATCGCCAAGTCACGTTTGGTGCATGCCGGCTACGGATTCAACCGTCCAATCGCTACAAACGACACGGAAGCAGGCCGAAAGAAAAATCGAAGGGTTGAAATGTTAATTATCGAAAATATCGAGGAGAAGAAAAGCATTGAAATTGTCTTTAAAGTACAGATTCTGGCTAGCACCAATAGATTTCCCCCTGGTTCGGACCGTTTCGGCGGGGCAAAGGACGTGCAGGAATATGCCCATAAGGGGATGTACAAGTACACTGTGGGTAAACTATCGAACCTCGTTGACGCTAAGCAACTAGAATTGGAAATGGAGAAGCAAGGATTTAAGGAAGCATTCGTTGTAGCCTTTTATGAGGACAAAAGAATTGCTATGAGAACAGCATTAAAACTATTGGAACACTAAGAGTTCTTAATAGATACGCCAATAGAATATTAGATACATCATCTGGAGTTCCCTAAGCTGCTCCCTCCTGAGGCGGGTAAACCCTCCTGCCTGGCTGCAGGCAGGCTCCACTTGGAAATGAAAATTCCACAGGACGAACAATCTTCCCATTTTTATTTTTATGAAACGTACATATTTCAATATTTTGTCATCATTTAAGTAATAGTTACCACACTATTTGAATAATTTGGGTGTTATATTGGTATTAAACAACATAAAAATCCCATGAAAATGAAAGCTGTTATTTTCCCCTCCTTCATCATCCTTGTTCTTTTTGCCGGGTGTAAGAAGGATCGTGAGGTTATACCCCCCCTGCCA
>DTRK01000258.1 GCA_012965955.1 Flavobacteriales bacterium
GTGCCTCTCAAACCTATATTGGGCCTCAAGCCAAAACCATCCTCTTCCTGAATATTGATACCCGGAACAGCCCTCAAGGTCTTATTAATATCCGTATAGCTGTACTTCTGGATTTCCTTAGGAGAAATATAGTGTGCTGAACCTGGAATTTCATTTACACCCTTGTTCCCACCTGTCATAGTGATGCTGGCGATAACAACAGGAGGCAGATCCATCACGACTTCGTCCAGCTCAAAATCTACAGTAACCGTTTCACCTGCAACTACGGTAACGGTCTTTCTTACACTCCCATATCCAACATTAGCAGCAACGAGCACTATTTCACCCGCTGAAACTTCATTCAGAACATAAACCCCTTGCCCGTTGCTTATGGTACCAAAGGGGGTATTGGGGATGTAGATCGTCACATCCTCCAGTACAGCATCAGAGTTTAATTGAACTACGTTGCCCTTAATGATCCCAGTTTGGGCCAGGGCGGATTCGCCAAGGAGGAAAGTTGTTAAAACCGCAACAAACAGCGCTCGTATCACACCAAATCCATTCACCACTCTTCTGTCTACTATCGTTGACGTGTTTTTCACGCGCTCATTTGTGTACAAAAGTACTGTCATAATCAGGATGGAGCAATACCACATTTGTGGTATTTTGGAAAGGTGTTCATCCTTGAGGTAGCTGATCTGAAAAATACTTGTTCTTGGAGTGAAGTAGAGCTATTTACGCTCCAATAAGGAAGACTGCTTCTTTCAAAAGATTTCCAGTACTACTTATACACTTATGGCTTTCAACTCCTGCTGCTTCTCATAGTTTCTCCACCATCCCAGAGTGATAAGAAGGAAAGCAAGGTAACTCAATACTTCGATTAAAGAAGGATTGCCATTATAACCGAAGAGACTCTTAAAGACGGAACCAACTACCCCTTTTTCATGCAATGGGTGAGTGATACTCTCCGGATTGATATCCCATAGATGCTCAACCACAACGGGCAAGATACCCGCCTCTTGAAGTTCATGGGTGCCGTGCGCTAACAATCCAGCAGCAAAAAGGATTAACAGGGTGCTGGATATATTGAAGAACTTCTTCATGTTGAACCTGACCATCCCCTTAAATAAGGCCCATGCTATAGCCACTGCTGCAACAATCCCCAAAAGCGAGAATGCCAGGATGCTCTTTTCATAAGCGACAATTATCCCCCTCAAAAACAAAACGGTCTCAATACCCTCTCTGAGTACGGCGACAAAAATCAGCAGGAACAGGCCCGTTTTATAATTTGCGTTCAGGTCCGTCGCCACATGCTCTTCAATCTCCTTCACGTGGTGCTTGTGCTTTATGGTCCAGAGGATCATGAACGATAGGAAGATGACGCTTAGATACATCATAATGCCTTCGAATATCTCTTCAGTTTCACCAGAGAAACCACCGGCAACCTGATTTATTATCAGAGCCAATACTATGCTTACAGCTACAGCTAACCCGATCCCGGAATAAACGATAATATTGTGCCTGCTTTGCTTGGTCCTCTTCAGGAAACTGAGCACAATACCAGCTATAAGGGCAACCTCAAATGTCTCGCGAAAAGTGATTATAAATTCTTGCATCTCCAGATGAAATTAATTATCCGCAAATGTACTTGGAAAGGAGGGAAAAGAGCAATACCTAAAAGAGGGTATATTCTCAACGGACATACCGACTAGTTAACTGTTGAATCAAAAATAAACTGATCCGGGCTAATCAGTTTTTCTTGCACCGCATAAATTACTAAACCTGCCGTATTATTAATCCCCAGCTTGTTCATTATGTTCTTGCGGTGTGTCATCACGGTATGTGTACTAATGAATAGGCGATCACCAATCTCCTTATTGGTGAAACCTTCGGCTATCAATCTGACTATTTCAAGCTCACGAGCAGATATTTTAACCGGGTCGCAGTTAGCATCTTCAGAATATTCTGCGTGCAAGTCAGCATCAAATACTTGTTCCAGTATTGTGCCACAGAAAAACTTATCGCCATTTACAGTGGCAAAAATTGCCTCAGTGATTTCCTCGGCACTGCAAACGTTCAAAACATGGCTTTGTATACCTGCCTCAATCGCAACCGCCATATCGGCTTTAGATTGCAAAGTGGTAATCGCCAAAAATCCTGTTTTAGGCAAGAAGTTCTTAAGGTGCCCAATATCGTCTGTACTGAACGCCCCATTGGCATAATCGATAAGAAGAACATCAGGTTGCACTTCAATCACCATTTTCTCAAGCTCTGCAATAGATGCAGCTTCGCCCACCACCCTCAGGCCTCTGGCCTGTTTAATCAAGACCTTTATCCCTTCGCGGAGCAGAAAACTCTCGTTCGCTATAAATACACCGATCATGGTCAATTATTCTCTTAGAATCATGTGTAAAAGTACGAAAAATGAACCAATTTAGATAAGCAGCCCCACTATTCAGGTCAGATGTCATAGGCCTTTCCTTCCACAACAAGCTCTGTATTGTTATGGATCGCCTTAGCTTCATCTAGCAAAGGCACTAAATCTTTATACCTCGCAGAAAAGTGACCAAGAAGTAGTTTTTTCACATTCGCCTTTGCAGCTATTTGAGCCGCCTGGCCGGCCGTGCTATGATACGTCTCTTTTGCTCTGTCTGTATGAGCCTCTGTGAATGTTGCTTCGTGATACAAAATGTCAACACCTTCAATTTGCTCAATTATTCCTTCATTGTATGCAGTATCAGAACAATACGCATAAGAGCGCACCCCTACCGGATCAGCTGTCATTAGCTCATTCGAGATCACCTCACCAGATGAAAGTGTTAAATCCTTACCTGCCTTGATATTATTTCTCTCAAATTCGGGGATATCGTATTTCACAATTGCCTCTGCCAATAGCTTTCTCGGCCGTTCCTTCTCGCGAAACAGAAAGCCGTTACAAGGAATCCTATGCTTGAGTTTGATGGTTGTGACTGTGACCGTCTTGTCTTCATACACCAGCTCATTGCCTGCAAACCCCAGCTTGTGAAAAATAATGTCGTAGCTAAAAGCTTCCTGGGCATATTGGCTTTGGATTGTTAACAGTTTGTCCAAATCTGGAGGACCGTAAATATTCAGCTCCCTGTTGCGCCCCAAAAGATGCATGGAAGAGAGCAGTCCAAGTAAACCAAAGAAATGATCGCCGTGCAAGTGAGAGATGAAGATGTTATTGATACGCAGGAACCTGAGTCTGAATTTGATCAGCTGATATTGCGTACCTTCTCCACAATCAATCAGGAAAAAACGTTCAGAGACATTTATAAAATGCCCTGACAAGTTTCTGTCTGCTGTCGGCATGGAAGAGCCTGAACCAAGTGGAGTTATGCTAAAAGTTGGAAGCGGCATCAGGGTCTTTTAATTCATGCTTTATTTTTTCGATGGTATAGGACAACTTAAAGACGTTGTTTTGCTTACCGTTATCACAGGGACAGAAATCGGTCTCTTTCCTACCATCAGCGAGCGATTCAAATTCTTTAGAATCTCCAATATCACCGGCTGTATGCAAGGCATGAATTTCTCCTATATGGTCATCGAGGCATCCTCCTGGCCTAAGAGGAGAAGCGACGTCCATATTCTTGTTCACCCAGTCCCTGGTTGTCCCATTACAAGGTGAATAAGGATCCATCAAAGCACCCATTTTACTGTCAATGGCATCTGCTTCCCATCCTCCTGCATGCACACGAAAGTTTTCTCCTTCCGGCAAATAAACTATGAATTCCTGGTTTATATCCCACTTCCGCTGTTTGGTGCTTCCCAGTCCATCGGTTAAGATATTGGGGACATCAACAAACTCATTCAGGAATATATACTGGCCATTCACGGCAAGAAATACGCGAAATTCGGACTTTCCAAAAACCTCTTTCATCTTTTTGAATTTCAGTGAATGTAAGGTTACCTTGTAGGCAGTGACGTCATAGTCCTCCGGTTTGCCATTGCCTTCATCCCAGTACGTGTAGATTGTTCGACCAAATACCAGCTCATCCGATTTACCCTTCCAGGGGATCTTAATCTCGATGAAAGGATGCTCAGTGCTCCCGTCACCATCGGCATGCAATTTTATGCCTGGCTTACCCGGAAATGAGTCTCCCTTTTGCGTCTTAACCAGGTACTTCAAAACGGCATTGGGAGATGGCCTGGGGACAATATGTTCTACTCTAAACTCGTAATCCTTATCCCCCATTCTAACCTTTCGCACGTATTCAGGTGTTCCTCTTCTATTGTTGTTTAGTGCACCTCCATCACCGCTGGCATAGATATCAATCTTAGTTGCATAGACCTCTTTAGCCTCGTCCTTGAGCTTTATCAATTCAGGAAGATTGCGTCGTACCGCCACCAATCTTGCCGGATGAATTTCTGTACGAGCTGGAGGATGCCCCCTATCCCATAGCCACAATCCTTCAACATGCACCCAATCACCTAATGTCGGCCAATTCCAAATTCTATCTCTTCGCTCGTGTCCAGAAGAGTAAAATCCAGCGCTTGCCCCCGCGTTATTCAGTTCTGAGCACGGATTTCCTTCATTATAAGCTCCCAAACCAGATTCCCATTCGCAATGCACATAGGGCACAAGGACCGTGTCAACGATCTCATTCGATTTCTCATCCTTAATTACCCTATTAGCCAATAAGTTTGTGAACCTATTGTCCAAAGTCGAATCAGGCATTACATTGAAGCTAAAGTCATGGGTGTAGTGGTGAAAGGGGAAATCACTGGGGCTTACATGCGTGTCAACGTGTTTTGAACCAGGCTTTGGAATAACGGTTCCCTCCAGCACCGTGATATCCTCATATCCCAGAACTGGCAACCATGCTGGAAGAATGAAATCAAGATCAATAACCTTCCTTAAAAACAAAAACTTGAACACGGTGTCAGGACACGGAGTAAATCCCTTCTCTGCTTCTGTGCTCAACGGCGGTCCTGAATAAAGATCTTGCCCAATGGAGCTAGTAAAGTAGCCCAATAGCAGAAATAAACTAACTGATGACAATATCCTCTTCATTATCACACAAAAAAAGCCCAATACCAGAAGCAAAGGGCGCAACGATAA
This sequence comes from Flavobacteriales bacterium, assembly GCA_012965955.1. GTDB lineage: Bacteria > Bacteroidota > Bacteroidia > NORP154 > NORP154. The sequence goes on from DTRK01000258.1 coordinate 5,063, forward strand.
TCTAAATACAGGTTACTATTTAACCAATAACGTTTGATGGAGCGAATAGGTACCCATTTCTATACTCACAAGATAGATTCCAGAGGAGAGATTATCAGTTCTCACTTCTGCGGTGAAATTTTCATTAACTGCTTTAAACTGTTGTGAATATACTTTCCGGCCCAGATAATCATGTATTACCATTTTAAATTTCTGGGATTCTGAACTGACCAGGCCAATATTGAAAATTCCATCCGTTGGGTTGGGGAACAGATTGAATGAATGCATGGTCGCTCCAGCGGTTTCATCAATGCCAACACCCGGATCATTCGGAATGACAGTAATCACCACCAATGCCGTATCACAGCCACCGAAATCATCGCAAACAACTACCCACACACTGTCCACTCCATAAAAGCCTGGAACCGGGTTATAGGTAAAACATGTGTCATCATCAGCAATACCTGATACCATTCCACTGGATGGCCCGGAAGCAATTGCAGTAACATCTATAAGATCATTATCACCATCAGTTGCTTCTAAACATACGGTCAAAGAAGTTGCCTGCTGCATAGATACCAGAATAACATCAGGATCGATAACAGGTGCGACATTCACCAATGTGACTGTAATGGTAATTTCAGCGGTATCACATCCACCACTTGCATCACAAACGATAATTTCTACCACATCCACTCCAACAAATCCATTATCCGGCGTGTATACAAAGCATGTATCTCCGTCCGAAAGTCCTGATATTGTACCATCTGACGGTCCTGAAGCTACAGCCGTTGCATCAAGAGAATCACCATCCGCATCCGTTACGTCCAGACATATAGTTATGGATACATCCTCAGGTGTAGTTACTGTCAAGACATCCGGCGCTATTACTGGATTAACGATAGGAAGCGTATATGCAAAGAACAATGTATCTGAACTGCTGGTGCACCCCAAAGCATTTGACGCCACCAGGAAGTATATACCATCTTGTGTAATCGTTAGTGTCGTACCCGTTTCTCCAGTGACAGGCATGGTATCCATGTACCACTGCAGATTGGGTTCGGTAGAAAATGATGTCAGCACATTCACATTCTGAAAGAACATTGGCGCAATTGGATAAGGAACGATCGTTACCTCCTGTATTCCTGTACTGCTCTCACATCCAACACTGCTCGTAACCGTTGTCCAGTAACTTCCATTCTGATTTGCGTAATACACAGAATCAGTTGCCCCAACTATCAAATTGGTATCATTATACCATTGATAGAATGTGCCTCCGCCTGTTGTTAGCATAACAGAATCACCAGTACAAACAGAGTCATTCAGTGCATAGGTAATCGTATCTGGGCTAGGGGATGCATATACATACACCGTGTCGTAATCAATGTATGTTGTATCAATCTGGGTAGTAATAGATATGGTACCATTAATGGCCTGAGTACCTGCGTTTGGTGATATTGTAGCCACACTATACGTAGCCGGTCCAGTGATATTGACAATAGTCAATCCCAAATCATCGTGCTGGGAAATATTGTCTTCATCGAAAAATTGAATCGTGAATTGGTTGTCCTCCAGGACGTGTCCTAAACCAGACCATGACGGAGATGTAGTATTGTCAACAACCGGCGAATCGTACAGCGAGAATCCATCGTTTACTCTGAAATATATATCGGGATTACCAGTGCAAACAAAAATAAAAGGCTCCTCAATATCACCGCACCAATCATCATTGGTTACATTGACAGATGCCGCATCAAGTACATATTCCGAAATACTCATCTGGCATGATACCACATACGTACCGGGTATTGTGTAATCATTAGTGGGGAACTCATCCGTGGATGTATTGCCATCACCGAAATCCCAGCTATACGAATACAATGGATCCCCCCCACTTTGCAATATAGGTGAGAAGTCTGTACTCACACTATCGCACCCCTGATTGGCGCTCATTGTAAACACAGAATTGCCACTAGAATTAGGCACAATCGTAAGGGGCACATCAAATGACTCCGCCTGCGTTACGGATTGGCTTCCCACGTCAACATATGCCAAAACGCTAACCGTAATAATGTAATTGCCAGGCATCAAAGGAGTACCGCAAATCTTCGCGCAGCCACGTTCAGATGCTGGTGGGTTTGCTGGTGGATAAAAAGTGGTGGCGACCGCTCCCGTGTAATCATAGGACGTCCATTGCATCCCCGCAGGCAATCCTGAAAGTCCAACCACATCAATCTGAGTCAGATCAACTGTAGCCGATATTGGGACTGTGATATCAAACTGTTGCGGCATGTAGAATGTCACATCAGCCTCATAGTACTGCTGCGCGGTATCCGTTGGCAGTACTGCCGGGCATAGCTTGGGTTGAGCCGGGACGGAATCACAAGTTAGGTCGATGATGCATAAGGAACAACTCTGAGCAGACACAATACCGCCGATCGACATAAATGCCAACAACAAAAGTGTCTTCACGATAGTCAATCGCACCACGATCTTACCTGTAATCTATGAATACTGAATAGCGATTATTTAGCTACACTCATCTTTCCCGTCACACTATGCACTCCACTAACAAGGTTGTACATATAGATGCCAGGCGCCAATCCCTCGGCAGAAAACTCAATAGAATTTGCTCCAATTGAACCGT
>DTRK01000259.1 GCA_012965955.1 Flavobacteriales bacterium
ACTACCATCCAGGATATCGTCATTAATGCCCATTACAACAGATTTGATATTCCCTGCTCCTGGAGGGGCTGAAATGATTACCTTTTTTGCACCGGCTGCGATGTGGCCTTTGGCAGCAGATTCGTCGCGAAACAGCCCGGTAGATTCCAACACTGTATCAACACCCATGTCTCCCCAGGGAAGTGTGGCAGGATCTCTCTCACTTAAGGTCGCAAACGTATGCCCATTGACGATCAAGGTCTTACCGGAAGTCTCTATGCTTCCATCAAATAGCCCATGTATGCTGTCATACTTGAGCAAATGTGCCAGCGTAGCGGCATCGGTCAAATCATTAATGGCAACAATCTCAATACCTGGATCATTTATCATAGTACGGAAGGTAATTCTACCGATCCTTCCAAATCCGTTTATCGCAACTTTTATCTTTCCCATAACATTTTTATTTTGAACAAAACTAGAAAAACTTCATTAACGAGAGTTCGGGATAAGGAGAATATAGTTATGCTGATTTTCACAAGAATGACATTTGCATGGAACCTGCCTTTGCTGGCAGACAGATCCTGATGACACCGATCTATAGAGTATTGACGTAATTGTGAGCGGTTATATGCCAGAAACAATCGTATAGGCGAGGTACTTCATTCGGAGATGAAAAAAAGAATAAGAAGTCACTGAATCGTTGAATTTTACAAATGATCAATCTTCCCGGCATTTTTGAAACGTACAATCTAAATAATTAGGTTCTTGTATCAAACATCAAGGGTAAATAACTTTGTTATTGAAAGTTGATATTAATAACACTCATAACTGGCCAAAAGGTCATGCTGCGAACCTTTAAATGACTAAGTTGATTTTCATACTACGTGTCATGAAAAACATGAATGAAAAAAGAACAAAAAGTCGCTAAATCGTTAGATTTTCCAAATATCCCCAATCTTCTCAGATTTTTTGAAATGTACATTAGCAGATACGTTATTTTTGTTCAACTCATAGTTTGATTCTTGATCATAAATAGCATATTTTTGAACCGTTTATCGAAGCAACCCTATTATTACTATCACGTCTTTAGCATACGCATGCGGAAATTGACCTTATCGGTATTGGCCTGTTGGCTACTATTAGTAGCACCATTGCAGGCGCAGTTTATTACCTATTCTGAGACATTCACTACCGGGTTGTCTTATTGCCCGGGAGACCCTGAATATGACAATTGGGTTGCATTTAGAAAGCAACTCGATACGAATCTCATCGCCTTTGTCTCCGTTACGATTAAAGGGGATCTGGATCCTGTTGGTAAAACATGTACTGATCCGGCCATGGTCATGCAAATGGCTGGCTCCTTAAGGGATGGTGTTGCCGGTACCTGGATGTGTGGTGCGGAGGAGTTTAACGTTGGTGTTAGCTGCTTTGGAGGCTGTGCAGTAGCAGGGGATGACGTTGAGTTCAACGCTACTCCAGCTTCTTCATGTGCTTGTTCCAATCCGGGATACATACTGCGTCCTTGTATAGGTAACCAAAACTGGGGTGGGATAAACGGCCTTTCGTGTTCAGCCCCTACGCAGATTATGACGGTGGAATTTGAATATATCTCATATTGCACACCTACCTATACCAATAAATGCTCATCTGGCGATTATATTGATGGAGTCGTATTTACAGACATTAATAATACTGGCACAGGGTGTAATGGAAATACCGACAACTACATCTATTATCCTTCTATGGAAGCAAATATAGCTGGCGGGTTTTCATACCAAATATCACTGACACCTTCTTCTAGCTCAGCGCAGGGCTTTGGTGTTTGGATGGATTATAATTCGGATGATGATTTTGCAGATGCCGGTGAATTTGTTCTCGCTGTTGCTCCGGGTGTTGTTACGATTATTGACACTATCAATGTGCCACTGGCGGTGACGATTGGCAAGTCCCGAATGCGTGTGCGTTCATTTGGTGGCCTTACGCCAACAGCAGCGGACTCCTGTAGTACGGGAACGGACGGTGAGACAGAAGATTATGTATTGATGATCAGGGATCTTGTGGATGTTGGGGTAACATCTATCGATGCTCCCTTATCAGGTTGTGGATTAACTTCCACCGAGAGCATTACAGTGAGTGTAAGGAACGATGGGCTGGATCTGCAGGACACTATCCCTTTAGCCTATTCGGTCGATGGTGGCCCCATGGTCGTAGATACAATGTTTACTACCCTGGCTTCAGGAAGCACGGCGAGTTTTACCTTCAGCGCTACAGCTAACTTGTCAGCGAACGTCACATATACGCTGGATGCCTGGAGCATGTTGGCAGGTGATGCGGATATGACAAATGATAGTACAATGGGTTATTTGGTGGACAATCCCTTGGTCTGTTGCATCCCAACTTTCAGCGTCTTGTGTACGTCAGGTGATTTTATTGATGGAGTGGAGTTTGCGGGAATCATTAATACTGGTACTGGCTGCAACGGTAATCCCGATAACTATATCTTCTATAGCTCCCCTCCTGCATCTGTCACCCGAGGTAATACCTTCCCTATTACGCTTACCCCCGGAAGTACTTTTGCCCAGGGATTTGGTGTATGGATCGACTTTAACATAGATGGTGATTTCTCGGATGCGGGTGAGTTTGTTTTCTCTTCGCCTGCTAACATAAGTGCCGTAACGGGTAGTGTTGCAATTCCCTTAACCTCTTCTGTCGGTACAACAGCGATGAGGGTGCGTTGCATCTACTTTGCAGAACCTTTGGCGAGTGATGACTGCTCTCTTGCTACGTTTGGTGAAACAGAGGACTATGTCATTTATATTTCTGACCCCCAACCTGATGACGTAGGTGTGATAGCTATCAATACTCCGATTTCCGGATGTGGCCTGGAAGCGTCTGAGGTAATCAATGTTGATGTTAAGAACTTCGGACTGTTATCACAAGATACATTCCCCGTGTTCTACAATATTGATGGGGGAGCGCCTTTGGTTGACACCATTTTCGCAACGCTTGCCCCGGGAGCTACCACAAGTTTATCATTCTCTGCCACTGGTGATTTCTCTGCTCCGGGAACGTATGTGCTGGAAGCATGGACTGGACTTAGTGCTGACACCAATAATATAAACGATACAATTAAGAATTATCAAGTGGTCTCTGTGCTGGCTTCAATAAACTCATATCCATCTTTAGAGGATATGGAAACCTTTACCCCTGGATTCCCGGGAACACTGGCTAACGGGTGGACCAATGCTACAGGTGACGATATGGACTGGACGGTGAATACTGGTACCACTGGATCAACTGGAACAGGACCCAATGGTGATCACACCACGGGTACAGGCATCTATCTCTACACAGAAGCTTCTGGCTTTTCTAATATGACCGCAGAACTGCTCAGCCCCTGCATTGATCTTGACTCTGTATGCAGTCCTGTGCTTGAGGTATGGTATCACATGTTTGGACTAACCATGGGCAATTTGCTGGTGGAAGTCTTTGATGGAGCCAATTGGATCGCTATAGGTGGTATCGCTGGGCCACAGCAAACTCAAAATGCTGATCCGTGGTTCTTGCTTGAAATACCTGTGCCGTGTTCCGTTGGTGGCATTGTACAATTCAAATTTATAGGACAAACGGGCACCAGCTTCACTAGTGATATATGTATAGATGATATAGCTATAAGAGAAGGAGATCCCACTTCAGCTGAATTTTCGGCAGATACAGCTAGTTCCTGTACAGGATCGGCCATTTCATTTGTGGATAGCAATATGGCTTGTAAGTCGAGCTGGCTATGGGATTTTGGGGATGGGAATACTGATACGTCAGAAAGCCCGCTTCACGTGTACTCAGATACCGGAAAGTATACAGTATCCCTGATAGTTTCCAATGCCTGTGGGGCAGATACAGTGACCAAACCGGATTACTTCAATATTACAGTCGAAGGGCTGGTAAACGCAAACTGTATCCCATCAGTACTGGAGGTAAACAATGACGTGGGAATTTATGATGTTACCTTCAACACCATTTCTAACCCTACCGGAACATTGATAGAGGCCTATGCCGATTATAGCTGTGCATACTTTACCACTGTAATGTCTGGGTCAAGCCAGCTATTGGAAGTTGAGACCGGGCCCGTGTGGAAGCAGTCAGTTAGGGGTTGGATCGACTATGATAACGATGGTATATTTGATGTGTCTGAGCTAGTTATAAGTACTGACGATGCAGTTCAAACACATAGTGCTCAGTTCATAGTGCCTCAGGGTGTCGTGTTTGATACCATTCTGAGAATGAGAATCGCATCAGACTATTTTGCATTCACAGCGCCTGGTCCCTGTGATACATTGGGATTTGGGCAGGTAGAGGACTATGGTGTGATGATAATCGAAACCGCATTGCCTCCCGAAGCGACATACTCTTACGAATCAGTAGATGTTTGTACAGGCGAAGTTATGTTTACAGATGAATCCACGTTCTTCCCAACTTCATGGGTATGGAACTTCGGTGATGGGGTTATCGATTCAAGTGGACCTGTAGTAACCCATATCTATGCTCCGGGTACATATAACGTATCTTTAATAGTAACCAACCAATTTGGTGCGGATACTTTGAGTCAAACGATAGACATAGATCCTATTGTAGCGGGTATTACCGGGCCTGATACCATATATGAAGGCAATACAATACAGTTTGAAAGTAACAGCGGGGGAAATGGAGACACCTGGCTGTGGGACTTTGGTAATACAGGAGGATCGACCTGGGAAAACCCAACAACAACCTACGTTACTCCCGGAACATACACCGTGATACTTCAAGTGAGCAACTCAGTTACCAGTTGTATGGACAGTGCTACTTTCACAATAGTTGTGCTTGGTGACACCACTGGCATATCTACAGTATCTTACGTGTCACATATTGCAATTAGTCCGAACCCTACACATGACCGTATTAATATTGTTTTTGGAAACAACTATCGGGAAGAATACCAGATCTCGATTACTGATTTTATGGGCCGTGAAATATTTGAAGAAGTAATACAGGTTCACGGCGTGCATACGGAGGTATTTGACATGTTACGCGAAGCTTCTGGCGTGTACTTCGTAAGAATCACTAATAGTGCAGACCAGTTATTTGTAGAAAAACTTATCCTGGAATAGAACCTTGTCTGATGAAATGTTTTAATAAGAGTTCAATGAAAATAAACACATATATCACCATCGTCCTGTTGTTGTTTGGAAGCAACTTAGCCACTTATTCTCAAACACAGCAGGCAATTTTGGGATGGATTGATTTTGACAGTCCTCCAAATCTTTTCTCAGTTAGCCTTGCGGAGAATTTCAATACCACCCCAAATTATGGTACCAATATGTGGATAACCAACAACGATTATGATGGGCAGGGTCTATATATGGACACGCCACCACAGGATTCCACGTACGGAGGCATAGGACAGATCTCAAACCCAGGAGGAAACTACTTACACATACGCGATCTGGGCAGTGCAGCACAAAATTGTAATTATGACCCCAATGTGGCAACGGAGCGATGGACGGTAATGTCAAATGGCATCTGTACGCAAGGATATTCGAAGGTTTTCTTGAATTTTTGGTGGGTAGGATTGGGTTCTCCGGGGGATTACGGTGAAGTCTATTACAGTACTACAGGTGCTTCTGGGCCTTGGCTTCCTACCAATAAGTTGGATGCAGCACCTTGCGGAAATGCAGCGAGATATTGCGGTACAGATAGGTGGAAATTTGCGAGGGTGGAGAACGGTAACTTCATCAACAAGAACAACCTTTCTTTTGCCTGGAAGTGGACCAACGACGGAATCAACAGTGCAGACCAGCTGCCCTTTGGTATAGATGACATTATCATTGTTGGAGAGTACGATCAAAATATGCCTAGTTCTGATATTATAGCAATGTCTATTAGCCCTGATACCGTTTGTCATGAGGAGACCGTAGATAACTTCATGCAGTTTTTCTTTACCCTAACAGATTCCTTGTGCCCAGGTACTTATGCGATCATCCTTTCTGATTCCAATTGCGACTTTAATAATGCTACGGCGCTTGCAACATTTGGAACTGGAACGCTTCTTCCAAATATCAATTACGTAGTTTCGGGTACCATCCTCATTCCCACTTCGGTGCCTCCTGCAGATTGCTACTGTTTCCGTATAGACAGGCTTACTCCACCCGAGATTACAGGAATACCTGACACGGGGTGTTTTACGGTTATAGATACGTGTTCGGAAACAACCAGTATAGCAAGTACCCCGGCTGTGCTACAAGATCCTAATTATGATCCGGCGAATCCAGCTAATCCCGGGGGACTACCGGTGAATCAACAGGCAATATGCCTATATAGCGTAATAGATGTGAAGTTCTTCTCATTCGGTGCTTATAATCCCGCGAATAACTACGTGCTGGAATTATCGGACTCATCAGGCAGCTTCGCTGATCCTGAGGTGATAGGTGGGCCTATGCCGAGTACCCAAACCCATGACCCTGCGATATATCCACTGCAGTCTCCTGGCTCTATCAGCGGCACGATACCGGATTCGGTGAACGGGCAGCTACTGCCTGAAGGATGTAATTATTATCTTAGAGTGGTATCTACCGACCCACCGGGGATTGCTGAAGTCTGGGGGCCATTCTGTATTATGCACTGTGACATCAAAACCAATGATGGGGAAGATATCAGCGTATGTATCACGGATGGATGCCGGGCCACGTACACGGAAACAGTTCCTGTTAGTATTACCAATTCAATTGACTTCACCTATACCACTGCTACAGTTGAGGTATTTGTAGGTCTGGAGACGACTGACTCAACCTACTTCGATCAAAATACTTGCTCGTTTGTGGATACAATCTTGGTCGATAGTCTCTTCGAATATGATTATACAATTGACATCACAAGCTCTGGATTGGGAGCAATTGGAAGAACATGGATAGTGAATGGCGTTCCGATATTTCCAGCAGATACCGTGAACCCGTCATTGTATTTTGACTGCCAGGGCGTTTATAATATACAGCTTGTTACAAGCGATGGTTGTATCAATATTGTAGATAAGGATGTCGTGCTCGGCAATCTGGTGGCTGACTTCTCCTTCACTGTTGACTCTACAGTTGTGTCTTTTTCAGAGAATTCTCAGTCCTTGCCGTCTGATTCAGCGACATGGTTTTGGGAGTTTGGAGATGGGTGGACATCAAGTGACCCTAACCCGGTTCATGAATACTGGGATTGTTTTGGAAGCTGGGATGTTACGTTGACTATGACGGCTAAAAATTGCTGTACTTCGAAGAAGACCATGACGGTAAGAGCCGGGCATCTTCTGGCGGATTTCTCATACACCGTAGCAGGTAGTTCAGTGAGTTTTACAGATCTATCTGTCGGAATGCACGACTCGGACGTGGTCAAGAAGTCTTGGGTTTGGGACTTTGACGATGGAAATCTAAATACAATTTGGGGCGGAATCGACACGTCATATGACGCTTCCTCTTGTAAGTTGGATACCTTAAACACCAAGCATACCATATATGATGATGGTGTCAATCCATTTGACCTTATAGAAGCACTCGCCTTAGGGGATACTATCAAAGGGGATATTCCGAAT
>DTRK01000260.1 GCA_012965955.1 Flavobacteriales bacterium
TAGTACTCGTTGCCATCCATTTTAACTTCCGTATTTCTATGGCAATCAATACACCAGCCCATTGTTAACATGGATTCTTGTCGCATTACGTGCATCTCCTCAACTGGTCCGTGGCATTCCTGACATTCAATTTTTCCAACCACCACGTGCTGTGAGTGGTTGAAGTACGCAAGGTCTGGCAAGTTGTGGATTCTCACCCATTTGATAGGCTTGGGATTGTCTCCGTACTCATCCTTTTCTACATCATAATCAAGTGCTGCGTAGATTTTTGGGATTTCCTTATCCTCCGTAAACGTACCTGTCTTAATGGCCTTGTGGCAGTTCATGCAAACGTTAGCTGAAGGAATTCCCGCTGTCTTACTTTTTTCCGCTCCTGAGTGGCAATACACGCAGTTAATTCCATTCTTCCCGGCGTGAACTTGATGTGAAAACCAAATTGGCTGCTCGGGTTCATATCCCTGGGTTACGTTAACGTACAACAGGCCAAACCACGCCGCCCTGGTAAGGATAGCAAGGGCAATTAATACACTGAGTGCAACCCATCTCTTGTTCCCAGACATCCATCGCAGGAAGCCATCTACAACAGATTTTTCTGCGGGTTCTTCGCCATCTCTCAGTTCCGCATTTATTTTCTTCAATGAAAGCTTAACCGATGCCATCACAAAGAGAAGAATGACCAAAATTGCAATAACGGTCATCAATCCGTGTGACTCAGAATCATCTACGGGATGGACATTGCCATGTGGATAAGGGTTGTCTGCGACCTTGGTAGTTTCAGGCGGCACATAGCTCTTAATATAGTCAATTACTTTCCAAATGTCCTCATCTGATAACGTGTTGTCCGTCATCTGAACCTTGTTATACTCTTCAAAGATCTCCATTGCATACGCATCTCCACTTTTAATAACTGCAGAAGAGCTACGAATCCAGGGAACCATCCATTCTTCTGATGGCACTCGCTTGTGAACATCCTGTAAGTCAGGGCCCGTTAACTTCCCTTCACCAATAGTATGACATGTGGCACAATTTTGCTTGAAGATCGCTGCCCCCGGATGCTCATCGTCAGCATTGACATTGGGAACAGTAATTGTACTGACAATAAATAATAATGAAAGGAGGGTGGTAAATTTTGTACTAACGGGGCTTCGGCTTAACGCACTACAGAGGCTAGAGAGTCGCATCAAAATCTTTACCATGGTTGAAAATGTCCTTCCGCTGTGCAATCCAATGTGGGCGCAAATTTAGAAGAATATTGTAGTATATAAATCAAAAATCGATAAAAAACATTCATTGTTCGCTCAATTTATAAATGAGGGTGTAATTTAGATGACAAAACGACCAAAAACAGCATCAAGAAATATGCTTCTACCAACATTAAACTAACTTTGCAGGCATGAACTGTTCGGCATTTACTCGCTCACTAATACTGTTGATTTGCTTCAGCGCGTCAACACACTTGCATGGCCAGGACAGTAATGCTAAGCAGGACACGAATGGGATTACCATAGTTCAAGACAAGCGGATTCCAAAATTGGTGGCCGCCTATGTAGAGACTCACCCTGAAGGTGTGCCTGGATTACGGGTGCAGATCTTTTACACGGCTAAGAAAACGATGGCGGTAGAAGTCAAGACTACATTCATGGAGAAGTTTCCAGGTTACGTAGTGTTGGTCGACTACGATCCGCCGAATTTCAAAGTGCTGGCCGGCGCATTCAGAACCAAATTGCAAACGGAGAAATTGCTGAAATTGGTGAGGGAAGAATTTCCAGGTTCGTTTATAGTAACCGACAATATTCCCATTGAGGAGCTGGATCATAGAAACTAGCGCTTTTTACGCAGCTCGAAGTTTTTGCCAAGGTATACCTTTCGTACCTGTTCATCTTCTGAAAGCTCCTCTGCTGTTCCAGACTTCAGAATCTTGCCTTCAAAAAGCAAGTAAGCCCTGTCCGTAATAGACAGTGTTTCGCGTACATTGTGGTCTGTGATAAGTATCCCAATGTTCCTATCCTTTAACTTGCTGACAATTTCCTGGATATCTTCAACAGCAATTGGATCAACTCCCGCAAAGGGTTCATCCAATAAGATAAACTTAGGATTAATGGCGAGCGACCTGGCAATTTCAGTTCTTCTTCTTTCTCCGCCAGACAGGAGATCTCCTCTGCTCGTTCTCACATGATTGAGTCCAAACTCATCCAGCAAGAGCTCAAGCCTGTCCTTCTGTTGGTTTTTAGGTAACCCTGATATTTCAAGCACTGATCTTATGTTGTTCTCCACACTCATCTTTCTAAAAACTGAAGGCTCCTGTGGCAGGTAGCCAATTCCTAGTTGCGCTCTTTTGTACATTGGCTCCCGTGTAATGTTCACGCCCTCTAAATAGACACCTCCTGAATTGGGTTTGATGAGGCCGACAATCATATAAAAAGAAGTGGTCTTCCCAGCACCGTTCGGGCCAAGCAGCCCCACAATTTCCCCATGGTTCACCTCAACGGATACATCATTAACAACAGCTCTACCGCTGTATTTCTTTACGAGGTTTTCTGTGTGTAATCGCATTCCCTAAGCGCCATTTGGCGCAAAATCATCTTTGGTCATTCCCAGCCACTCTAAAGCACTGCCACTCAAAAGCTGCAACTTTGTTGAGTCATCAAAAGACATCTCTTTGATCAATTTACCCGGCTCCAACTCCCCCAGCGGGAACGGATAATCTGTACCAAGAGCAACCCTGTTAGCACCAATTAGCTCCACTATGTATTCCAACATTTTGGGGTCGTGCACCAGGCTGTCCAGGTAAAACCTGCCGAGGTACTCCTTGGGATTAATAACATTGTCTGCCGCAACAAGGTCCGGCCGAACATGAAATCCATGTTCTATTCTTCCAATAGTTCCGGGAAATGCTCCCCCACCATGCGCAAATGCCACTCTAAAGCCTGGCAGCCGTTCAAAGATTCCCCCGAATATCATCGAACATATGGCCAAGGATGTTTCTGCAGGCATGCCTACCAACCACGGCAACCAATAATCGGGCATTTTTTCCTTCGCCATCCACCACCATGGGTGAACGAAGAGCGCCATGTCCAAATCTTGCATAGCCTCAAAAATCGGATAGAGAGCCGGTTCATTGAGGTTCCAATTATTAATGTGACTCCCTATCTGGATGCCTTTAAGGCCTATTGATTTACAACGCTCAAGTTCTTTAATGGCCAATTTAGCGTCCTGCATAGGAAGGGTTCCAAGGCCAGCAAATCTGTCCGGGTATTTCTGTACAATCCCGGCAATGTGATCATTCAAGAATTGACTGAGCTCTACGGTGTGCTTAGGATCCGCCCAATAGGAGAACATCACAGGTACCGTTGAAAGAACTTGCACATCCACTTCATGACCATCACATTCAGTCATCCTGGTTTCTGCTGACCAGCAGTTATCCTGAACTTCTCTAAAGAATTGGTCGTCCATCACCATCCTGGCACAACATGGCTTGTGGTGGTCCAGATGGATAAATCCCCCATATCCGAACTTTTCCTTAAAATTTGGAATATTCTCCGGAAGAATATGCGTATGAATGTCTATTGTAAACATGAACCGTGTTAGGCTGGAGGTGCCATGACGGTACCGCAACTTTTGCAGGTGCGCTTCTCTTCAGAAGAATAAAATCTTTCCATAATTGGTGGGAATTGCTCGACTATATCGTCCAGGTGGAAATACTCCTTGTGTAGTGCCTCATTGCAGTTCTCACAAAACCACAACAACCCATCTTTATCGTCATCCGTACGTACTTTCTCTATGACTATACCGATTGTATTTGCTGGCCTTCGTGGCGAATGAGGCACCTTGGGAGGCAGAAGAAACACATCACCCTCCTTAATTTCAATTTCAACCGGCTTCCCATCTTCCATGATCCCCACCGTAATGTCTCCTTCTACCTGATAAAACAGCTCCTCGCTTTCATTGTAATGATAGTCCTTGCGTGCGTTCGGACCACCGACCACCATAACGACGAAGTTATCTGTATCTGTATAGACACATTTATTTCCTACAGGGGGTTTTAGGAGAGACCTGTTTTCCTCAATCCAACTCTTGATATTAAAGGGGCGAATGACACTCATAGATCTATGTTTATTATCAAATTATTACTATTTCCGATTAACCTATTCAATAATTCCTCTTTTTTGTCTTTAACCATCAGGTGCTGTCACCAATAGACATAAAGGACTTGATGCTGGATAATTTGATGGCTAATCTAGCATCTAGAAACCAGCATCCTTTTTCCATAATCGAGACATTTTTAAAAGAGATGCATAATTTTAAAATAAAATGCTAGGTTAAGTTCCTAATTTTGTGGCTAAGTTAAAAAACATTTAAATAGCAGATATGGACTTCAGTTTACTAAAGAAAACAGCTTTCGTTTGTGGCAGCACGCAAGGTATTGGAAAAGCCATTGCCCTGGAACTTGCCAGCATCGGCGCTTCGGTCGTTTTGTTGGGTAGAAACGCATCAAAACTCAATTCAGTATTGAATGAGCTGGATAATTCTCAGGGACAGGAACATCACTTCATAAAGGCTGACTTTGCCTTTCCCAATGAATTGAAGGTTAAAGTAGAGGAGTATATTGAGGAGCATAAGGCGGTGCATATACTGGTCAATAACACGGGAGGACCTGCTTCTGGCCCAGCTTTATCTGCAACATCAAAAAACTATACTGATGCTTTTGCCAATCATCTGATTTGCAACCATGTGATGGTACGAGAGCTTTCAGAAGGAATGAAAGCAGCAAAATACGGCAGGATAATTAATATCATCTCCACTTCTGTAAAAGAACCAATTCAGGGCTTGGGAGTGTCAAACACTATACGAGGGGCGGTTGCAAGCTGGTCAAAGACACTTTCCAAGGAATTGGGCCCGTTCGGAATAACCGTTAACAATGTTCTCCCTGGATTTACCAAAACCGACAGATTGAACGAGCTGCTTGAGAACAAGGCAAAGAAAGCCGGGAAGACCACTGAAGAAGTTATCAACGAGTCCAAAGCCCTCATTCCCGCAGGCCGATTTGCTGAACCTGAGGAAATTGCCAATGCAGTGGCTTTTCTTGCTTCACCTGCAGCAGCATATATTAATGGTATCAATGTGCCTGTTGACGGTGGACGGCTCAGCAGCTTGTAGTCACAGAATTGGTGGAAATAATTAAAAATTATATCGACGGGACCCTGGTAGAACCAAAAAGCGGCGCCTACCTCGACAACTTCAACCCGGCTACTGGTCAAGTTTACTCCCAGATTCCCGATTCGGCAGAAGAGGATGTAAATGATGCCGTAAAAGCCGCGAAGTTGGCTTACCCGTCATGGTCCAAGACTGCAAAAGAAACGAGATCGGAAATTTTAGCGAAAATCGCTATGCTGATTGAGAAAAATCTAGACAGGCTTGCTTTGGCAGAATCTATGGACAACGGAAAGCCGGTCTCGCTGGCCAAGCAGGTTGACATCCCTCGTGCAGCGACCAATTTCAATTTTTTTGCTACTGCTATTTTACATTATGCCTCGGAGTCGCATGCGATGGAGAACGGTGTTATTAACTACACGCTCCGTGAACCTATTGGTGTGGCAGGGTGCATTTCTCCGTGGAACTTACCCTTATATTTATTCACGTGGAAAATTGCACCTGCACTAGCGGCTGGTAATACTGTGGTGGCGAAACCATCAGAGGTTACGCCAATGACCGCATTTTTACTGTCTGAATTATGTATTGAGGCGGGCTTGCCGGCTGGTGTGCTGAATATTGTTCACGGTTTAGGCAATAAGGTTGGTGCAGCCATTACCACCCACCCCGATATTCCAATGATCTCATTCACAGGGGGAACAGCAACCGGAGCGCAAATTGCCAAAGAAGCGGCACCCATGTTCAAAAAATTGTCCCTGGAACTTGGAGGCAAGAATCCAAACATCATTTTTGCAGATTGTGATTTTGAGAAAATGTTGCAGGTCACTCTCAAGTCGTCCTTCAGCAACCAGGGAGAGATTTGCCTTTGTGGCTCACGGATATTCATTGAAAAGCCTTTGTATGAAAAATTTAAGACTGCATTTGTCGAAGCGACTGAAAAGCTGAAGGTCGGTAACCCACAAAGTGGGGACTCTGATTTAGGGGCAATTGTATCGGAAGAGCATATGGACAAGATACTGTCGTATATCGAGCTGGCCAAAGAAGAAGGCGGGAGTATTTTAGCAGGTGGAAATCGTGTTTCATTATCAGGAGAGCAAGAAAAAGGCTGGTACCTGGAGCCCACAATAATTGAGGGTCTTGGACACGAATGCCGCACCAACCAAGAGGAGATATTTGGCCCAGTGGTTACCCTTATTCCTTTTGATTCGGAAGAGGAGGTGATAGAGATGGCTAACAGCACCAAGTATGGTTTGTCATCCACCATTTGGACCAAAGACCTGAACACCGCTCACCGGGTAGCTGAGAATTTACATGTTGGAATAGCCTGGATTAACTGCTGGTTATTGCGAGATTTACGAACTCCATTTGGCGGAACCAAGAGTTCAGGTGTGGGGCGAGAAGGAGGATTTGAGGCACTTCATTTCTTCACAGAACCAAAGAACGTTTGCATTAAGTACTGAAGAAGCAGAATTTCAATGTCTGGATTGGCACAGATTCTGCTGACGCCTTTTTTGTCTACATTTGTTTAAGGCCTCCTAACCCTATTAATAGTGAACCTGGTCAGAAGTAAACATATCTTAATAGGTGTTGCGGTACTCTGTTTCGCTTTTGGCTATTTCCTGCAATCTAAGATCATCTCTCCGGATTTCGTGGGTATTGCAGCTCATTTTGAAAAACATCTCCAGGAAAAGCAGACACAGATTGACAAATTACTCAACGAAGTATATAGTGTTGATCAGCCCGTCTCTTTCAATAGTACGCTGGTTAAGGGCGAATGGATTTCCGCCGTCAGGGGGTTTGAAGATTTTAGCGTGTTGGTTTTTGATAACGATAGTTTGGTGCTATGGACAGACAACAACGTGCCCCTTCCTCAAGCCTTTCAGCCTTCAAGTACGAATCCAGGGCTTACACAATTACAGAATGGGTGGTATGATGTACGTGTTCTGTCAAAAGGCACTACAACCGCAATTGGATTTATTCTAATTAAGCGGCAGTATGCTTTTGAAAATAGGTTCCTTTCAAACAGCTTTCAAGAAGAATTTGAAATCCCTCCCGGTGGTATACTGACAACGCAAGAAAAGCAGAATTCTATTCTTGTTTCTTCGATAGATGGTGGCGAGTTTGGTTACCTAGGCTTCGATGAAAGCGGTGTATCAGACGGGGTTGTTACATTCTCTTTCACCTGGTTTATGGCGCTCATTTTCTTCTTGGGAGGGATCTTGGCTGCTGTCATGTACCTCGAGCATCTTGTATTTCTTCTGGGCGACCATTTCGGAAGGTCCATGGTTAGCACTGTATTCGTAATTTCAGTTGTAGCCCTGCGGGCTTTGATGATTTGGAACAAGTTCCCCCTGCTCTTGTACGAGCTTCCTATTTTCAGCCCTTCTTTTTATGGGACTTCGTCAATCTTTCCGTCGCTTGGTGATTT
>DTRK01000261.1 GCA_012965955.1 Flavobacteriales bacterium
CCCAAGGGAACCACTGAGGAGCAAGATAAGTCAAACGAAGGTGTTCTAATGCAACCTCCGACTAATGAAGATAAAGCAAGAACGCCAGATGTAAACCTTGCCGCAGTAACAACGATTGGAGATTCCGTCGTTGACAGCGGAAAGGCCGTGGATCCCACAGTGGATCTTGCCGAAGAATTATCAGGTGCATCGTCAGATACCTTTGTGTTAAGTGCTCAAAACCCACCTGAACCCAATGAACTTGTTACCAATGAGGCCAATACCTCTGATAGTATCTCCATGGAAATATTATCGGATAATGATAACAAGGATACTGGTGCTGCTGTAATTGACACTTCCCTGGCCGATGGCCTGGAGAGTGCGATGGTTGAGGAGATCAGCGCAACTGATACAACTCAGCAGAAGGATACCCAAGAGAAAGCCGATTCCAGCAAGTATCCAATATTCTCGGTGGGGCCATTCCTGGCTTACAACAACAGTAAGTACACCGTCATTACCAATAATACTATGGGCGATTATGTCAAGCGTACCAGGGATCTTGGTGGGGCGAGTCCGTTCGAATACTCGGCTGGTATCAACTTCAATTTTAGGCATTCAAAGAACTTTGCAGTAGAAGCTGGTGTATGGTATTCCCAGGAAAGAACATTATTCTTAGCCTTAGACTCCACTCCCGGTGTTGCCTTCAACTACTCAGGGAAATATCTTGATATTCCCGTTAGATTAAAGTATCACCTGCAACTGGAAAAGCTGACCTTCTATGCATCAGCCGGAGTGTTGTTCAACTTTAATTTTCCAGCTAAAACTCGGAGCACCTACCAGCATCTAGACTATAAAACCACCTACACAGTAACACTAATGCCAGCTTCAGCAGGTATCAATGCATTGATTGCCATGGGCGTTCAATTTGATGTTAGTCCAAAATTATCAATGTATATTGAACCCGCTTACACCTATGCATTTTCTCCAATAATAAAGCATCCTACCTTCAAGGGTGTTGCTGTAGACCATTACACAAATACGATAGGAATTGGAGTAGGATTATTTTATAAGCTAAATTGATATATTGGAGCTGTTATGAAACTTAAGATGCTTTCCCGATCTCAATTAAATGCGCTTGTGCTCCTGGGCATAGGTATGTTCGCTGTTCTTGCCCAATGCAAGAAGGATGAGTTAAAAGTAACGGAACCGACTCCTCCCCCTCCTATTGTAACTGATACATGCTTTAATGTGATCATGCCTATAACAATAACGACCATCTTTGACTCAGCGGGAACTTATACCAATGTGACACTACCTGCAGATACGACCCGCTGCGCTTGTGATACTTTGACACTGGATGGAAGTACAGATACTGCCTATAATTTCCTTTGGTCAACTGGCTCAATGAGCAGAGTTCTTCAGATCGTTGCGGACACGACCTACACGCTTCAGGTTACGCCAATAGACACTTCCACTGCTCCTGCCGCGGATACGATCAATGTATCACCGGGCGGATGTTAACGGAAGGGTGATTGCGTTTGTAACGAATCGGCAGAAAAAGTGAGAAGACCACAATAGATCTAGAAAGAAAGAAGTTGGTGCAGATCTAGTTTATCATCACCTCGGTGGCTCCGTAACCATAGGCATCATAAGAGGCATCGCAATACGTAATATTGGGGTAGTCATCCAGTATCAATCGCACTTCTGCACGCAAGGTGCCCTTCCCCACTCCATGAACTACAATGAGACTTTTCTTTTTTAACCTTATAGCCTCTTCCAATTTCTCATTGAAGTACCGCAGCTGAAGTTGCAACTTTTCTCCGGCAGAAAGATCTGAATATTCGTCTCTTAGATCCTCCATGTGCAGATTGATCTCGTTGGGAAGACGTGTCTTTTGTTTTGGAACACTCTTTTTGGGAGGGTCTGGTTCGTCAGGTTCATCAAATGAACCGGAAAAGATGTCACCACTCACACGCTTTGAAAAGTCCTCTCTCTCTTCGGGGTCAATCCGAATTATCTCGGTGTTGTTGAAAGTCTGTTCAAAACCATCTACCAAAAC
>DTRK01000262.1 GCA_012965955.1 Flavobacteriales bacterium
AAAATATTCTCAGCAGTCTTTCTTTTGCTAATTATAGTTGCCGCAGTAATCAAGGAGAAGCAAGTATTGATTGACCATTTTGGAGCAGTATGGATGGCGACCCTGGGATTGAATGTCGCTACGATGCTGGTTGGATTTTTATCTGCTAAACTGCTTAGACTGTCTTTGCCTCAATCGATTACAATATCGATAGAATCTGGCATTCAGAATGGAACACTGGCACTGGTGATTGTGACGACTCTTTTAGAAAACTCCCTGATGTCGATTACCCCTGCTATCTACAGTTTGCTCATGTTTGGAACCGGTGGATTTATGATTGCCTACTTTGGCAAGCGTGACGAAGCAAGTACCTGATCATATTCGACAGCCATCCTCGACCAATCATAACCAGCTACATGCGCCTTTAGGACATCCCTATCCATTTGCGAGGACTCGGCTATAAGAGCCTTTAGTTTCGGCACCAGCTCAGAATTATCGCTATAAAGCAACTTGTCGTGCAGGTTATTGGGAATATGTTGTGGATAAGCCAATCGGTTAGGCAATAGCGGGATGACCCCGCAATACATGGCCTGAACGATGGAGCCGCCGAAAAAATCCTGGTATGAAGTAACGGGAATGATATCGGCTCGTTGGAGCCATTGTGCATATTCCTCAAAGCTCTCTGCATATCCAAAATGCAGCAACTTATCCGCTAACCGCACCCTGGCTTCTTCGAATTCATCAGGCTGCTGGCTAAAATTCTCTCCCATCACAATGAGCTTAAAGTCAATATTATCACCTTGCAGTGTATACAGTGCCTCAAAAAAGTCCTTTGGATTCTTATCATACTCCCACCGGTGATTCCAGAGGAGTACCGGCACGGAGGGCTTTCTCACACCAGCAAATGCATCAAACACACCCAGGTCCAATCCAAGGTTTAATACTTGTGAATGCTTCTCAATCCGTTCTACAGTTTCCAATTCATTATAGTCAGGGAAACCTTTCAAAAAATTTGGCAAGGCACCAAGAAATGAATCACGGTGATACTCGGAATTGAAGAAAACGTAGTCTGCCGCCAGGGCTGACACATAATTGATAAAGCCATAATGATTGTCACGGCCAGCTTGAATGTCTCTATCCTTCTCCGACCATGGATAAGTGAGCTGATTTTCGTGGAAATAGATGGCCACTGGAATACCATTTATCCTTCTCCTGGTCAGGGACAGGAAACTAGTAAGATCCAACATATCCGTTGCTAAAATCAAGTCGGGCTGGTAAGCACCTTCGTTGAATTTCTTTGCCAGAGTTATGGCACCACCGTGCATGCGCCATTTCCAATATCTCCCGGCTAGGGAAAGAACCTCAATCTCATGCTGGCTGTTGTGCTGATAACCCTCGGCCCACGACTGATGAGATCCAGTAAAATAAGGTTCTATGATCAGAATGCGCATTACAACTTCAATTTTGATAAATTTATACATTATTGCAATAGTGCATGAAGGATATGCAATGGACGCAGAACTGAAATCAGCGGTAGTATTCGGTGCCACTGGCCTCATAGGCGGATTTGTCGTAGAGCAACTCCTCAAAGACAAGCGGTATGGAAAAGTACGCCTGCTCAGCAGGAGGTTGTTGGAACTTGAACATGAGAAACTTGAACAGCACGTAGTTGATTTTGACAACTTGCTCAGCTTCAGATCACTGGTGGAAGCGAATCATGTTTACTGCTGTTTTGGTACAACTATAAAGAAGGCCGGATCACAGCAGGAGTTCATCAAAATAGATCATGATATCCCCCTTAGGATCTCCAAGTTTGCCAACGAGAATGGAGCGGAGTACTTCGCATTGGTCTCCTCCCTTGGAGCAAACACGGGCTCTTCGAATTTTTATTGTAACATCAAGGGACTGCTAGAGGATAACGTAAGGGAGCAGTTTAAGCAAAAGATCGGCATTTTTCGCCCGGCACTATTGCTAGGTGAGCGGGAAGAAGTTCGCCGTGCAGAGAGAATTGGCCAGCGCTTATTTCCCCTTCTTAATCCCTTGTTGCGGGGAA
>DTRK01000263.1 GCA_012965955.1 Flavobacteriales bacterium
AGCCGTAAGTACCGGAAAAGAAGCATTGTACTTCATTGAATGAAGCTCCTAAATCATCTGATCTATATATACAGGTCGTTGCTCCCCATTCCACATAGTCCCATTGCTGACATAGCAGATAGATGGTATGGGCAGCATTGTTTACCACAAGCGCACGCATGATATATCCCCAATCCTGCACAGCTGCCAATCCTGATGCAGTATCCCAGGTAGTGCCATCATCGTCTGAAAAGAAGAAATTATCCCCTCCATCTGCCACCAAAAGCCGGACGCCGTTACTGTGATGCAGCACATCGACCATCTTGATGCTGCTCATCTGTAAATTGTCATTAAGGGAGGTCCAACCCGTACCATCCATATTGCCCTTCCAAATATTCCCGCCAGATGAGCCGCAATAGATCATATTGGTGGCTGTATCCATATCAGCGACATGGATTCTTCCGCTTAGGTTGCGGCTGCCTTTTTCTATCCATTCCCCTGTCAATGCACCTGATGCCACACTCACAAACTTGTTGCCGCGACCCCCTTTTTTGAGTGCTGTGAGTTTGAATTGGTATTTTTTCCAGCGGTTGTCAAATTCAATTGATTTCCAGTCTGCCCCAGGAGCAGCCTGGTGCATATGTTCTATCCATTCCTTCTTGAGTTGGGATTCTGCTTTTTCCTCTTCCTCAGAAATATCTCTGATAACCGTATCGATCGGTAGACGATCTGACAATATAGGACTGGCGATGAAATAAAATGCAATGTGGAAAACCACCAGGGCGACAAGCAGTGTGTTGACTATACTAAATAATTTGACAGCATCTTTCATTGGGAGAGTTGAAGATGTTCTTCTTTAGCCTTAAAGCGACAATAAAGATACAAAATGTGACCTGATAAATGGGGGATAGGACTTATACCTTATCAGGATAAGCCTGTAATGCGGCTTTAAGACAAGCCATAGCCTGAGTCAAATCATCTTCGTTGAGAACATACGCAATTCGTACCTCGTTGAGTCCTAAGCCTTCGGTGGCGTAGAATCCAGAGGCAGGAGCCATCATGACCGTTTGTCCGTCCAGCTGGAATTCTTCCAGGAGCCATTGGCAAAACTTATCGCAATCGTCAACTGGTAAACGTGCGATCACATAAAACGCTCCACTTGGCTTGGGGCAAAAAACACCATCTATCTCATTTAGCAGTTTGACAACAAGGTCTCTTCGCTTTACATACTCTGCTGAAACCTCATCAAAGTAGGATTGTGGGGTACTCAATGCTGCCTCAGCCGCAATTTGTCCAAATGTAGGAGGGCTCAACCGCGCCTGCGCATATTTGAGTGCTGTCTGAATCACCAATTTGTTTTTAGAGATCAAAGTGCCCACTCTTGCTCCACACATTGAGTATCGTTTCGAGACTGAATCCACAAGCAGCACATTGTCATCTATACCATCAAGGTGCATGGCCGAGAAGTGTTCGTTCCCATCATAGCAGAACTCTCTGTAAACTTCATCGGCAATAAGGTATAGATCATGTCTCTTTACGAGCTCGGCAAGGGACTCCATCTCTTCCTTTGAATAGAGGTACCCTGTGGGATTATTCGGGTTGCAGACCATGATTGCTCTGGTCTTGTCAGTGATAAGTGGTTCGAAATCCGCGATAGGTGGCAATGCAAAACCATCCTCGATATTTGACGTTACTGGAACCACTGAAACAGATGCAGCCCCAGCAAATCCACTGTAGTTGGTGTAAAATGGTTCAGGAATAATAATCTCATCGCCTGGGTTCATGCACGAGAGCATAGCGAACAGGATAGCTTCAGAACCTGCCGTAGTAACGAGGATTTCATCTGTTGTTACAGTTATATTGTGTTGGGCGTAGTACTTTGTTAATCCTTCACGATAAGAAACATATCCAGCTGAATGGCTGTACTCGATCACCGTGCGATCCAGATTGCGCATGTGGTCCAATACCTCTATAGGTGTTTCAATATCGGGTTGTCCAATATTGAGATGGTACACTTTGACACCGTTTGCTTTAGCGGTTTCCGCATAAGGCATCAGTTTTCTGATTGGCGATTCAGGCATCGCGGCTCCTCTAAGTGAAATCTGTGGCATAATTACTTTTTCTCTCGTTCCTTTTTAACATACTCGCCTTTCTTCACATTCCCTTTGAAGTACACTGATGTATAGGCGTCACTGGCGTTGGAGTAAATACGCAATTCTTTTTCCTGCCAGCCCCATACCTTTTTTGTATCGAACTCAACGGTAATACTATCTGATTTACCTGGCATGATAGGGTGCTTCGGCCATACCGGTTTTGTGCAAGTGCAGGCCACTTTGATGTTTTCGATGATAAGGGGTTCGGTTCCGGTGTTCTTAAAAGGATACGAGAAGTTGAGCACATCTCCACCTTGAGTCTTGGGGAATTTTATAACGGTCTCCTCAAAGGTGATTGCAGCCTTGTTCTGACCGAACGCAGCAATTCCAAATGCAAATAATAGAATGATGATGGAAGTAACGCGCATTTCTATATCCGATTATGGCAAAAAAAAAGAAGCAGCCTGGCCGCTTCTCTTTCTATACATAAATATTAACCTGAATCTTACTGCTGATTCTCTATAGGAGTAGCACCATCAGTTGCTTTCTTTACAGGTAAAGTCTCAATGCTTTCTTCTACAGGCTTAGGCTTAACCGTTCCTTTAATTGTGAGGCGCTTTGTAGGCGTCTTGGCATTGGAAGATATCGTTATTGTTTTGGTAAATCTACCTGGCCGGTTAGTTGAATACTTAACCTTGATCACACCCGTTTCACCAGGCATGATTGGCTCCTTTGGCCAGGTTGGAACAGTACATCCGCAAGACCCTTTCGCTCTTGTAATGATCAATGGCTCCTTACCAGTGTTCGTAAAAGCAAATTCTCTAAGGCCATCACCATTATACTCAACTGTTCCATAATCGATTACGTCAGTTTCGAACTCAATCGTTGGCGCATTTGTATTTACAGGTGTTGCCTCCTGAGCTACCTGGGTTGCCGTTTGTGGAGCAGCTACTTTTGCCGGCTGAACTTTAATGGGTTCGTTACGAGGTGCTTGTGCAATCGCTGTGAATCCTAAACATCCTACTACAATAAGAGACAATATTAACTTCTTCATCCTTTTATATTTGTTTGATAGACTATCAATATTACACACAAAATTACTTAATTTAATATAAATTAACAATAATTAACAAGCCGTTGATTCTGGACTCAATTATTTAATTTAGCACCCAAAATCATGCCATCCATTAAGATAACGATGCAGCTAGGAAGATAGTATGGAGATCGCAAAACATTATGATCCCGCCACAGTCGAAGATAAGTGGTACAAAGACTGGCTGGATAAGGGTTACTTTAAATCCGTTCCTGACGATAGGGAGCCTTACACCGTAGTCATACCTCCCCCTAACGTGACGGGGATGCTTCACATGGGGCATATGCTGAACATTACGCTTCAGGATGTACTGGTCCGCAAGGCACGCATGCAAGGGAAGAATGCCCTCTGGGTACCCGGAACCGACCATGCATCCATCGCAACTGAAGCCAAGGTGGTTGCCAGGCTCAAAGAAGAAGGACTGCAGAAAAAAGACCTTACAAGGGAGGAGTTCCTTGAAAAGGCATGGGAATGGAAGGAAAGGCATGGGGGCATTATTCTTGAGCAGCTAAAGAAACTCGGTGCATCTTGTGACTGGAGTCGAACGAGATTCACCATGGAAGACAAACTTTCCGATGCGGTTATAAAAGTATTTGTTGATCTGTACAACAAAGGATTGATCTATCGCGGCGTGCGCATGGTAAACTGGGATCCCAGGGGCTTAACTGCAGTTTCGGATGAGGAGGTTGTCCATAAAGATGTCATCGGTAAGCTGTATTTTATTGAATACGCAATTCAGGATTCTGATGAGAAGGTGACCATTGCGACCACCCGGCCAGAGACCATTCTGGGCGACACCGCAATATGCGTAAATCCGGAGGATGAGCGATATGCTGGCTTGAAGGATAAGATGGCCCTGGTGCCTCTCATAGATAGGCCCATCCCGATTATATATGATGCCTATGTGGATATGGAGTTTGGAACAGGCGCCCTCAAGGTTACTCCAGCACATGATATCAACGACTACGAGTTGGGGATAAAGCACAAGCTTGAAACCATCGATATACTGAATGATGATGGTACGCTAAACGAGAAAGCCCAATTGTTTGTAGGTGAGGATAGGGAAGTGGCACGAGAGCTAATCCATGCAGAGTTGAAGGAGAAGGGATTCTTGATCAAGACGGAAGAATTTGACCACTCTGTGGGGTTTTCTGAGCGTACAGATGCGGTGATAGAGCCTAAACTCTCCATGCAATGGTTTTGTAAAATGGAAGAAATGGCCAAGCCAGCACTGGATTGCGTGATGGATGACACCGTTAAATTCTATCCCTCCAAGTTCAAGGCGACGTACAAGCACTGGATGGAGAATGTTCACGACTGGTGTATATCCCGACAACTTTGGTGGGGCCAGCGCATACCTGCATGGTATGATGAAGATGGTAAAATTGTAGTCGCAGAAACTGCGGAAGAAGCACAAAAATTGGCGGGTCACAGCAACCTGAAACAGGATGAAGATGTGCTTGATACCTGGTTCTCTTCATGGTTGTGGCCGATCTCAGTATTCGATGGAGTGTTGGATCCCGACAATGAAGATATTCGATACTATTACCCAACAAATGACCTGGTAACAGCTCCGGAGATATTGTTCTTCTGGGTGGCGAGAATGATCATGGCCGGGTATGAATACAGGCAGGAGAAGCCGTTCACAAACGTTTACTTAACAGGGATCGTAAGAGATAAGCAAAGCCGGAAGATGTCCAAGTCCTTAGGCAACTCTCCTGACCCTCTTGACCTTATGGCCAAGTACTCTGCAGATGGTGTACGCACGGGCATGTTGTTTTGCTCGCCTGCCGGCAATGACCTGCTTTTTGACGAGAGTTTGTGTGAACAGGGCCGCAATTTCTGCAACAAGATTTGGAATTCCCTACGCCTGATTAAAGGGTGGGAGATTGACGAGAATGCAGATCAGGATAAAGCTGCAGAACTTGCAGTCAAATGGTTCAAGTCCAGATTCAATGAGTCGCTTGTTAAGATAGACGATCACTATTCAAAGTTTAGGATATCCGATGCCTTGATGTCGGTTTACAAATTGATTTGGGATGACTTCTGCTCCTGGTATTTGGAAGCGGTTAAGCCGGGGTACGAAAAACCAATTGACGGTAAAACATATCAAGACACCATTGAAATTTTTGAAGGCTTGCTAAAGGTGTTACATCCATTCATGCCTTTCATCTCGGAAGAGATATGGCATATCATAGGAGAAAGGAAGGACAATGAAAGCTTGGTTGTTGAGCAATGGCCAGCAGTTGGTGAGATTGATAAAGCGCTAATTGAAGAATTCGAAGAGGCGGCGGGACTCATTAAAGAACTGAGAACGCTTCGGAAGGAAAAGAACATTCCCTTTAGGGAGTCATTGACGCTTATTGTCAATAGTGAGAGTGGGGATACAAGAACTTTTGATCCTGTTATCTCTAAGCTGGCTAATCTTGAAGAGTTGGTATACTCGATTGAAAAGCCAGAGAACTGTCAGACACTGGTGATTGGATCAGTTGAATGCTTTGTCCTGATGAACAGGGAGGTTGATGCAGAGGCAGAAGTAAAGAAACTCATTTCAGAGTTGGAGTACACCAAAGGTTTTCTCAGCTCAATAATGAGGAAGCTTGACAATGAGAAGTTTGTGAACAATGCTCCCGAAAGCGTTGTGGCGATCGAGAATAAGAAACGTTCAGAAGCTGAAGAGAGGATCGCGGTGCTGGAGAAACAGATCGAGTCTTTGACTAACTAAATAACGATCAGCCTGCCAGACTTAGTTACAGAATTTGTGGTCAGTGAATACAAGTAAACACCAGCGCTTAACTTGCTGGTATTATATTCAATTTGGTGAACTCCTTTAGCCAGAGACGAATTGCCCAACTCAGCTATTTTCTTTCCAGAACTATTATAAATATTAATGGTAGCTGCACCGGCCTCACTGAGCTCAAATCCAAAAGTGATACGGTCGGACGCTGGGTTTGGGAATACCCCCACTGTAATATTGCCGCTGTCATCAGAATTCTCTTCAATTGGTTCACCGAAGAGCCATGTGGTATATACACCGTTACCGTGGGTGCCGACTGCTACAAAACCGTCCGACGCGCGATAGTCAATCATGTCAGCCACTACATTTCCTATAGACATGGCCGCTTGCGGGGTCCAATTTGTAGAATCTCCCGTCGTTGAGTCTGGTATCAATTCATAGGTAGTAAACAAACCCACACTTGTACCCAGTAAATACAATGTGCTATCCTGACCCATGGGAATAATTGATGCCCAACGGCAAGAGGGGCCATCTCCTAAATGCACCATCCAGCTTGGCGCACCAACAGGTGGGCCGGTTTCCAGGTTGCCCGCCACCTTGTGCCAGTAACCACCACCATCCTCCGTATACCACAAACTGTACACACCGTAATTGGAATAAACTACCAATACCTTATCCGCATCCCTGGGATCGATGGCGATGCAGGACGTGTAGCCTCCGTTGGAAATATTGGATTTAATATTGATAGCAACTGGATCCCCGGTATGGGCACTGTCAATCCTATAGATCTGCGAGTTGTTGGCGCCGTAATAAACGCGGTGTTGCGGGTTTGCTTTAGAACAAGACAGCGTCGTAATATAGGAGGACGTAAGAGAAACATTTGAAAACTGTGACCACCCCGTACTGATGGAATCATATTCGTTCACCATCGGAATAGAACCGAGATCATCGTTTCTCCAAAGGTCATACATCTCGGCGAGATACATTATGTTGTTGTCCGAAGGGTCGAGTATAAAGGGATTGATAAAGAGGTAGTCTCCATCATCTCCCGTTATTGGGTCCATTCTGTTAAATGCAGTTGGGGTTCCGTTTAGGTCGAGTGTAGCTTTCAGCACCTTTCCATTTTGCCTGGAGAAATAATAGAACGCACCATCATCCGAAAGCGCACAATAGGAGCCGTCACCTGTGGATGGCATCACCCATGGTGCAAGCGGGTCTGATGAGCTGGTCCAATAGGTGCCGTTGTCCTGTAATCCTCCAAAGACTATATCGCTATTCGTGGGGCCATGATCAATTGCGACCGTATAAAATTGCGTTGTGCGGTATCCATTATTTAGTGGAGTCCATACAACATCACTATTTAGGCAGTCATCCGTTCTGAAGACTCCACCATCATTGGCTGAGAAAAGTATGTTTGGATCAGAGGGTAGAAAGGCCAGAACATGATTATCAGGATGGTGATTCGGGTACATTTGGAAGTAGGGTAGTTCCGTGCTCTCCTTGTATCCTCCAATTTGGGTAGTGTTATTGGGAGTTGTAAATCCATCGCCTGACCTGTATATGTTAGTACCGCCGATGAATACGGTATTAGAGTCATCCGGTTTAACGGACACCACTAAATTATATGA
>DTRK01000264.1 GCA_012965955.1 Flavobacteriales bacterium
AATGGTATTTGTTTCCTTTTTATCCATAGTATCCCATTTATTCACCAGAATTACGACTCCTTTGCTGTTGCGTTCTGCCAGGTGAAAGATGTTCATATCCTGGGCGTTCATGCCCTCCAGTGCTTCAATTAGCAAAATAACAACATCACAATTTTCAATAGCCCTTATAGATCGCATTACCGAGTAGAACTCCAAGTCTTCATGCACCTTTCCCTTCTTACGGACTCCGGCAGTGTCCACCAAAATGAAGTCATGGCCAAAAGCAGTGTAGTGTGTATCAATGGCATCCCTGGTCGTACCAGCAATGTCTGTTACAATATTTCGATCTTCTCCGACCAGGGCGTTCACGAGGGAAGACTTGCCAACATTGGGCCTTCCAACAACCGCAAACCTGGGAAGCCCTTCTTTACTGTCCTCCTTGCTGTCTTTGAGTGACAAAACAATTTCATCTAACAGCTCTCCGGTTCCCATCCCGTTGATCGATGATATGCTGTAAATTTCTCCCATACCAAAAGCGTAGAATTCACTCGCCTGCGGCAGCCTGTCGTTGTTGTCAACCTTGTTTGCCACCACCAACACTTTGGTGTCAGATTGTCTCAATATTTGTGCCAATTCCTGGTCCATTCCAGTGATGCCGGCCTCGACGTCAACCATGAAGATCACCAGATCAGATTCTGATATGGCAATCTCAGCCTGCTTGCGTATTTCGGCTTCAAAAATATCGTCGGATCCTGTTACGTAACCACCGGTATCGATCACAGAAAACTCCCGGCCGTTCCAATCTACTTTTCCGTAATGCCTGTCCCGCGTGACTCCGCTTATGCTGTCGACAATCGCATGCCGCGATTTCGTCAGGCGGTTGAAAAGCGTGGACTTTCCAACGTTGGGCCTTCCTACTATGGAAATGATGTTAGACATTGTTTATTTCTGCTTTGCGATTTTGGATTTGAGAGTGAGAGCTTCACTACCCCCCGTAACCTAAATTCTTAAGTGATCTTTCACTCCTCCTCCAATCTTTATCAACTTTGACATACGTCTGAAGAAATACTTTTTTCTGAAGGAAATTCTCAATTTCCCGGCGAGCCTGAATCCCCAGATTTTTCAGAGCCTTCCCTTTATGCCCTATCATGATGCCCTTTTGTGATTCTCTCTCTACAACTATCTCTGCCCGTATCTTTACAATTTTCGGTTCTTCTTTAAACGATTCAATTACCACAGCTACAGAGTAGGGGACCTCCTGTTTGTAGTACTTGAAGATCTTTTCCCTGATGATTTCTCCTACGAAGAAGCGCTCTGGTTTATCGGTGAGTTGATCTTTCGGGAAATAGGCAGGTGATTCAGGCAGATGCTCCAGTATTATTTCAAATACCCCTTTTGTATTGAACTTCTTAAGGGCAGAGATAGGAAGGAGTATCGCTTTTGGAAACAGCTGTGCCCACCTTTTCGCCAGTTCTTTTACCTCATCCTGCCCTACCAGGTCAACTTTGTTGATCAGGATAACAAGCGGCGCCGCTACTTTCTTCAGCTTTTCAACTGTCGCTTCTGTCGATTTCTCAGATTCTGTAACATCGGTCATGAACAACATGATATCTGCATCGGTAAAGGCGGTTTGTACAGACTTCATCATCTTTTCATGGAGCTTATAACCAGGGTCAATGACACCAGGAGTATCAGAGTACACAATTTGAAAGTCATCGCCGTTAACGATACCCATAATCCGGTCCCTTGTGGTTTGCGCTTTGGAAGTAATGATAGAGACACGCTCGCCCACAAGCACGTTCATCAACGTTGATTTTCCAACGTTGGGGTTGCCGATAATATTCACAAATCCAGCTTTGTGTGCCATTGCGATTTTAATCCACCTTCGCGTTTCGCTATGGCGGACGGGAAGAGTGCTTTGAATCCCTGCAAGCACCGCAAAAAGTTGATTTCAGAGACTAACGGGGATTCGTGTCTTTAATCAGAAATTTGCTACAAAATTAGGCCTTTTTGTGATAGGGATTAATGCCTAAGTTTGTTTGAACATAAATTCACATCATGAAACTCAAGACTTCCATTCTTCCACTGGCCTTGGTATCACTCTTGGCATTTAAGAGTGATAAACCAGCCTACCTTATCTATGGTGTGAAAGGAAAATCGGTGGATTACAAGGAAATGCTGGCTGAGGCCTTGACGGCTGACATAGTGCTTTTCGGTGAGTACCACGACAATCCAATCACCCATTGGTTGCAGCTTGAGCTGACCAGGGACCTGTTCGAGAAAAAGAAAGACGGCCTCATATTGGGTGCAGAGATGTTTGAAGCTGACGACCAGCTTGTGTTAGATGAGTACCTGCAAGGCCTGATCAGTGAGAAGAAATTTGAATCGGACTGCAGGCTATGGGCCAACTATAAGACAGATTATAAGCCGTTGATCAATCTGGCAAAGGAGCATAATCTGAAATTCGTGGCTTCCAACGTACCCAGAAGATATGCCTCCATGGTGTACATGGGAGGATTCGAGGCCCTGGAAACCTTGTCAGGGGAGGCCAAAAGGTATATTCCACCACTTCCAATTGCGTATGACGGAAACCTGGATTGCTACAAGGACATGCTGAAAATGGGAGGCATGGGACACGGAGGCGAAAATCTGCCCAAGTCACAAAACCTCAAAGATGCAACGATGGCCCATTTCATTTTGAAAAATTGGTCAGCAGGGAAAACGTTCTTGCACTACAACGGTGCCTATCATTCTGATAACTACGAGAGTATTGTCTGGCACCTTAAGCATTCGAACTCCGAGCTTACGATTGTAACGATCACAACGGTTTCACAGGAGGCGATTGACAAGCTGGAAAAGGACAATAAAGGCAAGGCCGATTTTACTGTTTGCGTGCCGGAAACAATGACCAGTACGCACTAAGTTAAAGCTTATGTCGGGATAGCCTAAAACTTCATGCAAGGCATCATGAAGTCCTTTTTCATATTGTCCCTTTTATATTTGGGTTGGGCGTACTCGTAGATAAGGCTGATCTCGTGGGAGCCTCCGGAGGCAATGGTCAGTCTTGAGATGGTAAGATCAAAGCTATATCCGATGCTAATCACTTCTTTCATCTGGTACCCAAGCAAGAACACCAGGGCATCGTTATTGGAGTAGCCCGGTTTATAGGCTTTCAATCCCGGGATTCCACGATACCAAAGCCCTCCTACTATTCCATTAATTGTCATATACACCCCAACATCGAATTGATCCCATTGCAGCTGACCCTTATAGTTGGCAGCAACAGAAAGGCTGTTTTGGACATTGCCTTTTACCGTTTTTTTGAGCGGGAACCGGTGTCCGGCATGAACACTATACTTCAGTGGTAATTTCGTATCCAAACCTATAAATGATTGATTGGGAGTGGTGAGGTGATCAAATGCTGCACCTATCCAGGAAGTTTTGGAGTAGACGATGTACCCGGTTGAGAAGTCTGCGTATTTAACCACATTACTACTTAAGATTTCCAGGGAAGTGGGGTCATCCCGAACAATTTGATCCCAGAACACGAGCTCATCCGCGTTGATAGCCCTGGTGGTATAGGATGCGCGAACTCCAAAACTGGAGAACACCTTTCTGGTAATAGGAAATTTGAAAGCATAACACAGGCCTATATTTGTGAACCTGAGGCCGGCGGTACCAGCTTTGTCATGGATCAGCAGCAAACCTATTCCGCTATTGATTTTCCTAATGCTCTGGTCGTATGCAAAAGTCTGTGAGGTCCAGGCTCCCGGAATTTTTGGCCACTGTTTTCTGTAAGTGCCCGCTATCCTGAACTGTTCTGTATTGCCGGTAAGTGCCGGATTGAGATATAATGGTGCCGCATAGAATTGAGAGAACTGGATGTCCTGGCATGTAGCAGTTTCCCAGCTTGAAATTGACAAAGACCCGGTCAAAATCAGTACCAGATATGTGGTCTTTTTAAGCATGGCTTTCTAATTGGTTCCTTTCACGGGTTTTAAGAGAAAACTCTTTTCCAGGGTCTTAAATCCTTCATCACGTGGATAGTACAGAACTTCTTGATGGCCCTGGTAACCTGGAACGTCGATGGTCATCCTCATTTTCTTGCCGGGAGGGATTACCAATAAGAACTTTCCGGTTATTGAATTGGATTTATGCAAGGCCTCCATTTTCTTGGTTTCGTAATTTCTAATGGTGATGAGAGCTTTAAGTGCCTCTCCCGTAGTTTCAGAAGTAACAATTCCTCTGATGAGCGTTAAATCCCTGGTAGCATCAGGGAGATGGATGACATAGAGGTCCTGATCGCCAAAACCCTCTTTCTTCTCTGAAGAATAATAGCCACGCTTGCCATCAGCTGAGAGCACAAAGTACCTGTCATCGTCAGTAGTATTGATAGGGTATCCAAGATTTTCAGGTGCTGTCCATGAATCGTCCTCTTGCAGGCTCGACTTAAAGATGTCATAACCGCCCATGGTGCTATGTCCCTTTGAGCTGAAGTAAAGTGTTTTATCATCCGGGTGGATGAAAGGTGCGTCATCATCATACGGCGTATTGATGTGCGGCCCCAAATTCGTAGGGAGGCTCCATTCTCCATTCGGAAATCGGACAGCACGATAGATATCCCTGCCCCCAAGCCCCCCTGGCCGGTTGCTTGAAAAATAGATCTTGTTTCCATCAGAAGACAGGCTCGCACTGGGCTCCACATAGTCGCTATTGATATTGTCATCGTACTTAATAGGTGCTTGCCATACATTGCCTTCCAGGCCTGACCAATAGAGATCTCCCCCTGTCTGGGATTTGTTGGTTTTATAAACAATCAGCGTATAACCATCTGATGACAATCCCACACCTGCATCGTAGTTGTCTGTATTGATATTAGCGCCTATGTCGACAGGCGATGTCCATTTCCCGTTCTCCTTATAGGAGATGTAGATGTCTTCGTAATATCTTCCATAGGGGTCTTTCTTCCCTCCTGTGCTTCCCTCCCTACGTGAAGTGAAGATCAAGACTGATTCGTCTGCCGAAATGATAGGGACATATTCGTGGTACTTTGTATTGATTGATTGCCCCATATTTTCAATTTCCACATCAACAGGAAGGGCCATCATTTCCTTTGCTCTATTGGAAGACTCGATTCTAAACAGGACTTCTTCATTCTCGATGTCTTTTCTTTTCTTGTCGGCATTCAGGTACATGGAGTAATATCGAATGGCTTTGTCAAATTCATTCTGAAGGTGATAAAAGTTGCCGAGGTAGTAATGCGCTTCAACAAAACCGGCATTGCTGGCACGTTCAAAGTAAGGCGCCGAATTCACTTTATCGTTTTCTGCCAGTAGCATGCATACTCCCATTTTATAATTGAGCTCCGCATTTAGACTGTCCACTTTCAGAAGCTCCAGGTAAATTTTTTTGGCTTTGGGATAGGCGGCAAATCCGTAATAATAGTCGGCTTCCTTTTTCAAGTCCTTTTGCTCTTTGGTCCACTTGATTTGCGCATTTCCCTCGGAAGCCAGCATGAAAGCCAGTGCCGCAATCCCCAATATTATTCTTCTTAAGTTCTCCATAATCACCTGATTAATGTTATCTCACCCATCCGGTCAATTGTCACCTTATCGATAAAGGTCACATTTATTCTCCAGGCATAGGTGTCTTGCTGACAAAGTTTTCCTTTGTAATATCCATCCCAGCCGATGTTGATATCAAACGTTTCAAAAACCAGCTCCCCCCATCTGTTGAAGATCATCATGTGAAATTCTACAATGTAGTCTGCAGCGGGGAAAAATACGTCGTTCTCATACCCAAATATGTCATAGGTCCCGCCATTTGAGCCATTTGGGTTTGGAGTGAAAGCGTTGGGCACGACAACGTCGTGGTAGGGAATAATATTGATGTCCAATTCACAGGTGTCAGAGCACATATTGGTGTCAACCCCGGTTAGAACCACATTATAGGTTCCGATCGTGTCATAATAGTGAGAAGGATTTTGATCCATGGATGTTGCACCATCTCCAAAATTCCAGTTGAACTCGAGGCCATTGGTACCACCGAAGAAGTCAATGTTCTTATACCTTGAGTCGGTTTCGTAAGGGTCAGCGCTACAGGTCACATTTGGCAGCGGATGTACGACCACAAAATTCTGCCCAGAACTGGTATTCGTGCAAATTTTGTCAGATGTAACCGTCAGGGTCACGACGAAAGTCCCGCTAGCGGTAAAGGTATGTTCTGGCATGGACTCAGTGGATGCGACGCCATCTCCAAAATCCCAGACATACAAACTGTCATCAGGCCCTTGAGTCATGTTTTCAAATTCAACAGTGAGGGGCACACAACCTGCTAATATGAGACTGTCGAGGGTGATCACAGGCAAGGGGTTTACATTGACTGTTCCTGATTTGGAAGTGTCATTGCCACAGGCATCTGCAATGGTGATGGTATACGTGGTTGTATCTGTTGGATTGACGAAGAATGGCCCCAGCCCTGTTCCCAGGCCATTGTCCCAGGTGTAGGTGAAGGAGGTGTCTCCAATCGGGTATACTGCCCCCACTAGTGCTGAATCGCCCATGCAAATGTCAGACGCAAACACTGTTAAGCTATCCCAAATAAGTTCCGGAGGTTGATTAACGGTAGCGCTCGTGTCTGTAATAACACAACCAAAAGAGTCTGTTACCATCACGGAATATGTGCCGGCGCTAAGTCCAACCGCGGTGGCTGTAGTCTGATTGCCCGCCGGTGCATCCCACAAATACGTGTATGGGCTTGATCCGCCCGTAGCGCTCACCGTAGCGGTTCCAATGCTTGAACCAAAGCAGGGTACATCTGTCGCAGTGACTGATACAAGCAAGGCCAGGGCCGGTTCAATGATGGCTACAGGGCCTGTTATGACACAGTTATTGCTGTCGGTTATTGTTACATTATAGATCCCTGCAGCCAGGCCCGTCGCTATCTGGTTGGTTTGGAAGAATTCATCGTCCCAGGAATAGGTGTAAGGTGTAACTCCTCCTGTTACGCCAGCATTCGCCGACCCTGATTTGTCACCTTTACAATTCACATTAACACCTGAAGTAATTACGGAAAGCGGAGCGAAGGGTTCTACAATAACCACAGCTGTATCAGTGGCTGGGCATCCATTGCTATCAGTTACAATAATGGTATAGGTGCCTGCAATGAGGCCTGTAGCCATTGAATCCGTCTGTGCATTAAAGTCATTCCAAAGGTAGGTATAAGGGGCAATGCCTCCACTGGGCGTTACCGTTGCGGTACCGGTACTGTCCCCGAAGCAGAGCACCTCTAACGTTATTGTTGACAACAGCAATTCGGCGGGTTCGACCACGGTCATTCCAGTGTCGATGATACAGGTTCCTGTATTGTCTGTAATCGTGACCGAATACGTGCCAGCCAATAGTCCGACTGCTGTCACCGTAGTTTGGCCACCTGGATCGTTCCAGATGTACGTGTATGGATTTGTGCCGCCAATAGTGGTGACAGAAGCCGTCCC
>DTRK01000265.1 GCA_012965955.1 Flavobacteriales bacterium
TTCGGAACTTGAGCATGTTCGGTTTTCTGCTCTGCGCAACCAGATAGAGATCAAAAATCGCAACATACACATTCCAAAAATGGAGATTGCCTCTTCAGCACTTGACATTACCGTATCTGGTGATCATACCTTTGATCATGACATTAACTACAAGTTCAAGATTTATCTGCCGGAGTTATTGAGTAAAAAGTCTAAAAAGGCCAAGAAGGAAAATGAAGAGTTTGGTGTTATACAGGATGACGGGTTAGGTTTGTGGTTGTTCCTCTCAATGACGGGAACTGTACAGGATCCAATTATAAAGTATGATAAGAAGAGTTATGTTCAGAAGATTGGAGAAGATTTGAAAAAAGAGAAGCAAACACTGAAGGCGATCTTAAATGAAGAATTTGGCTGGTTCAAGAAAGACACAACGATAACAAAGAAAAACAAGAAGACCGATAAGAAAAACAAGAAGGAGACGTTTGGTGATGACTATTTCATCATTGAATGGGATGAAGATGCCGATGGCGCGCTCCTGGAAGATGACGATGATTTTTAAGGTTAATTCGTTACCCTTTTAATTCAAAAATGGCACAAATGGAGGATTTGGACCTAAGATTGTTAGAAATCACATTCGTACATTTGTGCAAATTCTTATTCCTAAGGTGAATATCTATTCAAAAAAGCAGTATTGGAAGCGTATACTTCTTGCAATCGCAGTTGTGATAGGCCTGTCCTCGCTATGGTATACCAATACCTTGGTTGAAAAATTACAGCATGAGGAACGAAAGAAGGCAGAGCTATTGGCGGAGGCCACCCGCTTACTGGCAAATGATCAAAGTCGCGGGGATCTCTCTTTTGTTCTGAAGATCGTTATTGACAACGAAACTGTTCCTGTAATTCTTGCAGAGAAGGACGGGAATATTATCTCCCATAAGAATCTTGATTCTGCTTTAGTATCGGAACCCGGATATCTCGAGGAGCAGCTGGAAATCATGCGCGGTGAAAACGAGGCAATTGAAGTGAAGATTGGGGATGATTCTTCACAATTCATTCATTATAGAAACTCGACACTTTTAACTCAGCTCATGTACTTTCCTTATATACAGTTGGGAGTAATTACCTTGTTCCTTTTGGTGTCATATCTGGCTTTCAGCAGCTCCAGGAAAGCTGAACAGAATCAGGTTTGGATGGGATTGGCTAAAGAAACAGCCCATCAGCTTGGAACGCCGCTATCTTCAATAATGGCGTGGTTGGAGGTGTTGCGCACCAAATCTGTTGATGAAGGAACGTTGGCGGAATTTGAAAAGGATGTAAAGCGGTTGGAAACCATTACAGAAAGGTTTTCAAAGATTGGCTCCACACCCGACGTAGTGCCTTCAAGCTTAAATACAATTCTGGACGAGGCTGTGACCTACATAAGTAATAGGGTGTCCAAAAAGGTAGAATTCAGCATGGACTTAGAAGAAACGAAAGATGTACTGGCGCCATTGAATAAATCATTGTTCGAATGGGTGATTGAAAATATCTGCAAGAATGCCGTGGATGCGATGAATGGTGCTGGCAGGATTACCATAAAGGTCTCTGACCAAACACAATTTGTTTACATCGATATTACGGATACCGGCAAGGGTCTGGCTAGATCTGTATTTAAGACAATTTTTGAACCTGGCTTTACGACCAAGAGAAGGGGGTGGGGCCTGGGCCTTTCACTTTGCAAAAGAATTATTGAGAACTACCACGGAGGGAAAATCTTTGTTAAGAGCTCAGAGATCAACAAGGGCACAACATTCAGAGTGGTACTTAATAAATAAGAGGATGAGTTTATGTGGATTTAGATGTATCCAATGCGGTTGGACTCATCCTGTGCAAAGGCTGTAGAAAGCCAAGTAGTAGAAGCAATGAGCAGATATGGTCTCAATTTGGCGGGCATATCAGCGAATAATCAGTTTCCCCATGCCCACTTTTGCCTTCGCGCTGTGGATTTCAAACAGGTAAACTCCTGCAGGCAGGTTTTGCCGTCCAAGGGTGATTGTTTTTTCATTAATGCAGTTAACCCGGCTGACTTCCGAGCCCTTGAGATCGAAAATAATCAACTCTCTTTCGCCATCGGACAAACCTTCAGGCAGCAGGCTTCATTTTCGTTAATACCTGTTGTCTTGTCTGCCGATTTAAAATATAGGATGTATTATACTATAAGAAGAACTTTGAATACTAACTTCAGAATAATGAATATATCGTTACATTTAAGCCGTTTCAATATTCAATAATATTCTGATCCATTGATGTTAGAACCTTTTATCCTATAACTACTATGAAAAAAAAATTCATATTGATTTATCCCTTACTGATCCTAATAACGGGTTGTTTTTCGCCTAAAGGCCCTTCTACAGAAGAATTGAAGGTGAAGTATGGTGATTTTAATGGGAGCACCATTAAATGGTTATCAGTAGACTATGAAAAAACTCCTATTAATAAAAAGATCCTGCACCATCCTGAAGATTTCGAATACCTTGATAAAGTGGAAATATATTCCATCGCCCACATTAGTGACGGTTTATTTCTAACTGGCTTCATGGTAGCTCCAAAAGCACCTGGGGAATTCCCTTGTATTGTCTTCAATAGGGGTGGAAACCAGGACATGGGGCAACTACAATTGGTTGGAACAGTAGTAGAGATAATGGCTCCGCTAGCTGCTAAAGGCTATGTTGTGGTAGGCACCAACTATAGGGGCAACAGCGGTGGTGAAGGAAAAGAACAGTTTGGAGGAGACGATGTAAATGATGTGAGAAACCTTATCAAAAGTTTAAGTGAATTTGAAAAAGCAAACACTGAAAAAATTGGGCTCCTGGGAATAAGCAGAGGGGGCATGATGAATTATCTAACCTTAAAAAGTGAACCAGGTCTAAACATAAAGACAATTGTAAATATTGGTGGTATCACAGATATGAACGAAACAATAAAACACCACCATCAAATTGAGGATGTAGCAATCGAATTAATTCCAGATTTCCATCAAAACCGAGAAACGGAGCTTGAGAAACGATCTGCTGTCTACTGGGCCGATGAACTGCCCAAAGATGTCCCTATATTGATTCTGCACAGTAAAGAGGATCAACATGTAAGCTACTCTCAAATCCCGTCTTTCGCAGACAGTTTGATGGCATACGGGGTGCCGCACAAACTT
Organism: Flavobacteriales bacterium; assembly: GCA_012965955.1. Lineage (GTDB taxonomy): Bacteria > Bacteroidota > Bacteroidia > NORP154 > NORP154. The sequence continues at coordinate 3,167 of DTRK01000265.1, forward strand.
GTAAGTTTTGAGGATGATAACCACGGGCTTCTAAATCATCGAGAAATAGTAAAAGAGCTGGTACTCACCTGGTTTGACGACTATGTTAAAAACGCAAGACCATTTGAAGAAGGCAATATTAGAGAGACTGTAGAGTAGAAACCCATTAGATTTGCTGTTTTTAGACGAAATAACCTTACGGTATTGGGGTTTTCGATCAGTTTCTTCACAAGATAATCCATTCTTTCATGAAGACTAAACCTCTTCCCATTTTGGGTCTTATCAATATTATTAATGACTATTCCCCGAAGAGGCTTTGACCAAATAATTTGAATTGTGTAAAAAATTGTTGGAATATTTGTGGTAATATCGAGGGGTAATGGGGTTAACAATGTGCGCAAAAGCCATGGTTTAGATGGTGCTCTGGGTGAATCTCTATAGAACAGCATACAACATGGGAACACAAATTAATACAAGGGTTCACGAACTAATTCAGGAAGCCATACAGCACGAAGCGACAAATCACCCTTATCTTCTTGACTTGCAAAATGGGAACTTCCCTTCACCTCTGGAAGCTATAAAGGACTTTGCAATTCAATATGAAGGTTACACTGCATGGTTCCCAAAATATCTAACCACCGCCATGTCGAAATTAGACAAGCACGAACACCGTATGCACTTTATCGAAAATCTCAGTGAAGAAGGAGGACGCCTTGATTATGATGAAATAAACCTGTTAAAGACTATTGGCATAGAAGAAGAGTGGGTACAGGGAATCCCGCATCCACGGCTCTTTGAGCAATTCCAGGAAGCACTGGGTGTCGATGCTAAACAACCGTTGAGTGATGGTGTTATTATCTGGCGGGAGATGTTCAGCAGTGTCATTTCAAATGCCTCAGCCGCTGAAGCAATCGGTGCAGTGGGCATAGGGACAGAGGCTATCGTGAAGTACGTCTATAAATACATCTCTAAAGCAATACAAGATCATACTCCCTTAAAGAAAAAAGACTACGTCTTCTTCGAACTGCATTCTGAAATTGACGATGAGCATGGCAAGATCATGATGCAGATTGCTGAAGAATTAATCGATGAAACCCCGAATAGTTACAATGAACTCAGAAAAGGGATGCTCAAAGCACTCAACCTGAGGGCGATGTTTTGGAACAACATGTACAAGCGTGCTCAAACACTTTGAAATGAAGGTCGAAAAAAACACGAAAAAACTGTACAACAAACAGGCTGATGATTGGAGTAGAAAAGAACCAATCCTTCTATCAGATTATTCTGCAAGGCCCTTTGTGTTAGACCTCTGCGAACCACTGCAAAATTTGAATGTGTTGGATATTGGCTGCGGTGAAGGCTATGTAGGCCGGGAAATGCTTAAAAGAGGCGCCAGCCACGTCCATGGTATAGATATCTCTGAAAAGATGATTGAAATTGCCATAAGGGAAAGAGATCATCAGCATATCAAAAACGCCACCTATGTCACACAAGACATCCGGCAATTTAACAACGGCCAACAAAACCAATATGATTTGGTAATAGCGATGTTCTTATTCAATTACCTGTCTCTAGAAGAAACAAGAGCAACGATGCAAAAGATATTTAGCCTGTTAAAGCCAGGAGCTGCCTTTGTGTTTTCCGTACCCCATCCTGTTCTGGCCTTCTTAAAGAAAGACAAATACCCTTTTTACTTTGATGTTAAGGGCGGGTATTTTTCAGGCCGAGACAACCTCTTCCCGGGTAAAATCTGGAGGAGAGACGGAAAGCCTGTCAACGTGCAATGTGTGCATAAAACGGTAGAAGATTACTTTTTTTGCTTGAAGGATGCTGGGTTTTTGTCAATGCCTGATGTGCACGAATTGAGAATAAATGATGAGCATATTGCACTGGATGAAAAGTTTTTCAAACCTCTTTATGACCTGCCCCTGCACATGGCCTTTAAAGTTCAAAAACAATGACAAAAAGCAGGTCCCTTGACGAATTAAGCTGGCAAGGAAGCACACCTCCCCTAAAGGATATTCAGATCTGCATTCCCGATGATATTATTCGCCTATGCAGCACTCATTTTAATGATGTTGAGGAGGTTACTGAAAAACTAATTGAAAGCAATGCCAACCATGGAGCTTTACAAACCATTAAGGATTGGGTACAAGACTCACTGGGTCGCATTGAAAAAGCACCCGGTGTATTGTGTTATCAAACCAAAGACTCGAAATTACCCGACAACCAACTCAGGATATTGTATTGCACGATAGCATGTGCCATGGGAGCATTGAATACCCGTTATGGCGCATTATTCGATGTCAAAGACCATTATCTCGATTATAAAAAAGAAGCCATCCCTGTTTCCAAGACTAAAGCTTCGACCGGATTTCATACCGACAGTACTGCTGCTGAATACAGCCCGGATATTGTAGGCTTACTGTCCCAGCTTGCAAATGCTGCAGACCTGTACAATTGGATGAACAAGCATTATCCTGAGGGCGTAAAAATACTCTCCCAACCAATAATCCGGGATGTCATCACACCGGGAACGGTCAATTCCCTTGAAACTATAAGGAAGAATAAGTTTCCTGTTTTAAATATTAGTTCGGCCGGTTTTAGATTCAGATACATGAGGTATTGGATAACCACAGGATACGAGAAGTCCAACACGCCTGTCCCTGAGGGTTTAAACCAGGCATTGGACCGTATTGATGAATACTTAAGTGTAGATGAACACATATTAACTTTTAATATGGAAAGAGGAGATATGCTATTTGTTAACAATGCCTTTATTTGTCATAGCAGAACATCTTTTGAAGACTCACCTGATACAGGCAAGAAAAGAACTCTTGTGAGGGCATGGATAAATAAATCTGCGTAGCTGTTCTGCAAACAAAAAACAATAATGAAACAGCAGGCAGGTTTCTACAATGCACAAGCAGATGATCTCAGTGTAATGGGAGTAAAGTTATCCTGGGTGCTCCAGCAGCCTGTCTTCCCTGGGACTTAATGTGTAACTTCCCATAGGTAAGTATTATTTTGGTTGCGTTATGAAATGTTTGGGCCCAGCTGTTTTTCTGTTATGCTGTTTGACGGCCTTGCAGCCCTGTGTCGGTCAGACTATAAATCTGGATTCTCTCTGGACCGTATGGAACGACACCACACAGCCCGACACTAACCGGTTAAAGGCAATACAAACAATTAGCTGGGATGGCTATCTTTTTTCTCAACCCGACAGTGCTTTCTATTTTGCTGGGTTGGAGTACAAATTGGCTAGGAGAAAGGACATCACATATTACATGGCTATGGCGCTGAATACCCAGGGTGTTGCATCAGGTATCATGGGAAACTATGATAAGGCTTTTACACGGTTAATACTTTCTTATAGTTTGTTTGAAAAAGAGGGTAATAAATTGATGATGGCAAGGCTAAATAGTAATATGGGGATCCTTGCTACTAAACAGGGGAACTATTTGAAAGCCATTGAATATTATGCGAGGTGTCTGAAGGTACAAGAAGAATTAAAGGATAACCTTGGTAAGGGCAATACACTAAATAATTTGGGATTGATATACAGTAACCAAGACCAATATGAACAGGCCATCAATTATTATTCAAGTAGCTTAAAAATATCGCAGGAACATGGTTCTAAGATTTCGGTGTGTAATGCAATGATCAATTTAGGAGACTCTTATCAATACCTGGGGGAATATGCTAAAGCTAAGAATTACTTATTGCAATGTTTGAAATTAAGCGAGGAGATCCAATACCGTATAGGAGCAGCTAACTCCTTAATCGGACTGGGGGTTATTGATCAAAAACAAGGCAACCATTCCAAATCTATGGATTATTTTAACCGTGCTTTGGAAATGAACAAAAACAGTGGTGATATGGAAGGAATATGTGCTTCGCTGCTTGGAATTGCGGTTGGTTATTCTTTGCAGAGAAACTACCCACAGGCTATAGAGGCCGCCTCAAATGCCTTGGAGATGTCTCAAAGCAGACCCTTGCAAACAAGAGATGCTGCTAAAGCTTTGCACACGTGCTATAAGGCTATAGGTCAGGACCAAAAGGCTTTAGAGATGCACGAGCTCTATATTCAGATGCGCGACAGCATCAACAGCGTGGAGAACAAGGAAGCAGTTATTCGGCAGCAGTTCAGGTTTTCCTATGAAAACCAGGCAGTGGCAGATAGCTTGAAACATGTTGCTGCTATCAATGAACAGGGTATTAAAATACAATTCCAGAACAGGATAGGACGTATTTTGCTGGGATCATTGGCAGTGCTGCTTGTGTTTTTATTCTTGCTATTCAAGCGTTTCCAGGTAACCAGAGACCAAA
>DTRK01000266.1 GCA_012965955.1 Flavobacteriales bacterium
GGCCTTGCAGCGATGATGATTGTCGAAGATGACAATTCCGATACGCTGATGATTCCGAACACTTATGGTATAGATGAAATTCCTATGATCATTCAGGATCGTGCTTTTGACCAGAATGGTGTCTTCCTTGAATTCATCAACCCGGTATTGGCAGGACGTCCCGGAGATACGGTAATGATAAACGGAGTATTGGATGCTGAGCATCAAACCAATGCCCAAATGATTCGATACAGGATTCTAAATGCTTCCAACACGCGAACGTATTACTTGGGGCTTAGTGACAATCGCGACTTTTATCAAATCGGTTCAGACGGAGGATTCCTGCAGTCTCCTGTCCTCATAAATAGACTTCGGCTCAGCCCTGCAGAGAGGGCAGAGATTGTGATTGATTTCTCGGGCGATCAGGGTCAAACGATTGATCTTATGAGTTACGCTTCAGAACTCGTTCAATTCCAGCCGGTTTTTATTGTGGCTTTACAGGATGAGTTGGACACGCTGGACTATAAGATTATGAGCTTTGCCGTTGGAGCGCCCACTACCACTCCAACACCGGTATATTCCTTATCCAATACACTCAATTTTATTCCTGTTTACCTTGAGTCAAATGCTGACGTCACCAGGAGCTTTGTCCTTTCCAACGGACCGCCAATGTCCATTAATGGTGCAACCATGGACATGAATGTAATAAACGAGACCATTCAGATGGGCGACATGGAAGTATGGACCATTACGAACACTTCGGGATCGTCTCACCCATTCCACATTCATGGAGAGCCTTTCCAGGTAATCTCTCGATCAGATGGGCCTGTTCTGGAGAGCGAGCAGGGCTGGAAGGATGTCGTATTTGTTACCATGAATCAGTCTGGCAATCCAGGGTGGGTAAAGATCATCAAGCCGTTCAACGACTTTGCAGATACTACCTATCCGTACATGTACCACTGTCACATATTGGAGCATGAGGATAGGGGAATGATGGGGCAGTACCTCGTGGTGGACACGAATTCTGCTCAACCGGTAGCCGCCAAAGAACTAAATTCTGTTCCCATTGAAATCTCCGTCTACCCCAATCCGCTGACGGAAGATGCTGTAAATATTCGCATCACATCTGGTTCCGTGGAGTTGTACGATCTGACATTGATCAATCATTTGGGACAACACATTCGTACCCTGGCTAAGGCGGGAACGCTGGCAAACGGATCCAGCGGGTTTTCTATTGACCTTACAGGAGTACCATCTGGAGTGTATTTTATAGAGATAATGAATGAAGGATCTCTGCATCACGAAAAGCTAATTAGGTTATAGGCCCATGAGACAGCTCAAAACAATCACAGCTTTTTGGTTTCTTACGGTCGCATTCAGTCCCGCAGCATTCGGACAGGAGATAAAGCTCATGAGCTATAATATTGGGTCGTCAATGTGGTCAACGACCAGGGACTCGGTGATCGCTAGAATTAATGTTAACGAGCCCGATGTTCTCTGTGCGATTGAAGCTGGTCAAAACACGAGGCCTTATCTGGAATCTGAACTAACAAACTACAGACTATTGCTGACTTTCGGTGGGAGTCCCAACCTCGCCGAATCGCATATATTCTTAAAGAGGAATATGTTCACCGTGCTGGACAGCGGCTACATTGAGGTCTCGACTTACGGTGGTTATACTGGCCCGGGCAGATATGTGAATTGGGCACAGTTAGCGGCCAGCTCTGGAAAAGAGTTCTTCGTGTATGCCAGCCATTTCGTTTCCACAATTGGAGGCAATCCTGATTCTGCCACTATTGGGCAATACCGGCATGCTGATGAAATGGTGCAATTGATGGCTTCACATTTTTCATCGGCCATACCGATGATCACTGCCGGCGACTTTAATGCGGACAGCAGCAAGGATGTAATGCAATTCCTGCAAAATCAAATGCCAATCACATATAACTCAATCACGATTAATAATCCGATTGATCTGGAGGACTCCTGGTATGTTTCCAATCCAGGTACTACGAAACCCGCTACGGTGAGTACTGGTTTTGGGCGAATTGATTGGATTTTGACTACTCCAAATACAAATGTAACAAACGCCATTATTGATGGTCAGGGTGTAAATGGCAACGGTGATCCCCCATCAGACCACCTTCCGTTGGTGATCACTTTCAATCTCGGCACCATCATCAGTATTGAAGACGCTGAAAGCGGTACAAGCCCAAAGGCATATCCCAATCCATTTGAGGAACAAGTTCAGTTCACGATTGAATCAGATGACATTGAAGAGATTTCGCTACACATTTTTGACTTGAGGGGTAGGCAAGTAAAATCATTGAAGGCATTTACAGGATCGGTCAAAGTGGATTTAACTGAATTGGTGGATGGAATCTACCTATATGAGATAATATCATCCCACGGGATTCGCAGAGGTAAGATTATTAAGGAGTAAGGGGCGGATAACTGTGTTGGTTCATCCGTTCTATTACTCTGTGAACATCTCATTTCGATGCATAAAGAACCTGGATGTATCGGGCTTATTGCCCCTCATGCCTTCGATCCGGGCCAGGAGCATATCGCCAATGGTATTGGCATAAACGATCCTGGTAGGATAATCATGCTCCAGGTTTTCAAAAATGCACCCTTTTGATGTACATTCAATAAACTTAAAGGCAACAGGGCCGTCATTGTGCCGTACATTAACCACATAGAATATATCGCCGTCCCGTACCTCTATTCTCATATATTCCCTGAAAACTGTATCAGAATGGGCGATAATGCAGGCAAAACCAGTCATAGAGCTATCTTCTTCCATCACCCATTTTTCAAACATCATCCCTCCCTTAACCCTGCCCTTCCACTCACCTTCAACCCAGTAGAGATTGCGCATTGCTTTAGCTCCGGCACGCTTGTCACCGTTGGAGCAAGAGAAGAATCCAGCGCTAAGCAGGCACATTACGCCAAGAAGATATACCGAAACTATTTTCATAAAAACCTAAGCTACACAAAATCTATTAACCCTCACGATACTAACAATCCTATCTTGCCAATTTACCTAAAGCCAATCTGTCCAAAATTTCAGGTGCCTATTGAAAATTATAAAACTTGTAAAACGATTTGGGCAGCTATACATATATATATAGTACATACTGCACAATGTCAGGTCGCTACCCTTTAGGTGTAATGGTAAGTGTAGACGCTTCCTTTGCAACATTGTGAGCCTTAAGGTTGACTTTGGCAGGCCCTCGGTGAACTTCACCTTTCCCTGAGAACTGTGATCCATGCCAGGAACACTGGAATAGGCCAGATTCCGCATTATAAGCTAACGGACCGCCCTGGTGAGTACATTTCTTCCCGAAAGCAACAAGGTTCCCTTCGTTTGTTCTTGCGATAATGAGTTTGTTGACGTAGACGTAGGCTCCTGGCTTATCAAGATCAGCATATTGAGGATCGTTGAGATCGATAGTGAATCCCACAACAGATCCCGCTTTTGGTTCAGCACTCGCCTTAACGGGCTCTTCCGTCTTTGCCGCTTTATTCTTACAGGCACTCATGCAGCCAGCTACGGCCAGGTAGCCAGCCCCCAGTGTTACCATTCTCACAAACTCTGTTCGCTTCATACATTGATCTTTTGTTGTTTACAAAGCAATTACGTCGGCTAGCCGAAGATAAATATATTTTCCTTCCAATGCTGCAAGACAAGGAATCGTTGCTCCAATATCCATTAAAATTGTTCAGAAATAATAATCCATCACACCAACTTACTCCCAAAGCATTACCAGCTCGCTGACCGCTTTGGCCATCACAGCCATCGCCCTCATTCAGAACCATCTGCTGGCTAGCAAATTATCCCCCGAGCTTAAAAACTGACTCATGGGCACTGCTATTGTTGATGAATATCAGCACCTTCAATTACACCCTTTTCCCAATTGTTCGCCCGCGCATTGTAATTATGCCTGAAATCTGCCGTGTAGGTGTTTGTCCTACATTAAGTTAGTTGTAAAGCTTACAGGACATTAGTCCTAACTCATCGATACATTTGTAACCTTGGTCCAAACATTTGTTACCTTAGTCTTGAATTTTATAAGCATTTAACAAAATTTATTCCCTGACAAATCTAATTACATCTCATTCTAATCTATCTAAACAACTATATTATGAAAGCAAATAGCAAGATAATCCTGCCTCTGGTATTGGGACTTTTTTTTAGCACTGCTTTATGTGCGCAAAGTTTCAACGAGGATACAAACAAAGAAGACCAAATCAAACAGAATTGGATTGATCAAAACCCAGTAGAATACCAAAATCAGGGTGGCCAGGCTGGCCAGGTTAACGGAGTCAATTCCAGGACCGAGAAAGAGATATGGTTGAAAAGTAGTGATAGTGAACCAGTTCCCGAATTCAAGTCTAAAGAAGAGAAAGAGGAATGGTTTAAAACAAACAAACTATCAGCTGAAAAGGATAATTCAGAGGAAGCAATACACGAACCCAGAAGAACGGAAACAAAAGATGCTGTTTTGGTTTTTCCTGATGATGAGACTTTCCCGGTGTACGTCAAGACTGGCAACAAGAGTCTGGATGATGATAACTATGCTCAAAAAAAGCAAGATTGGATCAATAACAATCAAGCTAAATACGATAAAATGAGCAATCCATCGCCTAACAAAGTTATGTCAGTAGATGAAAAGAAGGAAAGAAAGAATGTTAATCAAACCAACCAAAAATAGAAAGTTATGAAAGCAAAATACAACCTATCGAAAATAGCATTACTGTTCAGCTTTTTATTTATTGGCGGACAAATTAATGCTCAATGCCCTAATAACAATACACAGTATGGGTCATCTGCAGCACCTACCACAGTAGGAGTAACTGTAGTTCTGTCATATTGCATGTACGGTGGAGAATATCGCTATGTGTACAATCTGCAGGCAGGTTCCGTTTATTCATTCGAAACCTGTGGTGATTCAGATTTTGATACGCAGGTTACCATATATGACGCGACAACCGGGGCATATGTTGCATATAATGATGACTTCTGCGGTCTCCAGTCGAAAGCGCAGTTCACGTCTAATGGAAACCCTGTACGTGTCTTAATTGACAAGTACTATTGTTCCAACCAGAGTTCTTGTATGACGCTAAAGGCTACGAGAGTTACAGGTGCTCCAGCGGTGAACCCCTGTAATAGTATTACTGCCTTAACATGTGGAAGTACGGGGTCGTTTAGCTTGAGTGGTTCTGGTGCGTGGAATCCTCCGGGACCATGGGGAACTCCAGGTGAAGAGCAGGTTTTCTCTTTTACTGCTACGCTATCCGGTGCACATAGCATTTCGGTTACCAATAGTGGGTACTATGTAGATCTGTTCATCAAATCAGGTTCTTGCAGCTCTTCGGGCTGGATATTCCTGGATGATATCTTTAGCTCCGGAACTAGTACTGTGAATTTGACAGCTGGTGTAACCTATCATTTATTAATAGATGATGAGAACACCGCTGCCAGTGCAGGAACAGTTACTGTTATTTGTCCCACGCCTGTACCAGATCCCTGTCTCTCTGTAACTACTCTAACTTGTGACGTGAGTTCCAGTTACTCGCTAGGAGCTGGGCTTGGTGCATGGAACCCACCAGGGCCATGGGGAACGCCAGGAAATGAGCAGGTGTTTGCTTACACAGTGCCATTTACTGGACAGTATATTATAGAAATAACTCACAACAGCGGATATTACGTTGATGTATTCTTTAAGTCAACAGCATGTAGCGACGCTGGATGGACGTACATAACAGATATATTCTCTGGTGTCTTCCTGATAGGTAATCTAACTGCAGGTGTTACTTACCTTTTCTTGATAGACGACGAGAACACATCACCGAGTACCGGGACAATTGAAATTTCTTGTCCCTGCTATCCTCCTCCGGGTGGTATAGACGCTTCTATAACTGTAAATTCCAACACGAGTTATTCATCAAATACCTATGGTGGGTGTAATGATTGCCCTGCCAGAATATCGGAGGATCGAATGCTGGAACTAAATATTACGTGTCCAGGGACTTACACGTTAACAACTTGTGGCGGTGCAACTTGGGATACTTACCTATACCTATCAACTCTGCCTTGTGGCGGCGCACTGCTTGCATATAATGATGACGCGTGCGGCCTCCAGAGTTCAATTACGGTTACACTAGGCGTTGGCACGTATTATTTGCTCATTGAAGGATATTCATTCTTTTCTACGGGTCCTTTTACGGTCGATATAAGCAAAGCGTGTGACCTGACGGTAAGTTTAACTTCCAGCGTGTATGTCGATGGTTGGAATGTTTCTTGTAACGGTGGCAATGATGGTTCAATAGCTGCAAACACTAACGGTTGTAGTCCATCATTCGATTGGAGCAATGGCGCTTCAACGCAGACAGCAAGCGGTCTTACTGCAGGCAATTATTCCGTCAATGTAACAGACGGATTTGGTTGCTCTGCAAGTGCTTCGGCTACGCTGACAGAACCACCCGCACTGGCAGTTACAACGAGTGGGTGTGAACTAGTGTATCTCGGCGGAGGCATTGAAACTGCATGTGCAGCAATTGATGGCGCTGCAAGTGGAGGTACTCCAGGATATGGCTATAGTTGGTCAAACGGAGAGAGCACTCCATCAATTATGGTGTGTCCCGCTGCAACTACAGTATATACGTTGACTGTAACTGATGCCAACGGATGTACTGAGTCTTCTGCCTGGACAGTCAGTGTAGTTGATATAAGTTGCACGCCAGGAGGGTCAAGTTCTTCTTCTGGATCTGGATCAGGTTCTGGATCAAGTTCTAAATCAGGATCTGGATCAGGTTCAAGTGGTCCTAGTTGTTCTTCTGGTTCTGGATCAGGTTCTGGATCAGGTTCTAAATCCGGTTCTGGTTCTCTTTCTGTTTCTGGTTCTAGTTCTAGTTCTGGTTCTAGCAGTTCGTCATGCAAGTTGTCGAAATACTCGTCTTTCTGCAGTAGTTCTGGCAGTAGTTCTGGCAGTGGTTCTGGCAGTGGCAGCAGCAGCAAGAGTGGTGGCAGCAATAGCAATAATGACAAAGTCTATATGTGCTATAATGGTACTACTTATTGCCTTAACGCTAAGAACATCCAAAAGAAACTGGATTGTGGTTACACCCTCGGGCCATGTGATGCACAACAGTCTACAGCATGTGATAACACACCTGCTCCGGACACATCAGTTGTCTCATGTGTATGTTCTGGTAAAATGGTGAGCATCACGGTTAGGTACATTGGTCCTTCATTTCAGGATCTTAATGTAACTGCTAACAGTAAGAAGTGTGATGTTTCAATAACCAGCGTAACTGGAGCAATGACTGGTGATATATTCACAGTTAATGCTTCGGATGGCGGATTGCAATATCTTAGGAAGGAAACGT
>DTRK01000267.1 GCA_012965955.1 Flavobacteriales bacterium
GGAAAAACAAGAATGAATCGCAGATAAAAGAGTAACATTTCTATATTTGCACATTCAATCTAACCTAACAAATTTACCGATGGCAAAAGCACTATTAGAAGGGAAAAAAGGCATCATTTTCGGGGCCCTTGACGAAAAATCACTGGCTTGGAAAACTGCTATGCGAGCCCACGAAGAAGGGGCTCAAATTGTATTGACCAATGCACCGGTTGCAATGCGTCTGGGTAAGATCAATGAGCTGGCGGAAATTTGTGGGGCTGAGGTAATTCCAGCAGATGCAACTAACGTTGAAGACATTGAAAACCTGTTCACTAAAGCGATGGAAATAGTGGGGGGAAAGGTGGATTTCGTCCTGCATTCAATTGGCATGTCACCCAATGTCCGCAAAGACTTTCCGTACACTGATCTCAACCACGACTTTTTTCTCAAAACCTTGGATATATCAGCCTTGTCCTTTCACAAGATTCTGCAAACAGCGTACAAGCAAGATGCAATAAGCGAATGGGGTTCTGTAGTTGCCCTCTCTTATATTGCTGCGCAACGAACGATGCCTGGATACAAAGACATGGCTGATGCAAAGGCCATGCTTGAATCGATAGCCCGAAGTTTTGGATACTATTATGGCAAGGAAAAAAAGGTGCGGGTCAATACGATATCCCAATCTCCAACACTCACCACCGCGGGAGCTGGTATTAAAGGATTTAATTCTTTCTACCATTATGCCAATGACATCGCTCCGCTTGGCAATGCCAGTGCAGACAGCTGCGCAGATTATATTGTCATGCTGTTTTCCGATATGTGTAAAATGGTCACCATGCAGAACCTGTATCATGATGGAGGCTTCTCATATGCACTTTCCAGTGAGGAGGCGCTCGCCCATTACGGGGACTAAATAATCGGTCCGTGATTTGGGTACATAATGATCAGAATTTCTAATGGGTTTATTGAAAGTCTATTATTGATTTGCTGGTCAGATACTGGATGCTTCTCATTATACAGGTACCTGGCGCGAAACATACCGTGTCATTTATTTAGATTTGTTCAGATAAACCGTACCTTTAAGTCAAAGATCACTTCATTATACCCAATACTCAATTTCCAATACCCATCCCCTGTTAATACATGAGAGAAGACCTCTTGCACCATATATGGAAGTTCCGCAATTTCAGTTCGCAAGTTCATTACAGCAGCACCGGAGAGCGGGTGGAGGTCATACATCCAGGAGAGCACAACCATGATTCCGGGCCAGATTTTTTCAATGCACGCATTCGCATAGACAACCTGGAGTGGGCAGGTAATGTTGAAATTCATGTAAAGTCGTCTGATTGGGTTGTACACGGGCATTCCAGCGATAGAGCATATGATAACGTGATACTCCATGTTGTGTATGATGATGACAAACCCGAAAAGCTTAGGAATTCTACCTTCCCTACCCTTGAAATAAAGGGCCATATAGCCCCTTCTGTTATTGAAAGATACGATGCCTTAATTGAGCATCGAACCTTTGTTCCATGCGCAGCAATTCTAGATAGCAGCATTGCGGGTAGTATGCTGACAAACAACTATATAGAAAGGTTGTTTATAGAAAAACTTGAATATAAAAGTAAATTGATCCTGGAGCTTTTGAAGGTCAGTAATGGTAATTGGGAGCGGACATTTTACCAGGTTGTGGCGCGGAGTTTTGGCTTGGGGACAAATCGGCTCCCATTTGAATTATTGCTCAGGTCCATCCCTTCATCATTGTCTATACGAAATATGGAAAATATTGAGCAGGTGGAAGCCCTTCTGTTTGGCCAGGCTGGGTTCTTAAATGGTTCTTTCTCCGACGAATATTCGTCTCACCTTCAAGCGCATTATCATCAACTCAACACATCCTATCAATTACATGCTATCAGTGCCCACCTATGGAAATTCTCCCGGCTTCGTCCTGGCAACTTTCCCACGTTGCGGATTGCACAGTTAGCTGCTTTTCTCTATCAGAAGCGCCTTAGATTTAAGCACTTTATGGAGGCGGAGAAATTAAGTTGTTTCATAAAGTGGTTTCGGATAGAAGCCTCGGGCTATTGGGCTGGGCATTCAAAGTTTGGCAGAAGCACATTACAGCGCTCCACCAGATTGGGCGATATGGCTATTGCTGGCATTCTGATAAATGCTGTACTGCCAACCATGTTCGTTTATGGAAGAGCGATGAATCAACCTGAATTGGTGGAGAGGTCAATTGAGCTAATGGAGCAGATACGTGGAGAGACTAATAAGATCGTGGGTGCATGGCAAAAACTGGGATTCGCCATTGATTCTGCAGTGGAATCTCAGGCGCTGCTACATCTTAAAAAAGAGTATTGCGACCATAAAAAATGCCTATCTTGCGCCATAGGCACAGCGATTCTAGAACAGTCCTCATGATAAACCAGATATTATCTTATTTCGAGAAATTCGCCTTTGGTGTATGTGCCTGGTGGGGCGATAAACTGGGGATTAGGTCTTCGAGCATTAGAATGACCTTCATATATCTCTCCTTCATCACATTTGGGTCTGTCCTTTTTATTTACCTGATCATGGCGTTTATCCTGGAGCACAAGCAGTTCTTCAAGATCCGCAAAAAGCGTCCGACGATCTGGGATCTGGAATAAGGCAAAATGCATACATTTGCACCCGCCTGCCGGCAGGCCTTTCTAATTCAACCTTCTTTATATGAGACACTTCAAAATCTTCCTTGTCGCAATATGCTTTCCATTCTTAACATTCGCACAAAGCGACGGATTCGAACCTGTTGAATCTGATTGGGTTCAGGACTTAAGTGAGGCCATTAATTCTAAACTTAAGAAGCCAGCTGATCACGTCGTCAATGCAGTATTTTATTCGATCAAGTTGAACGTACAAGGTCAAATTAAAGATTATAATCATGAAGCCCATCAACACCTGGCGGATGATGCGTCTATAACCGTGATAGGGGAAGATGGAGAAAAAGCAATGACAAAAGGCGAGTTTGACACTTGGATTGAGGAGAATCATATTAATGTACAGAGCGAAACATTTTATACCGATGGTGGTAAGCTATTTAAGCAGGAGGTCCCACTGGTTTTGATCTGGTTGATTGTAGGGGCGATTTTCTTTACAATTTACATGCGTTTCGTAAATATTAGGGGATTCAGGTTGTCGCTGGATATAGTCAGGGGTAAATACACAAATCCCAATGAACCAGGACAGGTGTCACACTTTCAGGCATTGACTACCGCATTATCAGGTACCGTAGGTCTGGGCAATATCGCAGGTGTAGCTGTAGCTGTAGCACTGGGAGGACCTGGAGCTACATTCTGGATGATCCTTGCCGGGTTACTTGGAATGTCCACGAAATTTGTAGAGTGTACATTAGGTGTGAAGTTCAGGAAAGTGAATTCTGACGGATCTATCTCTGGAGGGCCTATGTATTACCTCAGTAGGGGGTTAGCAGAGAAGGGTAAAGGAACACTGGGTAAAGTGCTTGCGGTATTTTTTGCAATTATGTGTATTGGCGGATCTTTTGGTGGCGGAAACATGTTTCAGGCTAACCAGGCGAGCGCTCAATTTACCAGCCTGGCCTGGTTTGAGGATACGTTCATGGCTGGACACGTAGGGGCAGTACTATTTGGTGTTATAATGGCAATTGCAGTTGCTGTGGTAATTATCGGAGGTATTAGGAGCATTGCTAATGTGACTGATAAGATCGTGCCATTCATGTGCGGTATTTATGTTGTTGCAGCATTGATTGTCCTGGCTTATCATATTGCTGATATTCCAGAAGCGTTTGGGGCAATATTCACTGGTGCATTTAGTCCGGCTGCAGCATATGGCGGTATTGTGGGCGTTTTGATACAGGGATTTAGACGAGCGGCCTTTTCCAATGAGGCAGGTATTGGATCCGCGGCTATCGCGCACTCGGCTGTTAGGACCAAGGAACCTATCACGGAAGGTTTGGTTGCTTTGCTGGAACCATTTATTGATACGGTGGTAATTTGTACCATGACGGCTCTCGTTCTGGTCATTACAGGAGTTTATACCGATACGTCTGTTGCAGGGGTTGAAATGACTTCAGTAGCATTTGAGAATGTGTTCGGAGGCATTGCTGCAATAATACTGACTATTGCTGTAGTGCTGTTTGCTTTTTCTACTATGATTTCATGGTCGTACTATGGATTGAAAGCATGGGGATATCTCTTTGGTGACTCAAAAGCACTTCAAGCTGTTTACAAGGTGGTTTTTTGTGTCTTTGTGTTCATAGGATCGGTTATGGCGCTAGACCCGGTGATTGGATTCTCGGATGCCATGATATTTGCCATGTGTTTTCCGAATATCCTTGGTCTCTATCTCCTTTCACCTGGCATCAGGGATGATTTGAACTCATTTTTTACCCGCATTAAGAGCGGCGAGATAAAGAGATACAAGTAAGAGACAGAGATTCTTTTGAATTCTGTCTCAACATATTTGGATTCACATCCTCTCACCTGACATTGATATGGCCAACCTCTTTAAAGAGTACCTGACCTTCACTAATAAGGATCGAAACGGGCTACTTGTGCTTATTTCCCTTATTGTTCTGGTATTGATTTACCTTAATGTAGATCTCGACAGGGAGTTCGAAGACACTACGAACATGGCCGAGTTTGAAAATGAACTTGCAGCCCTTGAGCAAGCTGCCGCACGGGTAAGCGGGGAATATAGGTCAAAACACGATGGTCCGCGAGAGGCCTGGTCAAAATCCCAGAGAGAACCCTATGCATACCATGAGTTCGATCCAAATTTTGTAACGGATGAGGAGTGGAGAGAGATGGGATTGAAGCAATGGCAAATCAATGGGCTACGAAACTATCGGGAGAAAGCTGGAGATATAGAAACTCCAGAGCAATTTTCCAAACTAAAGGTAGTGTCGGATGAGTTCTATGAGAGGGTAAGGCCTTATTTGGTGTTCGAGGGACAACGGGGGAATCCCAAGAGTGTAAAGAAGGAGCGAAGCTTTGAAAAGAAAGAAACAAAAACCGCTTTGGCAATTGAAATTAATACAGCAACTGCTGCCCTGCTTACAGAGCTGAAAGGAATAGGGCCCGCTTATTCTAACAGAATTGTGAAATACAGGAATTGGTTGGGGGGATTTAGAAACTTAGAGCAACTGCTGGAGGTATACGGCTTGGAAGATTCTTTATACAATGAGATAATTCCATTTCTCACTTTAGATACCACTCGGATTTACAAGATCAACATCAACAAAGTGATGATAGCGGAACTACGGAAACACCCTTACGTAAAATGGAATGTAGCCACTGCAATTGTGAACTACCGCGATCAACATGGAGCCTATGAGAACGTTGCTGATATAAAGAAAACGGATTTGGTAAGTCCTGAATTATACCGCAAAATTGCACCCTATTTTTCAGTGTCAAATTAATTTATCACCAGGACTAAAACTTGTTCAGGTACCAATGGTCAGCAACGATTAAAACTGAAAATAAATGAACGGAACCAAATCGGATGACATGGCCTGATACACAACGAAAACAACGACAGTTGCAACGGCCACTTGAACAATAATGGGTAATTTGATAAAGGTCTCTTTGTACCATTCCTTGGTGGTGGATGGAAGCCAATGGATGATGTATCCAATGAGCATAGTAATAAAAACATAACGGTATGCGAACAGAACGTCAGGAATCAGGCTGGCGCTAAAGTTCCCTGATATCTGATCAAGAATTTGCATCGAAGTCTCCATGCTTTCACTCCTGAACCAGATGCGAGTGAAGGTAATAAAATTGAAAGTGATGAAGATCTTTAATGCGATGGCAGCTGTATTGTTGAATTGTTCATAAGGACTTATCTTCCGCCAGAACTTATAAACCATCAATCCCAAACCATTCAACCCTCCCCAAATGACGAACTGCCAACTCGCTCCGTGCCATAGCCCTCCCAGCAGCATGGTTATCATCAAGTTAGTATTCTCGGTAAGTGCTCTTCTAAATCTGGGTATCCACGCAGCCATGAGTATAACGACTGACAACAATCCAGCAAATGTAAACAGCACCCACATCTTTGCCGCCAGCAGGGTAATGAATGTCAGAATTACAATTGCACATACGACCGTGCCTGTCGATCCTTTCCTATTACCTCCCAATGGAATGTACAGGTAGTCCTTTAACCAGGAAGAAAGACTCATGTGCCAGCGCTTCCAGAAATCTCCTACATTCTTAGCTTTGTAGGGAGAGTTGAAGTTTTGGGGCAGCTCAAATCCCATAAGTAGCGCCACACCTATGGCCATGTCCGTGTAGCCTGAAAAGTCGGCGTAAACCTGTAGTGAATATCCGTAGAGGGCCATGAGATTTTCAAAACCCGAGAACATGGTTGGATTCGCAAATACCTTATCGATAAAGTTCACGGCTATGTAATCGCCAATCACTACTTTCTTGATCAAGCCCTGTAAAATCAAAAATGAAGCGAGTCCAAATTTATTCCTTGTCAAGTTGTAGGGTTTGTACAGTTGGGGAATAAAGTCGGCGGCTCTTACAATAGGGCCAGACACTAATTGAGGGAAGAAAGAGACGTAAAATCCAAAGTCCAGAATACTTCTGACTGGAGCGATCTTCTCCTTGTAGACGTCCACCGTATAACTGATGGTTTGAAAAGTATAGAAGGATATTCCCACCGGAAGCAGGATTTGATCCACAGAGAAATGAGTACCGGTGGCACTGTTCGCCCAGTGCGCGAAATGGTTAAACGCCAGCATATCCGTGCTAAAAAACTCGTTAAAGGACTCAGTGAAAAAATAGGCGTATTTGAAGTATGCCAGGAGCATTAAATTGATGGACACACTGAGCGCCACCCACAGCTGTTTGATTGACTTCTGCTTCGACCCATAAATCAACCATGCTATCAGGTAATCGGAGACGGTTGAAAAGAGCAAAATGCTGACGAAGAGCCCGCTGGTTTTGTAGTAGAAGAACAGGCTCACTACAAAGAGATAAGCATTCCGCATCTTGTTGTGCTTGTGCAGAACAGTGTAAAACAGCAATACAAAAGCGAGAAAGCCCCAGAAGAAGAATTGAGTAAAGACCATAGGAGCGCTCTCGTCGTACACCAAGAGGTCCTTCAAGCCTTCTTTAGTAAACAGGCTCAGAAACCAATCCAATAAGAAGTATAGGTTATTCAAAGGCCAGCTTCAGGTGATTATCGTACGCCCCCACCAACGCCGAGAACATGAGGTCTCCTACCAATCTATACCCTGTCCTGGTAAAGTGAATCTTATCGCGCTTTACCAGTTTATTTCTTTCCCAGGTTCTGGATGAACCGAGGCCACCCATCACACCATATAGATCCCACACAGCTGCACCATGTCGCTTTGCTAATGAGATCATAACCGTTCTAATCTGCTCGGCACGTCTATTTGGATAACGCCTTTTGTAATAACTGTCATTATTGGTGGTGAATATGATAGCTGCATCTGGCGAGACTGCCCTTATCCATTGAACAAGTGTGTCGTAGTTGTGCTCATAATCCTTGGCACTAAAATCAGGATGGTAGGCATCATTGATGCCCATGCAGAAAATAACCAGATCTGGTTTTAAGGCAGAAAGATGTTGGGTGAACTTGTTACAGCGCAGATAGCTCTCCGTGCTTGCACCATTAACGCCAATCGCGTGGTATACGATACCAGGATCATCAGTCTCCAGGGTAAGTCCATAAAGGTTAAAGTGATCTTGAAGGGTGTCTGTTTTAGTAATGGTAAACGCCACTGAATCGATATAGTGGTCGAACAAAAATTCCGTATACCCAATCTCCTCGTTCACTACAACTGTGTGATTTGAGTCGGCCACAAAGGCAAGTTTGTACCCTGTGCTGTCCAGGTCATGAAATACTTTAACCCGGTTAAAATCATACTTGGGGCAGTGCTTATTTCTGAACGCAATTTGAAATGATGTTAAAGAGTCATGAGTCGTTGCAGTGATGCCCGACACACCGTATTCCGATTCGTGCTCTTTGACAGATGACCTAAACCCTTCCCAGCTGCCAGTGTATGTAACCTTGTAGTAATAAGGATTATTGGTATGCGCCATCGTAAATGGGAACAGAAATCCGCGTCCTCCATTTAAGCCGGGAGAGAATTTGAAGAAGTTCTGCCGAATGCGATCTGACCAGATATCGGCTTGTATATGGGATCCTCCAACTTGCAGGACGGAGATCTTGCCTTTCCCTTCAAAAATCAGATCATCCAGCCTGCCAAAGAGCGTTTCGAAATTGCTGCTGTCATTGTAGAAGTTGAGGGTATTATTCTCATAGTAGATAAAGTCATACTGCTTTAGCACATGGGGATTCTCCACCTCCTGTGCAACCGCTAACAAGTTGAGCAATAGCAATGGAACAATTGTTAGGGCAATATATCTATTAATAATTGTCTTCATATCCTATTTGAATCAGCCGATTTAGTCTCTTCATGTTTGTAGTCGTCATATTTTTCCATCAGTTGCTCATAGAACATCTTGGCAATTTTCCTCGCTCCCTTAGGTGTGAAGTGAGTATAATCCTTGGCTGCTAATGGTGGTTCTGCTTCTATCCACTTACTAATTGAATTCAACCCTCCCATGGCCTCGTACATATCCCAGAACATGCAGTTTGACTCCTGTGCCGCCTTCTTTAGCACATCACGCACATGCGGCAGGTACGGATGGGTGTAATACTCCGTCTTCACCTTGATAGCCATGTCACTTGGACCGATCAATATGATCGTTGCATTTGGGTTCATGCCCTTTATCATCTTAATTTGAGATGCGAACCACTTCCCATAATTGACACATTCTTCCTGACTATCGATATAGGGAACCGTATTTCCTCCGAACTCCAGAATAATCAAGCTCGGTGCGAGTTCAGCAAACATAGCTTGCAGTAACGCACGGTCTTGCTTTTTGAACACTGCACCTGAGGAACCGCGCATTGGGATATTGTCCACCACCACTCCGGCATTGCCTTCCAATGAAATACCATAGATGTCGGGGCCGTCATTGCCTTTAAATATCACTTTAATCTCTTCAGGTGTATTGGCCATGTCCACGTGAATCTTGTCAAGCAAAGCTCCGGCCTGTAGCGTATCTGACTTGGCAACTTCTCCGTCCAAGAGCACCTGATAGGTGACCACCCCTTTGACATTTCCGTAATATACTTTGAACTGATGGTACTTCTTTGTTCGGCTATAGGACTTTCGTGGTTTCTTGATGGTGATCCAACCTTCATATTGCAGGCTGTCAACGGCCTTTAGTGGCGCGTAACGAGAAAAGTTCAGTAAGGCGCCATACTTCATGTGCTTAACTGCAGTGTCCTTTTTACCAAAACCACTATAGCGCTTCCAGTTTTCGCTATGCGTTGTGTTGACGAAGAGCTTTGGTGCAACTTGCACAATTGGAAACAAGCCTCCACCATATCCGGTGAAGGCTTTTTGAAACTCATTCCGGATGTAACCAGTAATACGATCACTTTCTATCTGTGAATCTCCGAAGTGCATAATCCTAACCTTTTTAAATTTTGCTGTTTCTAATATTTTAAAGAAGCTGTATAGCGAAGGACTCGATTCATCTACGAACAACAACTTTTTCTTCGCCTCCCTCAAGGAATCCAGTTTCTGCTGGATTTTCAAAGAGTCCA
The DNA here is from genome assembly GCA_012965955.1 of Flavobacteriales bacterium. Lineage (GTDB taxonomy): Bacteria > Bacteroidota > Bacteroidia > NORP154 > NORP154. The sequence continues at coordinate 9,655 of DTRK01000267.1, forward strand.
GAGTGGTTAAAACAGTAGTAGTGTCCTCCATAAGTTCGGCCAGTTCCTTTCCCGATTCAGCTTCCGCTGGATCTATGTCATTGAAAAACTCCTCCACTGTGGGAAACTGGAATTTAATTCCACCAATCTGAACTCCGTCAGCAGGGAAAACAACCATTACTCCAAACAGCAGTGTCATGATGCTCAAGAGCGCCATTAATACTTTTGCGGGATGCATTTTCCCTCCTATCTTTTCTTGATTCTTAATATCAGCTCTGCTTGAATGTTATCATCTATGTTATTTAGTTCCATAATGTTCCGAGCAGAGATACCGGGATACTTCTTCGCTATGCCGTCCAGGCATTCTCCTTTTTTAACGGTATAGGTCACATACTCCTTATCCAGCGCGTTTGCTGTTTCTGAACTTTCTTCAGTGGGAACGGTCTTGGAGAGCGGGCTTTTACTATAGATGACCAACTTCTGCCCTATGTTAAGCCGGGTACTTCCGCCCATATCATTCCACTGTTGAATTTGAGAAACACCTACCTCGTACTTCTCCGCTATGAGGCCCAACACCTCGCCCGATTTGACGATATGTGTAATGGCTATTCCATCCACGGGCGGGACCTCTTCTGGCGTTTTTGGTTTGGGATAAAGCAATACTGAGTCTTGATAGGCATAAACACTGTCTTTCATATTAAAAAAACGTTCTTTTAATTCAGCGGGAAAAACAGCCGTATAATTGGCTGGAAACACCTTTGCGTTCAGCGCCGGATTCAGAAAGTTCAGCTCTTCTAAATCTGCATTCACCACATCATTCAGTGCCTCATGAAGCAATCTTTTGTGTATACGTACCGTATCCGTGTCAATATGAACTTCGAAGGCAGTTGCTGTGTTCTGCCGCCCTTGAACATAAACCAATGCCGCAAGCGCTGGCACGATATCGCGCATCTCCTCAGGCAGCACCTTATAAATCTCCCAGAATGTACTCGCTTCCTGACGACTAAGTGCTTTATTGATGGTAGCAGGGCCACAAGTGTATGCCGCTAGTGTTAGCTCCCAATTGTCATACAGCTTGTACAAATCTGATAAGTATGCTGTCGCGGCAACCGTTGCCTTCTCCATCTCTCTCCGTTCATCCACGTTCTTATCTATTTGCAAGCCATACCTGATAGCCTGTGGATAGTTAAGGTGCCATGGACCTGTGCCACCATGACCGTTGGTAGAGGTTGGACCAAAGGAAGAGCATACTGCAGGAATAAGGGCAAACCCTTGAGGAAGGCCATTGTTTTCGAGACTTGAGGAAACGGAACTGTTGTAATACTGATTCAATCCGAAAAGCAGTTTCAACCGATCCGGATCCGAATTAATGTAGAATTCAACATAATGGCCGACGGCGTCATGGTACGAGATGTCAAGTTGTAGATCCTTCAGGCGATCTATAACCGAAACTTCAGCGTATTCATAACGCTCATTTTTGCTTTGCCCAATGGACAAGTCAGTACCTGAATGAGCCAGCATTCTGGCAATGTGCGGATCTTTTTCAATGCTCTGCAAACCTTTCGTATAAATGGTCTGCACCTGAAAAGATTCCTTGCTCTCTTGAGCACTCAAGCAGGCAGTAACCATCAATAGTCCGAAGGTCGCGTATGTCAATGATTTTAGCATCTCGACAAAAATTAAGCAGTAAATATGCCAATTAAGCGTATGCGTAAGTAGTGGGCAACTAAAGATTATAAACAAGGGTTTGTTGATTGGCAGGGTAGTGAAGGCATCGCTACCCCGCTTCTTTCTAACCAAACTCACCACTCGTTGTCACATAACGTCGGTGGCAGAGTATACAGGGACGACAATGATGAGAAGGTGGTTTTTCTGTCCGTTGCCTCAGGGATCAGAAAGGCGCTTTGACGCTTTGATACTTCATCAACTTCCGATTGGCAAGATGGACTACATAAGTTTTGATCCCAATCATTTTGAGCTTGGTAAATACAAGAACAAATTTCACAACTCAAAAATTGAGGATGGGCATTTACTTCTGAGATATGGACAAGACAACTCGACAACAATGACAGAGGCTGTGGATCCCCTATTACCTTTTCCAAATAATGCTAGCTTTGCATTTCAATAATTCGAAGTTAAGGATAGTAGTTTTGCTACTATTCCATTACTCGAAAGTTGATCTTTTTAGAAATACCTCATTCAGAATTATAGATGCTCTATCATACTGTAAAATTGCACCCTATTCTTCTTGTCTGAATAAATTATCACCAGATTAAAATTACCAAATGAACTTTTCCGAAACAGAAGATCAAAAGGCCGTCGGAGAGATGGTCAGGAAGTTTGCTGAGAAGCACATTCGCCCTAAAATGATGGAATGGGATGAGTCTCAGGAATTCCCGGTTGATGTCTTCAAAAAAATGGGAGAGATTGGTTTGTTGGGCGTCTTGGTTCCTACCAAATATGGTGGTTCTGGTTTTACTTATGCGGATTATGTAACCGCGATTGTTGAGCTGTCGAAAGTCTGCGGATCTATTGGCCTGTCAATGGCAGCACACAATTCATTGTGTACAGGCCATATATTGCAATTTGGAACAGAGGATCAAAAGCAGAAATGGATAACCAAGCTGGCCACAGGTGAATCGATCGGTGCGTGGGGCCTGACAGAACCGAATACAGGCTCGGATGCCCTGAATATGAAATGTACAGCAGTACAGGATGGTGATGATTGGGTGATCAATGGGGCAAAATGCTGGATTACCAATGGAGCATGTGGAGATGTTGCAGTTGTGCTCGTTAGAACTGGAGAAGTTCGGGATTCACATGGCATTACAACTTTTGTGATTGAGAAAGGAACCCCTGGGTTTAAATCAGGTCGCAAGGAGGATAAATTGGGTATGCGAGCTTCGGAAACGACAGAACTGCTGTTTGACAATTGCCGGGTGCCAAAAGAGAATATCCTAGGTGAGATTGGCGAAGGATTTATTCAAGCCATGAAAGTGTTGGACGGCGGAAGGATCTCGATTGCTTCACTTAGCGTGGGCATTGCGAAAGGAGCATATGAGGCTGCTTTGAAGTATGCTCAGGAGCGCGAACAGTTTGGACAGCCAATAGCATCTTTCCAGGGTATTGCTTTTAAGCTGGCTGATATGGCCACAGAGGTGGAGGTGGCAGAACTTTTGACCTACCAGGCAGCTGATTTGAAGGATAGAGGAGAGAACGTTACGAAGGAATCGTCAATGGCCAAGTACTATGCATCCGAAGTTGCGGTGAGCGTTTCCAACGATGCGGTGCAGGTATTTGGAGGTTATGGTTATTCCAAGGACTTTCCCGTGGAGAAGTTCTATCGGGATTCAAAGCTCTGTACCATTGGTGAAGGGACCTCAGAAATTCAGAAGATTGTTATTGGGAATCAGATTCTCAATTGACGGATGTCTGATACTGAAAGACGGACGTTGCTATCTGCCCGCCTCCGGCATTGACTGTCTGCGATCTTCCTAACCGCATACACCATTTAACTTCCGTTATCAAACATCGGTCCTCAAGCATTCCAAACAAACATTTGCATAATTAATCAAGCATCTCTACCTTTGCAGCCTCTAAGGAGAAAAAAGATTGTTAATGATTATTGTACCAGTAAAAGAAAAAGAGCCGATTGAAAGAGCTTTAAAGAAGTTCAAGAAGAAGTTCGAAAAGACGGGTGTTATCAGGCAACTGCGTGCGCGTAAGCAATTTACGAAGCCTTCCGTAGTACGACGCGAAGAGATCCAAAAGGCGGCTTACATCCAAGGCCTGAGGGACGAGGAAGCAGGCCTTTAGGCTGTTTCTGAGGCAAGTTTCCACCTTCATTTTAATTTTCCTCCGTCGTTTGTGCGTTGCATGTAAGGGTGTTCAAACTTGACGCATCTTTGTGCCTTCTCCATTTCTCACATTTCATATATTCGTATTAACTAACACGTACAGCATATGCCGAGGGACAAATTCCTGAGCTACCTCAAAAATGAGAAGCGATATTCGCCCTTAACAGTAACCGCTTACACCACCGACCTAACCCAATTTTACAATTTCATCAAGGCCCAATACGATCTGACCAGGATTGAAGAGGTAACACATGGCTTGATCAGATCCTGGATCGTTGATATGATCGATGCTGGCATTACCACCAGATCGGTCAACAGGAAAATCACTACACTTAAATCATATTATAAGTTCTTGCTGAGGGAGGGGATAGTAAAAAAGAATCCAATGTTGAAGATTCTACCACCTAAGACGTCAAAGAAGTTACCCGTTTTCGTGGAGAAGTCGAGTATGGATGAATTGCTTGACACTGTTGACTTTGACGAAGGTGGAAAGGGCAGGCGCGATAAGCTGATTATTTTATTGCTATACTCTACAGGAATACGGCTCTCAGAGCTCATCAACCTGAAAGTCTCAGACATTGACTTTAACAAGGGAACACTAAAAATATTGGGCAAGGGGAACAAAGAGCGCATTCTTCCATTCTCTGATAACTTGAAAAATGAAATAAAGCAGTACTTGGATGAAGTATGCCCGATAGAGTGGTTATTTCTGACGGATAAGGGCAAAAAACTCTATGCAAAATTAGTCTATAGACTAGTAAATTCATACCTTCGCAAGGTAACCACCATTAGTAAAAAGAGTCCTCATGTACTGCGACATACATTCGCAACTCACATGTTGAATAATGGTGCTGATTTAAACGCAATCAAAGAGTTTTTGGGCCATGTGAGTTTGTCAGCAACCCAGGTATACACCCACAATACAATCAAAAAGCTGACAAATATTTACAAGCAGGCACATCCCAAGGCATAATTTAAACGAAACACTATGAATATAAAGGTCCACTCCGTTAGAATCGATGCAGATAAGGATTTAAACAGTTTCATACAAGAAAGAGTTGATAAGCTAGAGCTGTTTTACGACAGAATTGTTGGGAGCGAGGTTTTTCTTCGCATGGATGGAGCCAGTAAGACGGATGACAAAGTAGTAGAGATCAGAATGTCCATTCCTGGGAAGGAGCTTTTTGCCAAAAAACAGGGAAAATCATTTGAAGAAGCTACAGACCTTGCCGTTGACGCGCTTAGACGTCAGTTGAAAAAGCGAAAACAGAAAGCACAATCAAAAAAATCTGAGCCGTTTTAGCTTTCGGAATTAGGCAATTTTTGGAGCTTCCAATGGCTCTGTTTTTTTCTTGTCCGTACCCCAGAAAAACTATTCATAATAGTTTGTATAAAACTAATAGTTTCATACCTTTGCATTCCTTTTTGCAGGGGGTGTTTTTTTTTAGGGTTGAAATTGTGCAGGGAATTTACGGAGATGGTTCTCAATTTTTAAACAGTGTTCAGGATGGAGATTGTCTCTTCTTGCCAATGTAGCTCAGCTGGCTAGAGCCGCTGATTTGTAATCAGCTGGTCGGGGGTTCGAGTCCCTCCATTGGCTCGCAATGCACACCAAAAAAGAAATCTCCAACAAAAAGTTTGATAAAAATCAATGGTTAATGGCTCTTGATAGATCATTGGCCAACAAGATTTGAGCATTGATTTTTAGGGGAGATACCGAAGTGGTCAAACGGGGCAGACTGTAAATCTGCTGGCTTACGCCTTCGCAGGTTCGAGCCCTGCTCTCCCCACAGAGGGCACCGACACCAAGGTGAAGGTGAGTAAATTGAATGAATGCACCTTTGCATCGGTCAATTAGGATTGAGAGTTCTTTATATGGTGGAAAAATATTAGCGGGAGTAGCTCAGCTGGCTAGAGCATCAGCCTTCCAAGCTGAGGGTCGAGGGTTCGAATCCCTTTTCCCGCTCGATAAATTATCGGCATCGGTGAATAAGCCGATGTAGCTCAGAGGTAGAGCACTTCCTTGGTAAGGAAGAGGTCACGGGTTCAATTCCCGTCATCGGCTCTGGATTTGAGTTCGAGATTATTAACAGTAATATGAAGTAATTAATAGTAACAACAACGCAGTAAATAAACGGGAAAATGAGTAAAGAGAAATTTGACAGGTCCAAACCACACCTAAACGTAGGTACGATTGGACACGTGGATCACGGAAAAACGACTTTAACAGCGGCAATTACAACTGTTCTTGCAAAGAAAGGTTTGTCGGAAGTGAGATCGTTTGATTCAATTGATAATGCTCCTGAGGAGAAAGAAAGAGGTATTACAATCAATACTTCTCACGTAGAATATACAACAGCAGAGCGTCATTATGCACACGTTGACTGTCCGGGTCACGCTGACTATGTAAAGAACATGGTTACAGGTGCGGCTCAAATGGACGGAGCTATTCTTGTTGTCGCTGCAACAGATGGCCCCATGCCACAGACCAGAGAGCATATTCTACTTGCACGTCAGGTAGGTGTTCCTGGCATTGTCGTATTCATGAACAAAGTTGATCAGGTTGATGATCCTGAACTCCTTGAATTGGTAGAAATTGAAATACGTGAATTGCTTTCTTTCTATGAATTTGATGGTGATAACATTCCAATCATCCAGGGTTCTGCATTGAACGCTTTGAATGGTGATGCTGATGCAGAAAATCAAATCTTGGCTCTTATGGATGCTGTTGACTCTTGGATTATCCTTCCTAAAAGAGATGTTGATAAAGACTTCTTAATGCCAGTTGAGGACGTATTCTCCATTACAGGTAGAGGAACAGTTGCTACTGGTCGTATCGAAACAGGTGTTGTGAATACTTCTGATGAAGTTGCTCTTATAGGCATGGGTGCTAAAGGAAAGAAAACTACAGTCACTGGTGTTGAAATGTTCAGGAAGATTTTGGACAGAGGAGAAGCTGGCGATAATGTAGGCCTGCTTCTTAGAGGCATCGATAAAGAGGAGGTCTCACGCGGGATGGTTATTGCGAAAACTGGTTCTGTAACACCTCATACTGAATTTAAGGCTGAGGTTTACATCTTGAAAAAGGACGAAGGTGGACGTCACACTCCATTTCACAATAAGTACAGGCCACAGTTTTTCCTGAGAACTACTGACGTAACTGGTGAGATTATTCTGGAAGAGGGAAGAGAAATGGTAATGCCTGGAGATAATGTTAGCATCACTGTTAATCTTATCGCTCCAGTAGCAATCAGTCAGGGTCTTCGTTTCGCAATGAGAGAAGGCGGTAGGACTGTTGGTGCCGGACAGGTTACTGAGATTATTAAGTAATGTATTAATTAGGTCGAGGATTGGTCACTACACGGGTGTAGCTCAATTGGTAGAGTAGTGGTCTCCAAAACCATTGGTTGGGGGTTCGAGTCCCTTCACCCGTGCAAAATGCTGAGAGGTGAGTGTTAAAGGATATATAGAAGAAACCGTTAATGAGTTGTTGTATAAGGTTTCCTGGCCCACATGGAGTGAGCTGCAGAGCAGTGCCATTGTTGTTGCCATCGCTTCCGTTATGATAGCAATTGTCATCTATATAATGGATAAGTCCTTTTCCACTATTATGGGCGCGCTTTATCGAATGTTTTAGACCAAACCAATAAGACCTAAATAATTAAAATCAATTTCAATTGGCAGTTACAACAGATACAGGTAAAAAGTGGTATGTGGTTCGAGCCATTAGTGGCAAAGAACGCAAGATCAAGGAGATGATCGAACTTGAGATCAGCAGAATGAAGTTAGATCGTCATCTTGCTCAGGTACTCATACCGACTGAGAAAGTATACCAAATCAAACAAGGTAAGAAAGTCTCTAAGGAGCGTAATTATTTTCCTGGTTACGTTTTAATTGAAGCTGACCTGAAAGGTGAGGTGCCTCACGTGATTAAATCTGTGAACGGTGTAATTGGATTTTTAGGTAACAAGAACGGAGACCCCGTTCCACTGAGACAAGCAGAGGTAAATAGGATTTTGGGTAAAGTTGACGAACTCGAAGAAAGTGATGAGGAAATCAACATCCCATTTATAGTTGGTGAGTCTGTGAAAGTGGTTGACGGGCCTTTCAACAGCTTTACCGGTATTATTGAGGAGGTTCACAAGGAGAAGAAGAAGTTGAAAGTGATGGTAAAGATCTTCGGAAGGAAAACTCCTTTGGAGCTAAATTATATGCAAGTAGAAAAGGAGTCGTAAGCGGCGCCTGTAATATATTAAGACAAAAGCAATGGCTAAAGACGTAGTTGGTTTAATTAAACTGCAAATCAGGGGAGGAGCTGCTAATCCAGCCCCACCAGTAGGTCCTGCATTGGGAGCTAAGGGGGTGAACATAATGGAGTTTTGCAAGCAGTTTAATGGGCGTACAGAGGATAAGAAAGGAAGAGTACTGCCTACAGTCATTACGGTATACGCGGACAAGTCCTTCGAATTTGTAATTAAAACACCTCCTGCATCGGTGCAAATTCTGGAGGCCTTGAAGCTAAAGTCCGGATCAGCTGAACCTAACCGACAGAAGGTAGGTAACGTTACCTGGGATCAACTCAGAACGATTGCCGAGGATAAAATGACGGACCTAAACGCTTTTACAGTTGAATCAGGGATGAAAATGATGGCTGGTACAGCAAGAAGCATGGGAATTCGAGTAAGAGGTGGCAATCCGCCCGAGTAAAATATATCAAGATGGCTAAATTATCGAAAAATAGAAAAGCGGCACTGGAGAAGATCGACCCGGATAAGTTATACTTACTCCCGGCGGCAGCTCAATTGCTGAAGGAGATTACTTCAACCAAGTTCGATGCTTCAGTGGATGTGGACGTTAGATTGGGTGTAGATCCAAAAAACGCAAATGAAATGGTTCGTGGCGTGACTACACTGCCACACGGAACAGGTAAGGACCTTAAAGTACTCGCGCTGTGTCCTCCTGATAAAGAGCAAGAGGCCAAAGATGCTGGCGCTGACTATGTTGGATTGGATGAGTTCATTGAGAAGATCAAAGCTGGTTGGACCGATATTGATGTAATCGTAACCATGCCAGCAGTTATGCCTAAGATTGGTGCGTTGGGTAAAGTGTTGGGTCCAAGAGGATTGATGCCCAACCCGAAGTCAGGAACTGTTACTCCTAATATAGGTAAAGCCATTGAGGAAGTTAAGAAGGGTAAGATTGATTTCAAAGTTGACAAAGGTGGGATCATTCATGCCCAGGTGGCAAAAGTGTCTTTTAATGAGCAAAAAATTACTGAGAACGCAATGGAACTTCTTCAAACTATTGTGAAGTTGAAGCCCAGTTCTATTAAAGGAATATATATTAAAAGTATAAGCCTATCTAGTTCGATGAGTCCTGGAATTAAGGTGGATCCCAAGTCAATAGATTAATTTAAGAAGTCATGACAAGGCAAGAAAAAGACCAATTCATTGATAGCATAGCTGAGAAGTTAAAGGCCAGTAAGAATCTTTATTTGGCTGACATTTCTGGTTTGACGGTGAGCGACTCGAACGAACTTAGAAGATTGTGCTTTAATAAAGGCGTAGAGGTGCAGGTGGTTAAGAACACCCTCCTCAGGAAAGCCATGGAGAAGGTTGAGGGGAACTACGAAGAAGCATATGAGCTCCTTGTAGGTAATACCGCCCTTATGACTTCTGAGAGCGGAAGTGTTCCGGCAAAAGTCATTAAGGAGTTTAGAAAGAAACATGACAAGCCGGTTCTTAAAGCAGCATTTATTGAGGAATCATTGTATCTGGGAGATGAGCAGGTTAAGGAATTGGCTTCACTCAAGTCCAAGGATGAGCTTATTGGAGAAATCATTGGCTTGTTGCAGTCACCAGCCAAAAATGTTATTTCAGCATTGCAATCAGGAGGGAGCAATTTGTCCGGTATTTTGACAACACTATCTGATCGCCCGGAAGCGCCAGGAGAGGCAGCCGAAACTAAGGAGGAAGCTCCGGTGGAAGAGGTGAAGGAAGAGCCGGTAGCAGAAGAGAAAGTTGACGAATCATCTGCGGACGATTCAACGGAAGAGAAGGCAAATGAAGAAACTCCGACAGAGAAATCTGCTGAAGAATCAAAGAATGTGGAAGATGCAGATGAGTCAGAATCAGCAGATTCAGAGGAAGGTGCTGACAACGCTGGGGAAGATAAAAAAGAATAAGCAGTACAGATTAAATTATTTTAACAATTAACAATTAAATTAAACAAAATGGCAGATTTGAAAGACTTTGCGGATCAGTTGGTAGGACTAACTGTGAAAGAAGTGAATGAACTGGCTCAGATACTCAAGGATGAGTATGGTATTGAGCCAGCAGCAGCAGCAGCAGCGCCTGCAGCAGTAGCTGGTGGTGGCGGAGACGCTGAAGCGGCAGATGAGAAATCATCTTTTGATGTAGTTCTTAAATCACCTGGTGGAGCTAAGTTGGCTATCGTTAAGCTTGTGAAGGAATTGACAGGCCTTGGCTTGAAAGAAGCCAAAGCGGTGGTTGATGCCGCGCCAAAAGCTATCAAAGAAGGTGTAGCTAAGGACGAAGCAGAAGCGCTTAAGAAGCAGTTAGAGGAGGCTGGAGCTGAAGTTGAACTTGCGTAAGCATTTTCTTCTTTTCGAAATATCGTATTTCTTAACCTAGTTTAAGAAGGCTTATCAGATTGAGAACGAAATTCATTTCTTGCTTGTTGATTAGGTTCATTGCTGTGAAGGGCGATGATCAACAATCAGGTTTTGGAAGGGAGTTGCTCGGTTGATTTACCTTCTTTTGGTGGTTTGGGAGATTGAGTATTTCTATTTCCATTCTATATATAGGGATTCACAGAATTAATTTCAAATACCGTGGCTAAAACGAATCAATCTGAGAGAGTTAATTTCTCTTCAACAAAAAAACCCATTCCTTACCCGGATTTTCTGGATGTACAGCTAAAATCATTTAAGGATTTTTTCCAGCTGGAAACGGCTCCTGAAGACAGGAAGGGCGAGGGACTATTTAAAGTATTTTCTGAGAATTTCCCAATCACTGATGCGAGGAACAACTTCGTGTTGGAATTCATCGATTATTTCGTTGATCCGGCACGCTATTCTATTTCCGAGTGCATTGAGAGGGGATTATCTTATAGCCTGCCACTCAAGGCAAAATTGAAGCTTTATTGCACGGATCCCGAGCACGAAGACTTCGAAACAATCGTGCAGGATGTGTATTTGGGAACAATCCCATATATGACACCTAAGGGTACGTTTGTGATCAATGGAGCCGAAAGAGTAGTTGTTTCACAACTGCACAGGTCTCCTGGTGTGTTCTTTGGACAAAGCTACCATGCAAACGGTACTAAACTCTATTCTGCCAGGGTTATACCGTTTAGGGGATCGTGGATTGAATTCTCTACCGACATCAATTCTGTCATGTTCGCCTACATCGACCGAAAGAAGAAGTTGCCTGTTACTACATTACTTCGAGCAATTGGATATGAGAATGATAAAGACATTCTTGAGATCTTCGACCTTGCTGATGAGTTGAAGGTAACCAAGGCTGGCTTGAAGAAAGTCTTGGGTCGTAAATTGGCAGCCAGGGTTCTTAAGACATGGATTGAAGATTTCGTTGATGAGGATACTGGTGAGGTGGTATCTATTGAAAGAAATGAGATTATCCTTGATAGGGAAACCGTTCTTGAAAAAGAGCACATTGACATCATTGTTGAATCAGGTTCTAAGAACATTATTCTTCACAAGGAGAATATGGACAATGCTGATTACGCAATCATCTTCAATACACTTCAAAAAGACCCATGTAACTCTGAAAAGGAGTCTATTGAGTACATTTATCGACTGCTTAGAAATGCTGAGCCTCCAGACGAGGAAACGGCAAGAGGTGTCATTGATAAACTTTTCTTCTCTGAGAAACGGTATGATCTCGGTGAAGTAGGCCGATTCAGAATCAATAAGAAGTTAAAGCTTGAAATCGACCGTGATGTGAGAGTTCTTACCAACGCCGACATCATCTCCATCATCAAGTATTTGATCCAGCTGATCAATGCGAAGACTGACGTTGATGATATTGATCACCTAAGTAACAGAAGGGTACGTACGGTTGGTGAGCAGCTTTACACACAATTCGGTGTTGGATTGGCTCGCATGGCAAGAACGATCAGGGAGAGAATGAATGTAAGGGACAATGAGGTATTTACACCGATTGACCTTATCAATGCAAAGACATTATCTGCGGTGATCAATTCATTCTTCGGAACCAACCAACTTTCTCAGTTTCTGGATCAAACCAATCCACTGGCTGAAATTACTCACAAGAGAAGAATGTCTGCATTGGGGCCAGGTGGTCTATCCAGAGAAAGAGCAGGGTTTGAGGTTCGTGATGTTCACTATACACACTATGGTCGGTTATGTACTATAGAGACTCCAGAGGGTCCGAATATTGGCCTGATCTCTTCTCTTTGTGTATATGCAAAGATTAACCAAATGGGTTTCATTGAAACACCATATCGTTCTGTAACGAGTGGTAAAGTAGATGTGGACAAGGACGTTAAATACCTGTCAGCTGAGGAGGAGGACAACAATGTGATTGCTCAGGCCAATGCGCCTATCAATGATGATGGAAAGTTCATGAAGAACCGTGTAAAAGCGAGGTTCGAAGGTGACTTCCCTGTAGTAAGTCCCAAGAAGGTGCACCTAATGGATGTTGCACCGAACCAGATCACATCTATCGCTGCATCATTAATTACTTTTCTCGAGCATGACGATGCTAACCGTGCCCTCATGGGTTCCAATATGATGCGTCAGGCCGTTCCGCTCCTGATACCAGAAGCTCCTATTGTAGGTACAGGTCTTGAAGCCAATGTTGCCCAG
>DTRK01000268.1:0-2807 GCA_012965955.1 Flavobacteriales bacterium
CCGGCAATGGCGGGGAGAAATGATTATAGTCTCATTCAGTCTAACGTGCGCTACCAATGGCTCGGCTTCAACGATGCCCCCAGGACGTTTACCGTCAGTGTGAACCTGCCCTATAAACCTGACAAGGTAGGCCTGGGTGGTTATATGTACACAGATATCGCGGGGCCGCTGATCAGATCAGGTGCCAGCATGGTCTATGCCTACCACGTTGAGTTGGGAGAGGAACTAAGGTTGTCCATGGGCATGTTTGGGGGATTCATGCAATATAGGATTGATGGCCAAAACATTGTATTAGCGGATGAAGATGAGCGTTACCTTTTCGAAGGTTTCGAAACTGCTCTTGTACCAGATGCCAGCTTCGGAGTAAATGTTTATAGCGATCGTGGATTTGCCGGGTTTTCCTTCAATCACCTGTTCCACAACCGGCTCAATACAAAACTGCTGAGTTCTACGTCGCCGAGCTTCGGCTATTTGAAGAATCACCTGTTTGTAACAGCGGGCTATCGATTTGAAATGACGTCTGATCTGGAGATGGAGCCCTCCCTGCTCCTGAAGGTTGTCAATCCCCTACCCGCTCAGCTGGATATTAGCGCCCGGTTTATCTACCAGGGAGAGGTCTGGCTGGGACTCCAATATCGCCTCAACGATGCTTTCGTGGTGACTGCGGGCTATGAGTACAAGGAGCGCATACAGTTGGGCTATTCCTATGACTTCACCATGTCAAATATCAAGCACTACAGCACCGGCAGCCATGAGGTGATGTTGGGTTATCGATTCAACAACCAACTGAAGGGCCCTACTGGATCGGCACCAATATATTAGATAAGATAAAGCTGTGCATTTTGGCCAAGTAGCTAAAACTGTAATTCACTAGAATATGATACGATTTATCTTCATTTTCAGCTTTCTTCCATTTGTTATCAATGCTCAGGAGATAATAACGCTAAAACCCAACAACCATTATTTGCTAGAGCTCAGTCTTAAAGGACAAATAGAATACCTGCAATATGAAGAAAAGTGTGAAGATTTCTGGAGAAGGTCTGGTGAAGACGTGTATTCACGCTACGAAAAACTCTCAAAGAAGGATCAGGCCCTTTACGACTACTGCTTGCTTGACAAAGGAGGATACTGGGATATTGGTGAGATAGGTTGCAGCTGGTATTGCGGCGGCGGACCCGATTCTGTAACAGCCTCATCAGCACTCAAGCCTTATAAAGGTCTGAAATACGACGGCCAAAATGCCCATGACTTGAGCTACAAAACCGCCTGGGTAGAGGGAGACGACGGAGATGGTATTGGAGAATATCTATTGTATCACTTCTCAGCAGCATCTCCCCGCATTACAAAGATCATTGTGGTAAATGGGTACGTTAAGAGCTCTTCGGCATGGAAAAACAATTCCAGGGTGAAGAAATTGAAGATGTATATTGATGACAAGGCGCTAGCAATCCTATACCTAAGCGACACGAGAGGGGAACAATCGTTTGACTTTGAACCCATTGGCTTGAGTGACCGTGAGAATTGGGAAAAGGTAAAAGGGCTTCCCCCCTGGACCATGAAATTTGAAATCTTGGAGATATACCCAGGTGCAAAATACAAGGATGTTGCTATTACGGAAATCTATTTTGACGGTATTGACGTGCACTGTTTGGCCAAAGGAACGGAGATCGCCATGGCTGATAACACTATAAAGAACGTAGAAGAACTGGAACTTGGCGAATCTGTTCTATCTTTCAATCCAGAATCTAACTTGTTTGAACCATCCCGAATTCTGGAATTGGCAAGTCCAACACATGACAACCTGGTTGAGGTAAAATTCTCCAATGGGAATTCTATTGTCTGCACCAAGGACCATCCCATTATGGGGGCGAAAGGCCAGTGGTTATCGTCAGATCCCACGAAGACACAGCAAGCCTATGAATACAAGGGAGTCTCTACACTTATGGTTGGGAGCGAAATAATTTCCTCAAATCAGGCAAATAGGGTTTATGTGACCGAAATAGCCGACGTTATCGAGGCACAACAAACATATACGATAGTAAAACTCGAAAAAAACAATTCATTTATAGCAAATGGAATAATTGTGGGTACAGAAGAACTGAGACCGTCGTTGAGCCAATACCTGGACCGTATTGAGAAGCGCTTACCTACAATCCTGCGATAATGTTAAAGTGGCTTGGAAATCTCATCAATAAATTCAGGGGGGAGGCAGAGCATTTTCATCCTGAAGATTTAAATGATCCCATTGCACTAAAAACTGAATGGAAGCCAGCGAAAGGTGGAGGAGCCAGCTTTCAAACACATAAGCTTGTCAAGAAATCCAGTAACCGAATTGAATTTCAAACATCGATTGGGTTCAAACTATTCTGCTTGAGCTTCTTTCTAGCAGGAGCAATCTGCTCCATCGTATTTGGATATCCAATGTGTGCAGAGACGATTGGATGCCTCATGCCTGTAATAATAGGAATGTTATTTATGGGTGCAGGAGGAGGAATGTACTACTTCGGAGCGGCACCTAGGATATTTGACAAGCAGGTGGGGTATTACTGGAAGGGAAGACAAGACCCTTCCAAGGTAGCCCGAAAAAAGGAACTGAAGCATTGGACCAGGTTAGATCGAATTCATGCACTGCAGCTTATATCTGAATACGTAAAAAGTGACAAAAGCAGCTACCTGAGCTATGAAATCAATTTAGTGCTTTCTGATGGGGGTAGGATAAATGTGGTTGACCACGGCAAAAAAAGCAAGGTGCTGGAAGATGCAGATATCCTGGCTGAATTCCTGGACGTACCTGTGTGGAACGCGAA
>DTRK01000268.1:2817-7336 GCA_012965955.1 Flavobacteriales bacterium
CATGGTAATCTGGACTGTCCTTATAGTCTTGTTCATCAGCCTTTCAACATTGTTTTCTCCAGTATTTGTAATTCATGGTAAAATCTTAATTGGCACCTCTTCGTTGCGTTAGCGGGTATTGGTATGATGCTCGCATTTTTCTGAATCCAGGCTAAAATGTAGGTTGGTGAAACCGACCTGACAATAGCCGGAGTGCTTTAACTCAACGGCAGAAATACCATTGTGGATTGCTAAAGCAAGCAGTACAATCCACACACCTGCATTCACCCTTTTTGGTAACTTCGTAAACCAAGTGATGACATTCTGCGTATATTGGGAACTATGAATATTAAGGGGGTATTCATCATGATCTGCCTGTCTTTGGCACTTCAAGCCAGAGGACAGGATCTGTACAATATCGACACGGTTCGTACAGGGTATCTTACGTTTTATGATTCCAATTGGCAGAGCATTCTGGATAGTTTCAAAACCAATGATCTGGAGGACAGGGTACTTGCTGATTTGTCAGTTGATGGTATCTTTCTGGATAGTGTAGGTGTTCGGTTTAAGGGCAATAGCTCGTATAACAGCGGCTTTGTAAAAAAGCCATTTAACATCGATCTGAACTATACCAAAAACCAGGATCTCTATGGGTTTACCAAGCTAAAGCTGAATAATATGTTCAAGGACCCATCCTGTGTTAGAGAGGTACTTTCCTATGAAATGCTGCGCAATTATATGCCAGCCTCAGAAGCGAATTTCATGCAGCTATATATAGATGGGAACTTGCACGGCTTGTACACATCGGTTCAATCTGTCAATGATGACTTTAATCTGGATCATTTGGGTTCGGATAATAGCAGTTTCTTCAAATGCGATCCCATCTTTGGCGCCCCTCCAATTGGAGGTTGTCCCGGTGGCCCTGGACAAGCTGCTTTAGTTGACAAAGGCCCAGATACGGCCTGCTATAAAACCTCCTACGACATTAAATCCGATTCGGGATGGCTAGAACTTGTAAACCTGATTCAGATCTTGAATAACAATGTCTCACAAATTGAGCAAGTACTCAATGTAGACAGAGCGCTCTGGATGCTTGCCTTCAATAATATACTGGTCAGTTTTGACAGTTACACTGGGTCAGGACATAACTATTACGTCTACGAAAACGAGTACGGTAGATTTAATACAATTATCTGGGATTTGAATGAATGCTTTGGCGTCTTCAAGAGCGGAGGAGGTCAGCCACCAACCAATCTAACCGTGACGCAAATGCAAAATCTCTCTCCACTGTGGAACGACCAAAGTAATGCACATCCACTCATCAGGCAATTGATCGCTGATCCTGATTACAAGAAACGTTATATGGCTCACTTCCGAACGATTATGGAAGAGTTCCTTGCAAACAATTCGATGAAAAATCGCGCATCACAAATTCAAACTATCATTGATGCCTTTGTATTGGCAGATCCCAATTCCAACTACGGTTATATGGGGTTTCAGGATGGCCTCGACCAGAGTCCTTATAATATTGTGGGAGTCAATGTATTGATGGACGCCAGGTACTCGTATCTTACTACCAATGCAGAAGTGGTAAAAGTCGGACCGACAATATCAAGTGTACAGCAATCTAACTCCTCTCCTACTGCCTTGGATTCTGTTTGGGTCACCGCCAGTACAGACGCCACACAGATCTGGCTTCATTATAAAACGGCGGAGCATGCTCCATTTGATAAAGAACAAATGTTTGATGACGGGATGCATGGAGATGGTCCATCTGGGGATGGTATTTATGGAGCTTTGATCCCTGCTCAAAGTCCGGCTGCGACCGTGTACTACTACATTTACGCTGAGAATAATAGCGCTGGAATGTTCTCCCCCGTTAGGGCAGAATATGAATTCTATTCTTATATCGTTGAGGGAGTTCAACTTGCTGCCGGGGACCTGGTCATCAATGAATTCATGGCCTCAAACTCAAGTGCAGTAGCGGACCAAAATGGTGAATTTGATGACTGGATAGAATTGTATAACAACACCTCCAGCGATATTTCTCTTCATAATATGTTCTTATCTGATGATCTCACGGATCCACTTGATTGGCGCTTTCCCGACACAACAATTGGGGCCAACGACTTCATTATCGTTTGGGCAGACAATGATGCTCAAACAGGCTTACACGCCAGCTTTAAGCTGTCGTCATTGGGCGAGGACGTGGTCCTTTCGAATTCAGATGGATCACTTTTGGATAGCATTTCTTTTAGCCAGCAAATAACTGACCTGACAACCGGCAGATATCCAAACGGTACTGGCAGTTTTCAAACGCTGTTTCCCACATTTGGTACTGTAAATTCAGTGCTGGGCATCAACAACTTACCTGATGATCTGGCCGGTTTTGCAGTCTATCCAAATCCTGCCTCAGATATTCTCACGGTCACTTTTGATAATGGAGCTTTAGGCTACGAAGGGGTAATGGAAATTTACAATATGCTGTTGCAAAAAATTAACGCCCTCCCTGTACAAAACGATAAAGCATTTACCATTTCGACAACCAATCTATCTGATGGTATTTACTTTCTAAAGTTACAGGGTCATGTTCAAAAGGTGGTAATAGCCAGATAGCCTGGTTTACCCAAAGGGGTTAATCTCCTTTTCTTTACGCTCATAGCGCTCTTCCTGTTCTTTAAGCTCCTCTTTGAGATTCTCAACCTGCCTTTCCAGGCTGTTCACGCGCATCACGAGCACTTTCTCCCGCCCTTTCATCAGAAGATAGATCGTGCCGATGCCTGCTACTACGCATAGAATATAGAACCACCAGGTCCTCCAGAACGGCGGAACAATAGTGATGTGAATAGATGTTTCCGACTCTTGCCATTGCCCATCATTATTGGAGCCCTTAACTGAGAATATGTACTCTCCCGGATTTAGATTGGTGAAGGTCGCATTGCGCCTTGTCCCAACATATTGCCACCCTCCTCTAGTGGAAGCACTTTCACTTCCCAAGCCTACCATTCTATAAGCATACTGGTTCTTACTGGGATTGGAATAGTGCAATGCCGCGAAATCAAAAGAGAAAATATTGTCCTTATAGGAGAGTACAATTGAATCTGTTATGGTAATGGACTGCTTTAGCTGGGTGGTCTCCTCATCGGTAATCTGTATCTCTTGATTAAATACTTGGAAACCGGTGATGACAACATTCGGTGCATGTGGATTGGTCCTTATGCTATCCGGAAAAAAGGAATTACATCCATTGATACCTCCAAAAAACATTTCGCCATTTTCGCTCAGGTAGTAAGCTCCTGAACTGAACTCGTTACTCTGCAGTCCATCTGAAATATCATAGTTCTGAAATCTGTTATTTTCATCGTCCAACATGGAAATACCTCTGTTAGTACTCACCCAGATATTGTCATGTACATCCCCTAGCACACCATACACCACATCGTTCGGTAAGCCATCTTGCAGGCGCCAGTGTTCGAATTCCCCATTGCGCTTTGTAAACCTGTTTAAGCCACCTCGCAACGTTCCTATCCAAAGGAACCCTTTACTGTCCTCATAAATAGATCGTATACTATTATCAGAGAGGGTGGTCATGCTTTTGGGGTCGTGCTTGTAGTGGATAAACTCCTCCTTTACAGGATCAAACTTGCTCAATACATCATTGGCAATCCACAGAACACCATCGCTGCCCTCGTGTATTGCGCGCACCCTATTCGTATGTAGTGATGATGGATCCTCTGAATTGGCGCGGTAGTGGGTAAATGTTCGTTTCCAACGATCCATCTTGCTTAGTCCGCCACCATGAGTCCCAATCCACAAGTTACCGTCCCTGTCTTCATGTATAACGCGTACAATATTGTGTGAAAGACTTGTTTCATCTTCAGGATCATTGACATATTGAAGGAATGTGTTCGTCTCTTTATCAAAATTCACCAGGCCTCCTCCGCTTGTACCTAACCAAAATTCATCATGGCTGTCCTCCAGGATAGCTGTCACCCGGGAATGCGGGAATGACTTTGGGTTATTAGGATCGTTGACATACTGTGTATAGATGCCGGTTTCCCTATCAATTCTGCTAAATCCACCACCGGCTGTGCCGATCCATAGTATCCCGTCCTTATCCACAAAGATGGCCGACACCCCCTCTCCCGGCAAGCTATTCGAGTTTTGTGGGTTGTGCTTATAATAAGAGAACTTTGGCTTTTGTTTATCGAATTTGTTGAGCGCGCCTCCGAATGTACCCACCCACAAAATCCCGTACCTGTCTTCGTACAAGACACCAACTGAGTTGTTCGCCAGGCTTTCTTCATCTGTAGGATCGTTTACAAAGTGTTCGAAAGTATATCCTATTTTACCATCATCCAGGTGCCACGCACGTAAACGCTCCAAGCCTCCACCGTAGGTTCCCATCCAGATATTCCCAGATCTATCTCCATAAATAGTCAAGACGATGTCATGCGAAACACCTCGCGGATCATCATCGCTGTGTCTGAATCGCTCAAACTTCCTTGTCTCTTCATTAAAACGATTTACTCCTCCACCT
>DTRK01000269.1 GCA_012965955.1 Flavobacteriales bacterium
GTATTGTTCACACCTAACACGTTTACCCCGGACGGGGATGGAAATAATGAATTCTTCTTTCCGAAGGGAATAGGGATAGAAGAGGAAACTTTCTCATTTTATATCTACGACAGATGGGGCGATATGGTCTTCAAATCTGAAGGGTCATTTACCAACGTTATCGGATGGGATGGTATTGCCAACAATGGCAAAGAGACTTCTCAACAAGATGTATTCGTATGGCTCATTCGTACGGAAGATCAGAATGGCAACGCCCATGAGTATGTTGGCCATGTAACACTCTTGCGATAGGCGTCTACCGGTAGATCACGATATGCCTATGTATCTTATGGTCTTCCAACTGGATCATGATTACATATGATCCAACAGTTGCAGCACTGAGATCAATCATTCCGGTATCCCAAGCCATCAAAATCGTGCGCCCCAGCATATCATAGACCGAAACTTGTATCATGCTCGATGCAGCGTTAGTTCTGATATAAAAGAACCCGGTACCGGGATTTGGATAAACAACCAAATCACTTCCTTTGGTGATGTCATCAAGACCGATACCTACGAATATACATGTGACACTTTCGGAGATCGCTCCGAATTTGCAGTATTCAGGCCCCAGGCCTCTCACCATAGCTGAGTAGGAAATGCCCGATACTCCTAATACCTTGTAATAGAGCTGAAGATTGGGGAGTTCTATCCAGTTCATGCCGCTATCCAGGCTAATTTCATATCCTGTCGCTCCCGCTATACTGTCCCAGGAAAATGTAATGGAATCCACATTTTCCGTACAACTGACTATAGGAGCCTCCAGTTGTTCTGAGGCGCTTATTGTTAAAAGTTGCGAAGCTGAGCTGGTCAATCCACATGAGTTGGTTACCTGAAGAATGACGAAGTAGTTCCCGGGTGCCGAATAGGTATGGGAAAGGTTGGCTAAAGTTGATGTGTTTCCATCTCCAAAACTCCAAAGGACGTTGCCGGTATCGCTGCTGAGGTTAATGAAGTCTATAGGCTGATCAGGGCAGCTATAGAGGAACGGTGATATCGCTAAAGCCGCGACGGGGGAAGAAATGGTGTCAACAATAATAGTTCTCGAGACACTATCAGTTACTCCACAACCATTGGTCAGATATAGCGTCACCAAATAAGAACCTGTGTCTGTGAAATTGTGACTCTCCTCTGGGCCGGACCCGGTACTTCCATCTCCAAAGTCCCACGAGAATATATTGTTTGTATCTGAATTTACGCTGCTGAACAGTGTCACATCTCCCAAACAATACGTGTTTTGATCAGTTGTGAATTGTGCCGTCGTCAGGTGTTCGTTTGTCACCTGGATAGTGTCGTAATAAACTGCGATGCTGCTGCATCCATTCGTCAAAGTCAACTGAATAATGAATGAGCCGGTATCACTGTATGAGTACCTGAATGATCGTGTGGAGTCGAAATTCCCATCGCCCAGGTCCCACAGATAAGATGTCATATTCGCCGGTGCGATAAATAGAACGGAATCAGCAGGACACACCTCCCTGGTACTTAAAAACATCCATCCGTTCACGGGCAGTGTATCCTCAATCGTGATCTGGGCCGTATCATAACTTACCTGCCCGCATAAATTAGTTACGCTCAAGATTATATCGTAAACGCCGGTAGATGTATAGGTGTGATTGGTATTTTGGCCCGTGCCGGTACCTCCATCTCCAAAATCCCATAAATACGTATATCCACCCCCAGGTGTCGCTACAATGTTCAGATTGGTATTGGGGCATTCCGGGAATGGAGTTACATAGGCGGATGCATATGGCAAGGCCAAATCATCTACAATTATGGTGGTATCCAAAGAACTGCTGTTGCCGCATTCATTGGTTATGGTGACAGTTACCGTGTAGGATCCGGTTGAATCATATATGTGGTTCGGATATGGGTCTGAGCTGGAACTACCATCTCCAAAATCCCACAAAACCGAATAA
>DTRK01000270.1 GCA_012965955.1 Flavobacteriales bacterium
GAAAGAAGGCAAAAATCTGTTCTTTGTTTCAGGGTTGTGTTTTCCACAAACAATTGAAGTCCTGAGAACCAGGTCTAAGCCACTAGGCATAGAGCTGATTATAGGTGAGCACACAACTTTTGATTTTGATTCAAGATGTTTTGGTGGATTACTGCAGTATCCAGACGTCGCTGGCGGGGTATTGGATTATACAGATTTTGTGGCAGAGGCAACCAAGGCGGGAGTTAAAGTAGTGGTTGCGGCAGACTTGTTGAGTTTAACTTTACTCAAGCCTCCTGGTGAGTGGGGGGCTGATGCTGTAATTGGCACCACACAGCGATTTGGAGTACCATTGGGATTCGGCGGTCCTCATGCTGCTTATTTTGCGACCAAAACTGAATACAGAAGAAATATTCCGGGAAGAATAATTGGGGTTTCTCAGGATGTTAAAGGGAACACAGCATATCGGATGGCCCTACAGACTCGGGAGCAGCATATTAAAAGGGGGAGGGCCACCTCAAACATCTGTACATCTCAAGTGCTGTTGGCTGTTATGGCAGGGATGTACGCTGTGTACCATGGCCCTGCAGGGTTAAAAGGAATAGCACAGAGGATCCATCAGCGTACGACTCTGGTGAATGAAGCGCTCTTAAAGGTGGGAGTTCGGCAGGTTAATGAGTACTTCTTTGATACTCTACTGATAGAGTTGGAAAGCGAAGCAGAATTGAGAAAGATCAAATCCGCTGCTCTTGCTAAGGAAATCAACCTATTATATCTGGAGAATAACAGGGTTTGCCTGAGTTTAGATGAAACTACCTCAACAGAGGACGTAGAAGCACTTGTTGGCGTCTTTGGCGCCAGTTTTGGCAAAGACGGTGGGGTAAACAGCGGACCAATTCATCCTGCCCTAACCAGAAAAAGTGAATACCTAACGCATCCTGTCTTTAACACACACCATTCCGAGTCGGAGATGATGAGGTATCTCAAATCGTTGGAAAACAAAGATCTGTCTCTTACCCACGCGATGATTCCTTTAGGCTCGTGTACTATGAAGCTCAATGCGGCAGCAGAACTATTTCCGCTTACCTGGTCGGAATTCGCTGCTATTCATCCTTATACACCAAGTGATCAGGTTCAGGGTTATCTTTCGATGATTGAAGAATTAGAAGCATCCCTATGTGAAATCACCGGATTTGATGCAGTGTCTCTGCAGCCTAATTCCGGTGCTCAGGGAGAGTACGCCGGGTTAATGGTGATCAAGGCCTATCAGGATAGTATTGGACAAGAAGAAAGGAATGTTGTGCTAATTCCGTCATCAGCGCATGGCACCAACCCTGCCAGTGCTGTTATGGCAGGATTAAATGTGGTGGTGGTGCAATGTGATAAGAGCGGAAATATTGATTTGGAAGATTTACAAAAGCAGGCTGACCAGCACAGTAATGATCTATGTGCTTTCATGCTTACCTACCCTTCAACACACGGTGTGTTTGAGGAAGGTATTACAGAGGTGACCAGGATTATCCATGAGCACGGAGGTCAGGTGTATATGGATGGAGCCAACATGAATGCACAGATCGGTTTAACCAATCCTGCGAGAATTGGTGCTGATGTGTGTCATCTCAATCTGCACAAGACATTTGCCATTCCTCATGGCGGGGGTGGACCCGGAATGGGACCTATCGGTGTTGCTAAGCACCTGGAGCCGTTCTTGCCGGGGCATGCCAATGTAAATGTAGGTGGAGATAAAGCGATCCACTCGATTTCACAAGCGCCTTGGGGCAGCGCTTTGATTCTTTGGATCTCTTACGGATACATTAAAATGTTGGGCAGCGAAGGATTGACTCATTCTACCAAGATCGCCATATTAAACGCCAACTATATAAAGGTAAAACTGGAAAACTATTATCCAATCCTATATAAAGGCACTAAGGGCCGGGTGGCACATGAAATGATCGTTGATTGCAGGGCCTTTAAGAAAACTGCCAACGTGGAAGTAGAAGATATAGCCAAACGACTAATTGACTACGGTTACCATGCTCCTACAGTGTCCTTCCCCGTTAGCGGCACCCTGATGATTGAGCCGACCGAAAGCGAGGCCCTGGAAGAGCTGGATCGGTTTTGCGATGCAATGATTTCCATAAGAAATGAAATTTCGGAATTAGAAGATGGCACTGCCAACAAGGAAGACAATGTACTGATCAATGCACCCCATTCCGTTCATGAACTCACTGCTGATACCTGGGTCCACCAATATACCCGGGAAAAAGCTGCTTATCCACGTGCATGGTCGCGGCAGTCTAAGTACTGGGTGCCAGTAAGCAGGGTTGATAATGCCTATGGAGATAGAAATTTGATGTGCGAATGTCCTCCGATTGAATCTTTTAGTAAGGAAGATGCCTCGGTACCCGAAGCCTAGCACATTCTCCAGATAAGTAGCTGCCAAGCTAAACCATATTTAGGCAACCATTGAAGTGCCTGAACGTCTTTATATTACCCAAGGGGAAAATGTCACGAAACTTACACTTGCACCTTTCGCAAAAGCAAAAATTGTGATTTGCTTGTGCCGTTTTAATAAAATCTTATCTTTGCTCCCCCTCTTTGGAAATTATCAATGAAATTTTGGGGTTTTAGAGGGTTAAAAGAGAATATAATTTTAATACTTGTTTAATCTGATATGATAAAGAAAACTCTATTCTCGGTATTGTTCATGTCCTCTGTGTCGCTTGCGTTTGCTCAGGATGTTGCTAAAGAGAGCAAATCATCTCCGGTTGAAAAAAGTCAGTCTTTCAACAACAAAATTGTAGTGCTTAAACCAATTCGAGTAGCGGATCAAAGCACTGCAGTAAAGGGTGGCGAAGGGAAAAAAGGGGAGTTGCCAGTTACTAAACCAATGCAAGTAAAGGTTGCTGGCAAATCAACCCCTATAAAGGGAAATACGAATAAGAAGAGGTAAAACCACTCATCCTAAAAAAGATAAAACGATGAAAAAAATCTACACATTATTGATGATCACATGTTGTTTTGGGTTCGTTCAAAACACCAATGCGCAATGCCCTGCAGGCGAAGTAGAAGTCTTTATTGATGTAATTACAGACAGCTACGGCTATGAAGTCTATTGGGAGCTGGTTCCATCAGGAAACCCATGCGGAACAGGTACAATCTTCGCCGGTGGCAATACTGCCGTAGGATGTGGCGGCGGTGGTGCTCAAGCTCAAACCCCAGGAGGGTACGCTTCTGGAGCGACCATCTCAGAAGGCGGGTTTTGCCTGGTAATTGGAAATAACTACGATATTATCGCTGTTGATGACTGGGGTGATGGGGGTACTTGCTTCGAGATCCTAGGTGGTCTAACGTTTTGCCAGGGTGGTTCTTCGGCAAATGACGTCTTCACATTTACTGCTCAGCCTCCTGCTGATCACAACCTTGCGCTGAAGAAGACTTACTATGACACACTGATGATTCCAAATGCTACGGCTGACTCCATGAGCACGCAGTATTATACTCAGATTCCAAGAAGGCAATCTGAGATGGATCTTCTTTTCTTCTCTGGACAAGTGAAGAATGGCGGTGGCATGTCTCAAACAAACCTGGAATTTACTGCAACAGTAAATGATGGTACGAACAATGTCTTCGTAGGAAGCAAGAGCGCTGCCAGCCTTGCATCGGGTGTAACTGATACCATGATGATTGGCAAGAGTTTCACTGCGGTTGCCAATGGTAACTATGACGTAACATTTAAGGTAACACAAGATTCTACGGATGCCATGCCTGCTGATAATGCGGTTATTGAGTCGTTTATTGTAAATGATTCTGTATATGCAAGAGACGACGGAGACGTTGCAGGTGCTACAGGATGGTGGTATGGTGCCGGACAGAACTATGAGATCGGAATCATGTATGAAATATTCACCACCGATACAGCGACGTCTATATCTTACTATAACTGGACAGTTACTGCGAACAATATTGGTGTAGCGGGTAACGTAATTCAGCTGAATGTATATGATGGAGCTGGATTCGGTGCATTTACTCCAATCTGTTCTACTGGATTCTATACATTGGTTTCTGCAGATGAAGATAATTGGATTACGGTTGATATTGATGGTGGCCCATTTGAACTTCCTCCAGGACAATATGTAGTAACTGTAGAGACATTCTCAGATCAGCTGTTTACATCCAGTAATTCAAATGCAGATCCTTTGACTTGCTATGTTGAACCTGATAACATGAACGCTACATGGTACTATACATTGACAGTGCCAATGGTTCGCTTGAATGTTGCATCCCCGGCTGCTTGTAACATGGTAGTTACAGGTACAGCTTCTGACGTGAACTGCGCCGGTGCAAATGATGGAATGGCCAGTGTTGCTGCAACTGGAGGTACAGCTCCATATACATACCTTTGGGATGATCAGAGTGCTACCACTAATGACACCTTAACTGGTGTAGGAGGTGGAATGTATCACGCATTGGTTTCCGACGCTAGTGGCTGCATGTACCAAATGGCATTTGAAATTAATGAACCCGATGTTACTACCATTTCACTAATGTCTACTGACATTACATGTAACGGGGGAGCCGACGGTTCGATCACTGTTACAGTTTCAGGTGGCAGTGGTCCGTTCACTTATAACTGGAGTGATTCTACTTTGTCTGGTGCATCTGTCACTGGCTTGTCGGCCGGGACGTATGCAGTTACCGTAAATGATGCCAATGGTTGTGCTGCAGCTAGTGATTCAGCTACAATTATTGAACCGGCGTCAATGGCGTTGACATTCGCTCAAAATACTGCTAACTGCGGCCTGGGTGGTTCGGCTTCAGTAGCTGTTACGGGAGGAGTTGCACCGTATGGTTATTTATGGGATGACGGTCTTGCACAAACTACTGCAACAGCCGCTGACTTGCTGTCAGATGAGTACACATGTACTGTTACTGACAGTAATGGATGTGTTGCATCGGTGACTGATAGCGTGCAGGGAACTCCTCCTGTTACCGTTACAATTTCTAGTAATGATCCCTCAGGATGTAGTGTTGCCGATGGTGATGCAACCGTGACAATTGTGACCGGGACCCCGACTTATTTTTATTCATGGGATGATCCAGGTTCGCAAAACACTGCTACTGCAGTAGGTCTTGCTGCTGGAATTTACAATGTAACAGTCACTGACGCTGTCCCGTGTATGACCACAGCGAGCATTATTGTGGATGACCCTGGTGCTGCGACGCTTCAGACTTCTACTGTAGATGTGATGTGCCTGGGAGGTAATGACGGAACGGCATCAGTACTTACTTCTGGTGGTACTTCTCCGTTTAATTATAGTTGGAACACATCTCCTGCACAAACCGGTACAACTGCAACTGGCTTGGCTGCCGGGTCCTATACCGTAAGTGTGGTTGATGCTTCCGGTTGTTCAAGTTTTGCAACAGATACTGTTACTGAGCCTGGTACGGCTGTAACTGTAGATGCTATAGCTGTGACAGATGTTACTTGCAATGGGGATGGGGATGGTAGTTTAACAGCAACAAGTTCAGGTGGCACAGGCACTCAAACTTATGCATGGACAGGCGGCCCTGCTACTGCTACATACAGTGGCGTTGGTGGAGGAACCTACACTGTAGTTGTTACTGATGCTAATGGTTGTACGGCTACTGACAGTGGTCTGGTAACTGAGCCTGCTGCACTAGCGATTACTAGTTCGGTAACTGATATTACCTGTTTTGGAGACGATGACGGTGTTGTCGACCTAACTGTTACTGGTGGTACTGGCACTTACGGTTTCCTTTGGAATCCAGGTGGCGCTACTACCGAAGATCTTAGTGGGCAGGGTCCTGGTGCTTATTCCGTTACGGTAACTGACAGCAATAACTGTACTGCCAATACTGCGGTTACTATCAACGAGCCTGCAGATTTGGTGGCCGTTGTTGATAATTTTACGGATGAGACTGTTACAGGAGCCAATGATGGTGCCATTAATGCATCTGCTACTGGTGGAACTGTTGCTTACACGGCATTCTGGACGGGTCCTGGAGGATTTACCAGCACAAGCATGGCGTTAACCGGACTTGCGCCTGGTACCTATCAGCTGACCTTGAATGATGCTAATGGCTGCTCTGCAACATTGACTCAGATAATTGCACCTTTTGCGGTTGGTATTGAAGAGGTAATCAACAATGTTGTGTTCAAGGTTTATCCTAATCCAAACACCGGACAGTTTATTGTTGAGCTTAACAATCTCAAAAATGACGATTACCAAATCGAAATCAGAAATATCATTGGCCAGCTTGTTCTTATTGAGAATGTAACTGAGCTCAGTGGAAATTTCTATAAACAAATCGTCTTAACATCTAAAGAGACTGGAGTTTACTTTATAAGTCTTTCCAATGAGGAAGAAAAGATTACCCAGAAATTGGTGGTCTACTAAATTGATTGCTCTATTATTACAGAACCCTGTATCCTTTCGGATACGGGGTTTTTTTTATACCTTGGTGTTAAATTAAATTATAAGAGTATGCAAAAAACGTTGGCCTTACTGAGTTGTATTTTGATTGTGTCTTTGGCAAATGCACAATTCGTTTCGGATGATAGAGAGGATAGAGTTCAGTGGATTGAGGAAAAAGCACATCTTCAGCTACCTGAAAACATGGGGAATAAAGTCAGCTCAGAGGAGGAAACACTAAAGGCAGCCGGCGACACTATTTGGTATGAGGATTTTGGAGGCGGTTTTCCCAGCTCCTGGAGCATTCAAGATTCTACGGGCATTTGCCCATGGAGTTATACACTCACTTGATGGAACCTGGGGATTTTGGAATGGCAATAATGGCACTGGGCCCGGCGACGACACGTTGCAATCCGCAACTAAATCAAACGGCTATTTAATTTGTGATCCCGACTCCGCTAATAATGCACTGTATGGCCAACCATCAGGATCGACCTATCAATACCTGAGCTCTTACTTCACAACATCTGCTATAGACCTTTCTGGGTACCCTGCTGTACATCTTCAGTTTGAGCACTTGTTCCGGTTCAACAATGGAATTGATTTAATTGTAGGGGTGAGTGCGGATGGCACTAATTGGACAAACTATACGGTACAGGGCAATACGCCTAACAACACCCAATCTGCCAATGCAGCATTGGCCAATCTCAATATATCTACCGTTGCAGGGAATCAATCTACGGTTTACATCAGGATTGGCTGGTCAGCACGCGTATATTATTGGATGATTGACGATATCCGTATCGTCGAAGCGC
>DTRK01000271.1 GCA_012965955.1 Flavobacteriales bacterium
TTTGATAAAACTTGTGATTAACTGAAAAACTTCATTGTATTTCTGCATCTCCAGGGTTTCGCTGACATCGAAGATATCATGATAGGCCTTATTTCCTCCCAAAGTGTAGATAAAGAAAGCTGGCACAGCGCTCTCTGTAAAAAAGTAATGATCGCTGTTTTGCGCCTTGCCGCGTTTTTTTACCATCGGTACGAACTCATTAAACTCGTTCAGTGCAGTAATAAGCTCAAATTCCGTTTCGTGTATAGTACCATTCACCACAGTGATTCCTTCCTCTCCATTTCCCATCAGGTCTATATTGATCAGGAATTTGATGTTTTTAAGGGGGAACAGAGGATTTTCGGTATAGTACTTCGAGCCAACAAGTCCAGCCTCTTCTCCGGCAAATGCAATAAAGGCCACATTGTACTTGTTGGAATCTGCCTGGTAATGTTGGGCGAGATCGAATAACATAGATACTCCGCTGGCATTGTCATTGGCCCCCGGGAAATAGGTGGTTCTTCCCATCCTGCCAAGATGGTCATAATGGGCTGTGAATACGATTACCGAATCTGGATGTCCATTGTCTTTGTACGCTATGACGTTGCGAGATTGGTAATCCTCTTGTAACTTATTTTCAATATTCAGGTTGATGGTGGATGCTTTAACGCTGATTCTGGATTGGAGAATTTCAACTACGAGCAAATCGGCCACATGGGAGGAAACTGCCCACGTGAGCTTCTTCTTAGCCAATACAATTCCCTTAGCACCAAATGTTTTCTTAGCCGCTATCATAAGCTCGCGCATCTCATCGGGCTTTTGGGCTCCTTCCTCAATAACAATAAAATTGAAGTTACCAGTCTTATCCAGGAACTTTCGAAGCTTGTTTGGTTTTAGCTTGACCAGGTCATTCAACCAGTGCAGCTGAAAGGTTCCATAAGTTCCTTTGGAATACGGGCTTACGATGTAATCAGCCCCAGGCTTCAGGTTGAGGTCGTCCAGTGAGACTTCCATTGCGCCAGGGAAAGTATTGACATCATGTTTGAATACTTGATAATATCCGGGTTTGTATGCATGAAGGCCTATTTTTTCGAATTCATTGCCAATGAATTCAGCAGCCAGTGAATCCCCCTGCATTACATAGCCCCTGCCGTGAAAGGAGGCCGAAGATAAAGTGTCAATGATGCTTCGTGCGTAGGCTTGGTTCTGCGCTTTAGTTTTGCCTAAAAACAGCAGTGTAATCAGGCAGACTCCGAGTATGAAAACGCGATTTCCCATCTCTTAGTCTGCATATCTCTTTTCAATGAGTGCATAAAATGAGATAGTACTCTCCTGCTCTTGATCCCAAGTGTATCTATCCGAAAGTTCAGCGCGTACATATTTTAAGGCTTCCGGCAAATTGGCAAATGAATCTAGTTGCTGCACCGCAGCGTTGTAAGCGTCACCGTCACCGGCGAACAATTCGTTGATGTACAGAAAGCGCTCGTTCAAGCTGATAGCGCTATGCAAGTCATTTACCACAGTTCTTTCCAGTTGGTGAGCAACGCTCGTATCCTCTAGAGATGGTGCAATTGTCTCATTGATGGTTGACGTCTCCCCGGGTTCTGCCCCTGCGCTTTCAGTTGGAACTCGAGCATCGAATGCGGTTGCTTTGGCTGCTTCCGCTTCTGCCTTGTCCTCCACAACAGGCTGGGAATTCTCCGGATCGGGTTCTTTAACCGGTGGGGCAGTCTCACTAGCTTCTGGTCGTGGCTCTTCTGTAGCTGCCGATACCACATCCTCTACTGCTTCCTCTTCAATCAGGTATTTTAGGATTGACACTGTTTCCAGCAATTCCTCCGCGTCTTTGAGAAGAGGTCCCAGTTCTTCTTTATTGGTTACGTCGTCTGGTGTGTCGTAATCCTGCATTTTCCTAAGCAGCACCTTGATCTTGTCGAGTAGCTCGGATTTGGTCATCTTTATAAATTTATGATTTGGGAATGCACCTTTTGCTAAATTTGTAGAGCACAATAATCATGCAAAATAACGCAAAAAGGGGCAATGTTCATAGAAAACATAAGACCGGAAAGTCCGAGAAGAGGCTTTATTGAAGTGATCTGTGGATCAATGTTTTCAGGTAAGACTGAGGAACTCATCCGCAGGTTAAAGCGTGCAATTTATGCCAAACAGCGCGTGGAAATTTTCAAGCCTCTTGTCGATCAGCGCTACGATGAGGAAAAGGTAGTGTCCCACGATGATAATGAGATCCAATCAACGCCTATCAAAGCGGCTACGGACATCCTGCTTTTGTCTCACAACATTGAAGTCGTGGGGGTTGATGAAGCACAATTTTTTAATGAGGATTTGGTCGAGGTGTGTAATCACCTGGCAAATAGAGGCACCCGGGTCGTGGTTGCCGGCCTGGATATGGATTATTTGGGAGCGCCGTTTGGACCCATTCCTAAACTGATGGCTACTGCTGAGTACGTAACCAAGGTGCATGCCATCTGTGTCAAATGTGGGGCACTCGCAAATCATTCACACAGAATTACGCAGGAGGAGACGCTGGTGGTGGTTGGTGAAAAGGAGGCGTATGAGCCCCTGTGCCGCCGATGTTTTTCGGCGCTGTATCCACCTGTTTTGAATCCCAAAGATGTATCAAAGTCAAAGTGTGATAATACTGATGTGAAGTAATGATTGTTTCCTATTACGACATAGAACAGATAACAGATATCCTGGATGGCAAGTTTATTGGCAATAGGGCTGATTACAAGATTAAGTATTTGCTGATAGACAGCCGCAAGATTCTTCATGCGCAGGCTTCATTGTTCTTTGCTCTTCGGGGAGAGCGGCATGATGGACACGAATATATTGCTGAGCTATATGATAAGGGCGTTAGGTGCTTTGTGGTATCTGAAAAAGTTGGAAACACTGACCATTTCTCAGAGGCCAATTTTATCCAGGTAAAGAACTCGCTTGCCGCTTTACAAACTTTCTCCGGCTATCATCGGCAGCAACATGACATTCCAGTAATTGGTATAACAGGCAGTAATGGCAAAACGATAGTAAAGGAGTGGCTGCATCAGCTTATGGTCAATGATAAGAAGATTGTCCGTAGTCCTAAGAGTTATAATTCACAAGTCGGCGTGCCATTATCCATATGGCAGATGCAGTCTCATCACGAGCTAGCCATCATTGAAGCAGGAATCTCGGAACCCGGTGAAATGGAGAGGCTGGAGGCTATTATAAAGCCGAGTATTGGGATTTTTACCAATATTGGTACGGCACATAGTGAAGGGTTTGAAAACCAGGAAGGTAAAATTGAGGAGAAGCTGAAATTGTTTGCGGACTCTGAGAGTTTAATTTATTGCCGCGACTATCCAGCTATAGAAGAGTGGATCCAGCGTGCTGGCCTAAAGGATAAGAAGGACTTAGCACTGTTCTCATGGTCAACCAAGCTAGAAGCTGATTTACGTATTTCTAAGATTGACAAGCAGCAATCGGAGACGATTATTAGCGCCTATTATTTGGGAAATCTTCGATCGATAACCATTCCTTTTATCGACGATGCTTCGATAGAGAACGCGGTTCATTGCTGGGCTTTACTGCTGCTATGGAAGTACGATGATGCACTGATAGCTGAACGCTTTTTGGGACTGACAGCGGTTGCAATGCGCATGGAGCTTAAGGAGGGTATCAATAATTGTTCGGTGATAAATGATACTTACAATTCTGACTTGGGCTCGCTCGAAATTGCATTGGACTTTCTGAATCAACAAAAGCAGTTCAAGAAAAAAGTGGTGATTTTATCAGATATTTTGCAGAGCGGAAAATCTGAAGAGGTGCTATACGAACGCGTGGCAGAACTGCTTAGTAAAAAGGGCATTGATCGATTTATGGGTATTGGTGAGGCCATATCGCGACAATCTGAACAGTTTACCACGGGCGGCAGTTTTTACCAATCCACAGAGGACTTTCTAAGCAAATACTCGCCTGGCTTATTTCACGACGAGATTATTTTACTCAAAGGCGCCAGACCGTTTAGGTTTGAACAAATCTCCCGTGCCTTACAACAAAAGGCACATGAAACAGTACTCGAAGTAAACCTGGATGCGATGATTCATAATCTGAATGTATTCAGGTCAAGATTGAAGCCGGGGACGAAGATTATGGCGATGGTTAAGGCCTTTTCATACGGTAGCGGGAGTTATGAAATTGCCAATGTGCTGCAATTCCACAGAATAGATTACCTGGCGGTAGCGTATGCAGATGAAGGAGTTGAACTGAGAAAGGCAGGCATAACGGTTCCGATAATGGTTGTAAATCCGGAAGATCAGAGTTTCGGATCTATGATCAAGTATAATTTGGAGCCGCAGGTATATAGCTTTCACGTGCTGGAGTATTTTATCGCTGAGCTCAGCAAACTCGGCAAAGCGATGGAGGGCCCGGTCCCGGTACATATAAAGTTAGAAACTGGAATGCACCGACTAGGCTTCACAGAGAGTGAACTGGATGACTTAGTTGAAAAGATCAAGGAGGCCGGTAGCCTGTATATTCAGTCTGTTTTCTCACACCTTGCCGCCAGTGAGGACGCTGCCCATGACGACTTTACCAGAGGTCAGATTGACAATTTTGTAAAGAGAAGCGAAAAAGTGATGGCCGGATTCGATTATCCGATTATGCGCCATATTCTCAACTCCAGAGGTATTCTTCGTTTTGAGGATGCCCAATTTGAAATGGTACGGTTGGGGATAGGTATCTACGGTGTGGATACACTTGGCTCCTCTGATAGCAATGAGAGCAAAGAAAGCGCTAACCTCCAAAATGTAAGCACTCTGAAGAGTACTATATCTCAGATCAAGATAGTGCCCGCAAATGAAACGGTAGGCTATGGTAGGGAAGGGAAAGCGGAATCCGAAATACGCATCGCTATTGTGCCCATTGGATATGCTGATGGATTGAATAGAAAATTGAGCAATGGGAAAGGGAAGCTCTTTGTGAACGGTAGCATGGCCCGCATAGTAGGCAGTATTTGTATGGACATGTGCATGATAGACATCACAAACATAGAAGCCAAAGAAGGAGATGAGATCATTGTTTTTGGTGAAGACTACCCCGTTACTGAATTTGCGAAGGACCTGGATACCATTCCCTATGAGGTGCTTACCAGTATCTCACGCAGGGTGAAAAGGGTGTACTACCACGAATAAATGGGCAATAGCTATATATCTTATCTATATTCAAGTATAGTATCTCAAAATCTGCGATTCAGAACCTAATTGGCCCTGATTGCTTCCACAGGATCAAGTCTGGATGCAGAGAATGCAGGCACGAGACCTGCAATTATTCCGATAGCGATCGAGACGCCTAAGCCAATTGCAATGTTGGCATAAGTCAAGACGAATTTCATATCGAAAGCTGCAGTAGCCCCTAAGCTAAGGGCATAGACTATTAGTAACCCTACAACTCCGCCAATTAGGCATAGTATTATCGATTCAAATAGAAACTGAAGAAGGATAAAGTAGTTCTTTGCTCCCAGTGATTTCTGGATACCAATGATACTTGTTCGTTCCGTCACGGAAACGAACATGATATTGGCGATCCCAAATCCACCAACCAGAATGGAGAATCCCCCAATTATCCATCCACAAATACTCATAACAGCAAATATCACATCCAGGCTTCCAGAGATTATACTTGTTTCATTCATAGCAAAATCATCAGGTGCCAGCGGTTTTAGCTTTCTGATTGAACGCATAATACCCCTGAGCTCATCTTTTAATTGAGCATTGCTCACCCCAGGCTTAGCTTTGACCATGATTATCGGATCCAATTGACGTGAGTGAAGATCAAGCAATTTTCGGACAGAATTTACTGGGATAATCAGGTTATTGTCATGGCTTTCCCCGACAACGCTTTCCCCCTCTTTCGAAATCACACCCATAACGACAAACGACCGCCCCAGGAACTTAATGTTCTTGCCAAGTGGATTTAAGCCACCAAACAGGTTTGAAGCTATAGCTGCCCCGATAATCACGTTATTCCGGCCACTTGTAGCTTCTGATTCAGAAAAGTATCTTCCCTGTGCCAACTCAAAAGAGACAATCTTATCATAATCGAACGACACTGCATTAATAGAAGCATTCTCGATACTGTTGTTCTTGTACTTTACGGTCCGCCTACCTCCGACCGTGTAGGCACACGCAGTTGCTGAGCGCGTTCTTTTTTGCAGTTGGGCAAGTTCTTTAATCGTGGGTTTTGGCCTTTTGATATAATCCCACCATTTGTATTCCGTACTGCCTCCCCCCCAGGGCCATTTCTGAATAAAGATAATATCATCGCCAAGCGTTTCAACACTCTCTCGAACGTTCATTTCTAAGGAATCAACAGCCGTAAAAACAACAATGATTGCAAAGATTCCTATCGTGATGCCTAACAAGGATAAAGAGGTTCGCAGCTTATTCGCAACAAGGGCATGCAATGCCATCATTAAACTCTCCGAAAGAAGTCTTAGAAAGATCATGAAATTAGTTCGTAAATCATGTTAAAATTACTGTTTAAGCATAAACTCCCAAAATATTTTATTGTTTGTTGATGGCAAATTCCTACCTTCGCAAATGACATTATTCACCAGATATGAGCGAGGTAAAAAAGATCAAAAATGCTTTAATCTCTGTTTTTTACAAAGCCAATCTTGAGCCGATTGTCAGGCAGCTCAGCGAGCTGGGAATAGGAATCTATTCGACGGGAGGTACGCAGAAGTTTATTGAGGAATTAGGGCTGGCCGTGAAATCGGTAGAGAGTCTCACTTCTTACCCCTCAATTCTTGGAGGACGGGTTAAAACATTGCACCCTAAGGTCTTTGGCGGCATTTTAAGTCGAAGAGAAACAGAAAAGGATGTAGCGCAGCTGGAGGAATACGAAATTCCAGAAATTGATTTGGTAATCGTTGACCTTTATCCATTTGAAGAGACGGTGGCTTCAGGTGCGTCAGAGCAAGAAATTATTGAGAAGATTGATATTGGGGGCATTTCCCTTATTCGCGCTGCAGCAAAAAATTTCAAAGATGTATTAATAGTTCCGTCGCGTGATGAGTACGCAAGCTTACTGGAGTTACTTAAGACTAAAAATGGAGAGACGTCACTCGAGGATCGCAAATCAATGGCTAAAAAAGCATTTGCCATATCATCTTCTTATGACACAGCTATCCACACGTTTTTCTT
>DTRK01000272.1:0-8468 GCA_012965955.1 Flavobacteriales bacterium
ATTTGGGAAGATTCTACTCGACAGTAAAGGAAGTACTCTTGATCACCTGTCCCTTCTCTGTTACCGCTTCAACTCTCCATTCTCCCGTCCAAGTGTCCTCGATTCGTTTAGCACTGTAAGTTCTCCAATGAGGCCCTGTGTAGGACAGTGAAATCTCATCGATCTTCCGGTCCTTATAGTACCACGCGTGGGTGATCTTGCCTTGTAGTGTGTCTGATGAGGTAACCCTTGTAAAGTAGTAGAGCCGTTTTACAGAACTGCTGAAAGACACTCCAGGCTCTATGGGCACTCTATCTTTCACACCCTTGCAAACAGACGCTTCAGAGATTGCTAGATTATTATCAGTTTCTCGTTCCGCGAAACTGATCTCAGCATCAATTGGTTTGCCAGCAGCATCAAACAACTGTACTTCTGTCCGTCGGTTCAATTTACGTCCTTCCCTTGTATCGTTGCTGGCCATTGGCCTTGCAGCACCATACCCTTCCTCTTTCAACCTGTTGCCAGCAATGTCTTTCTCTACAATATATGACTTAACAGCTTGAGCCCTCTGTTTTGAGAGCATAATGTTATAGGCTGCCTCTCCAATATTACATGTGTGGCCTGAGATTCCAACAGCTATAGCAGCGTTCTGTTTGAGAAGGGCAATTAATTTATCCAGGTCCGCTCTTGAAGTGCTGGTCAGTTTGCTGCTGCCCAGATCAAAATAAACTAACAAGAGTGTTGAGTTCTCATTGTTGAGGTCGGTAATATTAACCTCAGCCACTGCCACATCAGGTTGCTTCGATTCTGTAATGGTTTCATCCGTGATGGTCTCCACCTCATTCATCACTAACCCTTCTCCTGACTCTTCACTTGTTGTATCGTCCTTGAATAACTCCTCAACACCTTCCTTTAAACCCTTGGAAGTAAAGTACTCTTCCGGGTTGTATTCTGCAGACTCTAACATTTCCCGGGAGACATAATAAGCCTCCTCCAATTTGAGGTCCGCCTGGGCCAGTTTATCAGCATCAATTTTCGTAGATGTGGCAATAGATGTGGCATAAACCGTGTCATAACCAAGTATGTACCTCTCCAGATCATCATTCGTTGCAGTTTCCGTTATATGAACGTGTATAGTCGGCTTATATTCCGCAACCTTAGTCCCAACGCCTATAATTGGCTCGACCTCATCAGACAAGACTTTGCGCTCTTCAGGGCTTGACTTTTCCAAATCGCCCAGAAAATACGAATAAGCGAGTTCCTTTTCATCCACCGCCTTCAACGCCCTATCGGCCACGGCAACCACAGAGTCAATGTCAAAAAAGGCATTTCGAACTACAACCTGCTGCCCGATCACGGAATCCGTTTCATCTGATTCTTGCCTGGTTACATGTGTTAGTTGGATCTCCTGAAAAAGATCGTAAAAACGATCCTGCTCTGGGATTGAAATGGATTCAGAATGACGAACATATTCATCCGCTATAATTACCACATTATAATCCCTGCCTGGCGGCAACGTCAACAAATACTTACCTGAAACCGAATTGGACCTATAACGGCCTATGAGCTCGTTCGTGTTTTTATCAGTCACTATAAACTCTGCAGTCAAAGCCTTATTATCCATTCCCTTTATCCATCCTCGTATTACGGTGACTGCAACCTGGCCTGTATCCGGCATCCGAGCAATGAAAATATCTTTACCGCCCAGCCCCTCTTCTCTAATGGTCGATAAATAACCGGTTTTACCATTGGATGAAACAGTAAAGTAGATATCATCGCCTGGAGTATTGATTGGATAACCCATATTTACCGGATCGCTCCATTTACCCTCTTGCAATTTAGTATAGAATACATCAAATCCACCCATACTATTGTGTCCATTGGAGCTGAAAAACAAATGGCGTTCATCAGGATGTATAAAGGGTGCATCCTCGTCATAAGGTGTATTTACCGTCGGCCCAAGGTTTTCAACACGCCCCCACGAACCATCTTTCATGCGATACGCCTTGTAGATATCCCGGCCCCCATATCCGCCTTTTCTATCGCTTACAAAGTATATTGTATTCTGTGCCGAGGTCATCGTAATGTGGGTCTCCCAAGCAGGAGTATTGATGGCTTTACCTAACTTTCTTGGTACTGTCCACATCTCGCCATCTAATTCAGACATATATATATCTCCGTCCTCATAAACAAATAAGGTTTGGGCGTCAGCCGAAAACCCAATACTTGCATTGTGCTTTTTTGTGTTGATATTCTGACTAATAGGAATTGCGTCTACCCATTGACCATTCTTCTTATAGGTGATAAAGATATCCTCATAGTACAAGTAGTCCTCATCCATCTTGCCCTTGCCATTTAAAGGTGGTCTTCTTGAAGTAAATATGAGCACTTCATTATCTGCGGAAATGGCTGGAGCGTAATCCGGATAGCTGGAATTCACTTTGGAGCCTAAATTCTCGAATATGATATTGGTAGTATCCTGCATCAGCAACTTTCCGCTATGGCACATTTCAATCTGCCTCTCTATCCGTCTGAACTCCTCTTTCTTCTGCAATAATGGGGTCAGATAGTAAGGTTCATACATAGCCAGAGCATCAAGGTAATCCTGATATTGAATAACAGCTTTATCCCATTGGTAATTTAGGTGATACGCCAATCCGAGGTAGTATTCGGTGTCGATCAGTTGTAATGTCTGCTTAGAAAATTCCAGGTATGGTATTGCCCTTTCTTTAGAGATCTTCTTCGTTCTATTAGGAGCAAGAGCCAGGTAGGATACACCTAAGCAAAAATTATACATAGGGTTCTCGGGATGCGCTGCATATAACTCAAGATAAAGAGGCAAGGCCCTGTTATAGTCCCCATCTTCAAAGTACTCTTCAGCTTCCCTGTTTAACTTTTTCTCATCTTTATTCCCGTTTTGAGAAAAGACTTCATCGCTAAATACGCTAAGAAGAAGAAGAAGCAATAATAATGAATAAAGCGCCCTAGTGATCATGTTCTTGTGTACAGGTCGATGTGAGTATCATGGAATCAGATGATAATAACAGCAATAATAATAATCGCAAATATAATGTACCTACGTGATAAAAGGCCATGAAGTTACTGACATTTGTAAGTTAAATGCTATATGACAAAAGAAATGCCTAATGAGGAACTGAAGACTTTTTTGGAGGAAAAGTACTTACAATACAATACTCCTGAGTTTATTCCCCGAGACCCTATTTCAATTCCGCATCGGTTCAGCCTGAAGGAAGATATCGAGATATGTGCCTTTTTCGTGGCAATTATCGCTTGGGGAAGAAGAGATGTAATAATTCGAAATGGCAACAAACTGATGAAACTTATGGGTGACAGTCCCTATGATTTCGTCATGAATTCAGATACTAAACTGAAGGGTTTTAAGCACCGCACTTTCAACGAAACTGACGTGCACTGTTTCGTAAATAGTCTTAGAAATATATACTTGAATTACAATGGGTTAGAAGGTTTATTTAATACTTTAATTAAAGACCATGGAGGCGACATACAAGCCTCCATTTCAGCTTTTAAAAAAGTGTTCTTTTCTATTTCCCATGAATCCAGAACCACGAAGCATATTTCAGACCCAGTAAAGGGTTCATCTGCCAAACGAATCAATATGTTTTTGCGGTGGATGGTTCGTCGAGATGACCGAGGTGTCGATTTTGGTATATGGAACACTATTAGTCCTTCAGTATTACACTTACCTCTTGACGTACACACCGGGAGAGTGTCAAGAAAGTTAGGCCTATTAAATAGAAAACAAAATGATTGGAGGGCTGTTTCTGAGCTGACAGGAGCAATGCGCGAATTTGACGCTGATGATCCGGTGAAATACGACTTTGCCCTGTTTGGATTAGGGATAGAAGAGAAATTCTAGGCCGATTCCAACTCAAATACCGAGATCTCCGGCAAGATACCTACTCTTCCCATGTATCCAAGGCACCCTAAACCTCGATTCACATAGATCTGTTGGCCTCCCTCTTCATAGAGCCCCGCCCATTGCTTGTAAACGTACTGAACCGGACTCCACTTAAATCCTGGAATCTCAATTCCGAATTGCATACCATGCGTATGGCCTGAAAAGGTACAATCGATATCCTTGTACTCCTGGGTGACTTGTCCCCGCCAGTGAGATGGGTCATGAGAGAGCAATAATTTGGTCTGAACATCCTCAGTTCCCTGATAAGCCTTGCTCAAATCTCCATATTTTCGAAAGCGCAGCATGGTCCCCCAATTCTCGATTCCCAGGATTGCGAGTTTGTCCCCATCTTTTTCCAAAATCACGTTTTCATTGAGAAGAATTTTCCAACCGATTTCACCATGAATATCCACCAATCTCTGCAAGTTGCTCTTTTTGGCTTCTGAACTGGGCCATTCCACATAATCCCCATAGTCATGATTGCCCAGTATTGAATACACACCCATAGGCGCGGCTACAGCTTTAAGCAGATCAATAAATGGTTCCGCTTCAACGGCCCTGTTATTCACCAGATCGCCTGTGAAGAAAATCAAATCTGCCTGCTGCTCATTTACTATGTCAACAACTCTAGCTATTGGAGATGTAGAAACAAAGCTACCCAAGTGCAAATCTGATATTTGCACAATCTTTAGTCCTTCAAAACTCTTTGGTAGCCCTGCCAATTTCAACTTTGTTTTTCGGACCTGGTAATCAAAGGCTCCTTTCACCATTCCATAAACAAATGTCGCCATCGGAACAGCGGCTACAATTATCGCCATCTTACTCAGGAAATTCGCCCGGGTAATCCCCTGTGTAGCCACTTTAATATCTCCGCCGTGGGCGAAGAAATTCCCGATACATTTGCCCAAACGAATGATATCGTCAAAGATCAGTGGCAGAATACCCAACACCTTGCTGATCATAATTATCACGACCATAGACATGCCATATAACTTAAAAGCTTTCCAGGCTCCTTCCTCTGGAATTACTCTAAATGACAGGGCAAAAACCAGAGAGCATACAGAAACGATCCAATAGACAGCTATTATCAGCACTTTCTTATCTGGCGATAAGTTTTGAGTAAGTGTT
Organism: Flavobacteriales bacterium; assembly: GCA_012965955.1. GTDB lineage: Bacteria > Bacteroidota > Bacteroidia > NORP154 > NORP154. The sequence goes on from DTRK01000272.1 coordinate 5,048, forward strand.
TTTACCGCTTGGAAAAAGTATAAATCCAGTGCCAGCACTATGAGAGAAAATATCAGAATTCTAATGGCCATGGCAGGTGTATTTCTATTTAGATTAGAAATGCCTTTACAATAATACATATAGATATCGGCACTGAACTACCTTTTAACTATTCTTAAGCATCAGGGCGTTCGCCTTCATTCAAATCCTCCAGCCAGAGGATGAGATGATCTTACTTCTTGAAGTGTGCGCCAGCGGCCGATCTCACCTCTTAGAGCGAAGCGGTTTTATAGCGAAGCAGTCTTTTCTTAAACCTTTCCGCGTATATACATCATATAAAATATTATGTATGCATACGGTATTCACTCTTGTTTAAGCGGGTTTTAATAAGTACCATTGTAGTGAAGAATCATCACTCTTCCATTTTCAGCTCCCTTTTCATGCCAATAAAAATACTACCGCTCGTACTAGCTTTGTCACTACCCCTTAGCAGTATAGGTCAAACTCAAGGAAGCGCAAACAACGGTGAGATTGATGACATTACGGAGTTCGCGACGATAATGGAAGTCCCGTTTACCATGCCGGATAGCATTAAGTTAATGACGGATGTATACCTGCCTCTACTTTCGGATTGCCTGCGTTATACATTGATTCTGGATACAATAATTGCCACTATACCTATTATTGACTCATTCCAGATAGAGTTCATCAAAAAGGGGACTCAAATCATTATATATGACTCGATCACTCCACCAGATACCTTAAGCACCGATCCGCTCAAATTAAAATGGAATTACTACGACCCGCAGAATCTGATCAAGAATCCGAATCCATATCAAATGCCTATCATTTTCACCAGAACGCCTTATGATAAAACCGGTGAAGATGCTATGGCTCTCATGACGCTACTGGGGTATTCGGCGGTCATGCAAGATATGCGTGGACGTTACGCCTCTGAAGGAGTGTATATGCCGATGTACTCGGATAGTTGGAAGAAAACACCGTATCACCCGACCTGGGGGCATGTCCTGGACCGTCAAACTGATCTTATCGATCCCCGGCACGGGAACAACCATGAAGATGGATACAATAGCATTCGCTACATCGCGGACGAATACAAATTTGACAGTTCAATGGTTTGGCTGAAAGCCACGCCCATAGTGTACGATATTGATCTGGATGGAGACCTGGATACTGTAAAGAACAACAGCTTAACACGGGTTTACGACTACAATTTTGATGGTGTTCCAGATACGTTTGCAGTGGCTACGCCAAATATAGGAACCTTTGGAGCATCTGCTTTGGGAAACACGCAGTACCAGGAAGCTGCTGCCCACAAGATTGACACAATGAGACCGGGATTGAAATGCCTCTTGCCTATTGTTGCAACGAACGAACACTTCGAGTATACCGGTTATCATAATGGAGTATTTAGAGACAGAATTGTAACGGGATGGGTTAAGGGACAGATTTTCACTGGTGTGGAAGATGACTGTGATACCTGTATGACCGGTGGAGGCAATTACTTCCGCGATTTGGACGAGGCATTAGGCAATCCAGAAGGAGTGCACAATACGCTGCATACATCCTGGGACTATAAAAGCAACAATAAATTTGATGCTGCAAATGAGGCCATTGATCATTTCGTTTCGCGGCGGTATCCAAAAGCCGACGGCAGTCTTGATGTGGCTGGATACTATCCAAATTGCAGAGGCAGGGCAGATATGGATGCGAGTCGGGCGATGCTCAACGCTACCACTGGAGAAGGAGATCCAAATGGTACGCTTAGCAGATATACGAACATGGATGTTCCGGCCTATCACCTCTTTGGTTGGTGGGATATTTTCGTAGATGGGCAAATAGAAACGAACAATTTGATGCGCAAATATGCGTCTCCAAAGAACAGGAGAATGCAAAAGATGGTCATAGGACCATGGGCGCACCAAACGATAGGTAGTACAGAAACAGGGGATCAGGAGTATCCCAACAATATTTATGAAGTGCTGGGATTGGATCTTAGTGGTGTTGATGGCGATACCCTTCCACTAACAGATATATTTAGTTCTGACATTGTGAGCTGGTATCGACACAACCTGAACTATTCCAAAGGATTGGGTGAGCCTAAATTTTTCATTCCCGAGAGCCAAATATGGCAGCCCGGCAGCGGATGCCCAACGGGCATAGAGTCTTTGCGCATCCCGGCTGAAGATTACAATATCCCTTTTGAGGACTTTATCAACTTCTTATCCGGATATTCCGCATTACCACCTATAAAAATTGAGATCATACTCTGCGGAGGTGTCCCAACCATAATGTCATTTGATATTCCTGCCAATCCAAATTCCCTGTTACCTGGTTTGGCAAACACTAAAATTGAAGCTCCTACGGATAAGAATTTTGCTGACCCTGTCATTGCCCCTCCGGTGCAGTTCTACGTGGTTGGTGATGGATTGGACAATACTGTGGGCAACTACTGGTTTGCGGCGGATAGCTTTCCGTTGATCAATGATATACAGTGGACAAAGACCTATATGCACCAGGATGGGTTATTGAATTTTTCGAAACCGGTAACGGATGAGGGATTCTCAATCTACGTTCACGACCCTGATGATCCTATTCTTACAGCAGGGGGTGCAAATATGATTGTCAGGACACCACAAGACGATAAAAACAGCCAGGGGCAAATGAATTTGGCTGATCCGCTTTACGCACCTACGACCATGAATAGAACTGGGGTGATTTCGTTTACCGGAGCGGCAATTCAGGATTCACTTTGTATAATTGGTTTTCCGGTGGCCACAGTCTACGCTAAGTCAAATCCGGGAGGAGTAACAAATGGCCCCACCGACACCGATTTCTTTGTTAGGGTACTCGATGTTTTCCCTGACGGTAGAGAATTATTTGTTCATGAAGGATGTGTGAATGCAAGAGGACGTGATTTCGCGCGTGGTCGTGTGCATGGCGCTGATGGCAGTAAGGACTACCATTCAGGATTTCCTAATGATGAGAAAGCGGATGGAATTGATGACATTCCCTTTACCAACATCGAAGTTGGACAGCTGTACGAATACAAGTTCAAAATGATGCCTATCGCTTACACCTGGGGTCCGGGACACAGGATGAAAATTCTGATCAGCAGCTCGAATTATACGAGGTACCAGGTCAACCCCAACCTGCCAATTGAAGATGGGGAATTCTTCAGACGCAAGCCAGGTGATGGAAAATCCTATAACTATCAGGGGAATGAAATGTATCCGAGAATAGCGGTACAGCGAATTGCTTTTTCTGATGAGTACCCAAGCAATATTGATCTACCCATATATTCACCGGGAATGGTTGCTGGAGTTGAAGATGAGGTAACACAGCCAGGGATTAATGCCCTTGTGTATCCAAATCCTGCGCTTGATAATGTGTCTGTTTACATGAGCAAGGCTGGAAAATA
>DTRK01000272.1:8515-12919 GCA_012965955.1 Flavobacteriales bacterium
TTCACAGAACAGGTAAATATTGACCTAAATACAACCTCGAGTGGGCTGTACTTAGTAAAGATTGAAGACCTACGGACTGGAGAGCGAATCGTTGAAAAGATTTCTGTCCAGTAATCCTAAAACTACATATCGATGGTAAATCTAAGATCGCATCGTGCAAAGACAATCCTTGCGGCGGGCCTGCTGCTTTGTCCTTTTTTACTAAACGGGCAAACTCCTAACGGACAGTTTGACGATCCATCTGAACTCGCTACAAAGTACACCATCCCATTCACGATGCCTGACGGTGTTCACCTGATGACGGATATCTTTCTACCTATTCCGCAAGACTGTCTGATTACTCCTTTAGAAATCGACTATGGGACAGGCGTATACACGGCAAACTTGAAATTAATCTCCAAAGGTAAGCAGCTCGTGATCTATGATTCTATCAACGGTGGAATCAATCCAAACCCGTACAAACTCCCAATCATATTTGTCAGGACGCCTTACGACAAGGCAGGCGGAGATGCTGCTGGAGTTGTTTCATTATTTGGGTATGCGTTCAGCTATCAGGATCAAAGAGGGCGTTATTCTTCAGAAGGTGTTTACATGCCATTGTATAGCGATGCCTGGAACAAGAATCCGTATCATGACAACGTTAAGCACATTCTTGACCTAACGAGGATGGATACCACAGTATCAAGTTTCTAATTGACAGTGTTTATCGAGGATATGATCTGGACAATGATGGAGTCATAGATACGGTGGACAAAATGGTCCATGAGATTATTGGGCTTTTCGGAGCGTCAGCACTGGGTTACAATCAGTACCAGGCCATGGCAGCTCATCACAATGACTCTATACGCAATGCGGTCAAATGTATGACACCAATTGTATGCCCTGGAGAGTTCTATAAGAGTACCGGATTCCAAAATGGCGTATTGCGCGACAGGCTGGTCACTGGATGGATAAAGGGGCAGATCTTTACCGGTACAGAGGACGATTCTATTCCTTATGATGATGACATTCAGAATTCTTTGCACACCTCATTCGACTATGGATTGAACAATAAATTTGATGCTGCAAATGAGGCCATTGATCATTTCGTTTCGCGGCGGTACCCAAAAGCCGACGGCAGTCTTGATGTGGCTGGATACTATCCAAATTCCAGAGGCAGGGCAGACATGGACATAAGCAGAGCTCCGGTGAATGCCGCAGGTGAAGGTGATGCGAATGGCACATACAATCGCTATAAGAACATGGAAGTTCCAACCTATAATATTTCTGGCTGGTGGGATATATTTATTGACGGACAGCTAGAGACCTGGGCCTATATGCGCAAGTATGCCAAAGACAGCCTCGGCAATAGGGACTTGCAGAAGATTGTAATTGGCCCTTGGGCTCACCAAACCATTGCGTCCAGAACAACTGGAGATATCACCTACCCTGCCAATGTAATGGATGTCGTAGGCAATATTGACGTGACTGAAGATAATTTACCTATTTCAGAAGTCTTGCAATCCGAAGTCATCAGCTGGTTTCGGTACAATCTAAACAACGTACCAGGTATGGATTTGGGTAAGCCAAAATTCAGGCTACATGCTAACGGCGAATGGCAGGAGCTCGCGCCCCTTCTTGAAATCCAAATTCCGTCAGAAAACTTTGATATCAGTTTTGAAGAAATGCTTTCGTTTATGAATGGAGCAGGTGGATTGAAAGACTTCCCCATCATTGTGAGAGAAACCATATTTAACGGAACAGTCTATGATGGGCCAATCACCATTCCTGCACTTGGAACTCCGTTGATTGATGGTCTGGATGGACAACCCATACAGCCGATACCCAATGTTGATTTCAAAAACGATATTCCAAACGTACGGTTCTATGTAGTTGGGCCAAACGGTGACGGAGAACCAGCCAATGACAATGTGGGCAATTACTGGTTCAGTTCAGACTCCTTCCCTTTACTTGATAATATCGCGTGGACCAAGAAGTATATGCATCAAAATGGCACATTGAATAACACAGCGCCTGTGACTGACGAGGGCTATTCGATTTACGTACATGATCCGGACGATCCCATCAGAACCATTGGAGGAGCAAATATGATCGTTAAGGACCCGCAAGGTGATAGGGACAGCCAGGGACAAATGGAGCTGACCAACCCCCTATACGCACCCTACTCCTTAAATCGGCCGGGAATAGTCAGTTTTGAAACAGGTCCCATTCAGGATTCATTGTGTATTATTGGCTTCCCTGTTGCTAATTTATGGGCCAAGACCAATCCCGGTGGCATTACAAGCGGGCCAACTGATACAGACTTCTTCGTGCGAATACTGGACGTGTACCCTGACGGCAGGGAGTATTTCGTGGTTGAAGGCTGCGTAAATGCAAGGGCTCGTGAATATGCCAGGGCATTGGTTAAAGGAAAGAACGGAATGTTTGATTACCACAACAAAGGATTTCCACGCGATGAGATGGAGGATTCCCTGGATTATATTCCCTTCAGCAATATTGATATTGGCGGCCTATATGAATATAAGTTCCGTCTCCTTCCAATTGCTTACACCTGGGGAAAGAATCACAAAATGAAGGTCTTGATCAGTTCCAGCAATTACAACCGCTACCAGGTCAATCCAAACCTGCCTATTGAAGAAGGCGAGTTTTTTCGACGCAAGCCAGGCGATGGACAAACTTATATGTACCAGGGCAAAGAAATGGCGCCGAGGGTGGCGGTGCAACGTATTGCATTCTCTAATTCTAACCAAAATTATATTGATTTACCGATCTACTCTCCAGGCACTATGACCAGTACCTTGGAAATTGCTTCAGTGTCGGAGATTGATGCTTTCGTGTATCCAAATCCTGCCACGGATCAAATCTCAGTGTTCTTGAGTAAAAATGGCACCTATCTACTTACGGTGTACAATCTGCACGGCCAGGTGGTTGTGAGCAAATCATTCCGGGATCAAACCAATCTGACCGTTGCCGAATGGGATGCTGGCCTATATATCTTCCGGATCACTGATAAGTTCAGCAATGCTGTTGTGGCCAGAAAAGTTAGCGTAGAATAGTTTGCGCCCTGCTCACTGATGCACAAAGGCATCAATACTGTTTTACCTGTTCAGGGGAAAAGGGGGACAGGAAGTGAGGTAAAAATCCCACATCCCTTTGTAATGCACCAGAGGCTATCAGTCAGAAAGAACCGTTATAAGCTAGTTCATTTGACTGATTTCATTTCAACATATTTTAACGTAACTTCGATCGAAAGAAATTTGATATGATGATGTGCTGAAGCAAATGAAGAAGTTTGGTAAAATCTTAATACTAGCACTGGGTATAGCAGCCTGGAGTGACACGCACTCTCAAACGTACAGCCTTCTGGTCCACGATGAAACAATCGAAGACTTCTTCAAGCAACTCTCTAAGAATCTGCCTCACGAAATCATCAAGATGAATGAAGACATTCTCGAATGGAGCGAGCAGGACATATACGGGGAGCGGGACACCCTTTTCCAGTTAGGGGAACTAAGCAAAGGACTTATGGAGATCAATAAAGTGCACATCTTTTTCTCTGAGCTGGACCTGAAATACGTAGAGCGGCAGTACAACCACCTTGATGGCGATCATTGGTATCCTGAGGATTTCAGAAGATTTGAAATAATTGATTCTGTTGGCCTAAATAAGATCATGTCACATAGTTTTTCTGAGAAGAGAATGGGCAAAAACTACTCCTACACCTTTTCAATACCCCTCTTCTCCCTAAATAAGGAGTATGCAATCGTCCAGCAAGAATTTGATTGCGGATTTGAGTGTTCCACTTATTGCATTCATATCTACAAGCGATTAGAAAGTCAGAAATCGTGGGTAGAGCTTACCAGCTGGAAATGTATCTCAGCGGGTGCCAAGCACGAGTAATGCAAGGCATTCGCTCAGTACTTTGTATTTCCCTATTTCTTCTAAGTCCTTTTTTAGGAATTTCACAGCTCATTCCGGACAGCCTAGGCATGGATGATAATCCTCTTCTGAGTGATATGGAAGCCCGGTATTTCAATATCCAGGTGCAGCATTACAGAGATGAGTTTGACTTTCGAGGCACACAATTGGGGCTATTTATGGAGAATAACGGGAAGCATATGGTCAATAAGAAAGAATATTTTGACAACTGGGCCCGGGAGCACTTATCGACCAAGGACTTCGGACAGAACCAGCTGTTTATATTATCCGCTGAGGAGAAGGAGATAAGCAAGGGCTTCGATGCTATCATTGTCTCCTGGAGCGAGAAAAAAATAACAGACAAGCGCAAGCAACAGCTCATAAGGAAACTGCGAAAGTTTAGAAGGGTTTCTGAGTCCGAACAAACACCCTTTTAGTGGAGAGATGGGACATAGTGCTCCTGACGGAGGGTATATATCTGGCCCC
>DTRK01000272.1:12929-22033 GCA_012965955.1 Flavobacteriales bacterium
GTATGCGTATGTGCAAAATGTGTTGACGGAACAGTTGCTGGTACAAAATGCCCTGGAGGCCAAAGGCCTTATGGTAACCCGCGTTGATTGGAGGGACCAGGAATTTGACTGGACCAGCACACGGGCAGTCTTGTTCCGAGAGATCTGGGACTATTTTCACCGCTTTTCAGAATTCTCCACGTGGTTAGACGAAACCACACCCAAGACCCACATGATTAACTCGACAGCGCAAATCAGGTGGAATCTGGACAAACACTATCTCAATGATTTAAGGAGCAATGGTGTGAATATTTGCAAAACAGAATTCGTGGAAACGGGAGACGAACGAACACTCAGTCAAATTAGGGAGGAAGAGGATCTTAGTGATTTTGTTTTAAAGCCTGCTGTGTCCGGCGCTGGAAGGCATACGTATAGGATTACCGGGGAAATTTCGAAAAAGTTGGAGGAGGTTTACAGTGGACTGATCGCGAAGGAAGCGATGATGATTCAGCCGTTTCAAAAAAATGTGTTGATACAGGGAGAGGTGGCGTATATGCTTTTTGATGGTAAATACAGTCATGCAGTGCTCAAGATCGCTAAAGAAGGAGAATTTAGAGTTCAGGACGACTTTGGGGGAAGTGTACACCAATACGATCCATCTGATGAGGAAATTGAATTCGCGGAACACGTTGCTGCACATACCAGCCCCCTACCGGCGTATGCGCGTGTTGATGTAATTTGGGACAATAACGACCAGCTTGCTGTGGCTGAGCTAGAGCTCATTGAACCGGAGTTATGGTTTAGGTTTAAACCAGAAGCAGCTGATTTGATGGCGGATGCTGTTCTGAGGGAGCTCGGGAAGTAATTGTACATCTACACGTATTTCCCTATATTGCATTATCAGTTAAAGCAATGAAACATCTATGAGCGAATAGCCAAAAATTTTGCGTACTGCCACATTTAATCCCGTTGTTAAGGCTTACATAATGGCCTATGTGGCATTCAGCTGTTTGGCACTGGCAGGAATAGCTCAAGACGCCACGCCGAACTATGTCAAGTTGTTTAGCGGTGAAATGATTCAATCTCAAGATATAAGGTACCACCGTGAACTTCTCAAAAAGTCCTATTTCACGGTAGGAGGAGTGCGCTATGAGCAAAGAGACATTGCTTATTACAAGATAGGAAGTGAAGTTAAAGCTAATAAGCGAGAGCTAACCATATTCAAGTTATCATCTTTTGCCCCCAGAATTGAATCTGGTAAGGCCAACTTGTTTCTTGGGATGAGTAATTACAATTACGAATATGCAGATGCATGGCTATTTGGTCCCAAAAGCAGGCTTTGCTTCAATATCGAAGGTGGTACGCTTATGAAGGCTAATTTTAATAATTTAAGAAAGAATCTAGCCGAGAATATGGAAGCGATGCGATACACCAGACAGTATCACAACTCAAATGTTATGGAATATGCACTTTATACCATCTCTGGTATTGCAGGTGCGTATGCGTTTATTGCCGTAGTAGATGTCGCTTTTGGAGGCGAAAGCAAGTTCATTGCTCCCGCATTAGGCATTTCTTTACTTGCTGCAGTAGTAGCCTTGCATCTAGACAGACAAGTGCAGCCGAAAAAGATCAAATTAGCGATCATCAGTTACAACAAGTAGCATCGATATGGCCAATAGCAATGTTCCAGAAGAACGAATGAAGTTATGATCAGGCTGGTTTACCCAAATACCTGAGGTAGGATTACTTGTAATACTCAAAATTTCATAGATGAAGATCAGTTGCTCTCCTCAAACTTCCGCATCTCTTTCTCAAACTGCTCTCTGAACTTCTCGTACTTGTAGTCAACCTTTAACCATTCCTTCGTCTTGAGTTTGTCATAGATGGCAGAGGTCAATTCCTCTCCTGGAATTTCAATTGCAAGATACGTTTTGTACTTACCGGCTTTTGTACTTGTAAGCATCTCACAAACCGTCTTGGTACCGATCAATTGCTGAGAGATAATGGTACGGCTGTTCTCCACGAACTTCTCCAGGATCTCCTCCTTGTTGTTGAATTCCGTAGACTCTACGAAATTGTCACCCAGTATCTTCATGGTTGAATTGATGGCACCTGCCATTTCACCTTTAGCATTGCTCAAAGCCTTCTTTTTTGAAGTCACCTGGTCAAGGCTTTCGCCTGATGAATTCACCCGGAAGAACTTCTTGTCGGCTGCGAAGTGTTTTCCTGAGCACGGGAGCTTTACTTCCTTTTCGCCCTTCGGTGGTTTTCCTGGACTGTGTACTTGATTGCAGGCATTGGTAAACAATGCGATAATAAAGATTAGTATAAACATGGCTTTGAATGTTGAGTTTGTTGTTTTCATGATTACTTGTATTAATAGAGGTTAATTATATTTATGGAGTTTAGAACTTGGGTGCATTGGCACTTCTAAATTTCTTTTTACTGGTCTGTCGCTTTAATGTGTGAAATATCTGCGAGTTGAAAGAGCTGTCCACCGCTGTCTTATCCCCCGCCATTTGTTCGCGCAGGTACTCATCCCTTTTAAGGTCGAGCTCAGCAATTCTGTTCTCCAACTTCTTTCGTTGTTTAACTTTAGCTTGCACAACTTTTCCCCGATTTTCAGCTGGTAGCGCTTGCAATGAAGCAGGGAGGCTCTCCTCTGCTACATCTTCCAATTCCACCTCACCTTCCATGATATCATTGATGAGCTCATTTTCACCCAGGAAGTTGCCTTTCCCACTTTTGGTGGTGACATTGTATATAGCGCGTTTTGCACTTTCCTCTGCGTTTGCCTCCTTGTATATCCTATCTGACACATCCTTCTTTGCATTGCCAGCTCTGCGCTGTTTTTCAGTACCATGGTACATTCTACCCTGATCCAATTCACGCGCAAGCTTTTTTAATTCCAGATCATATGGAGTAGTCACGGCATACCCACTTCCTGCAGCGGTAAGTTTCAAATGCTCACCATTGGTAAAGTCGGCGATCTCGGTCCAAATACGGGCTGTTGCTACGTTCGATCCACATTGAATGGTGTTGATGATAATGTCCTTTTTAACAGCGGCTGCACAGGACTTCTGGTACTTCACATCATTGTAATTCATATGGGGAGGACTATCACCGACAAGGAAGATTGAGCGATACGTGCCCGGATCATCGTCCCATTGGAAATCAAATACCGCTTCTGCAAGTGCCTGGTTTACGCTTTCGGGAGTGTCTCCACCACCAGCAGCTTTGATTGCCATCAATTTATAGTAGAACTGATCAATATCACTTGTTAGAGAAACCTGCTTAGTCACGTAGGCATCTCGAATATCCCGAAACGCTACCAAGCCAAATGACAGATGCGGAGCCGGCTCGGCCTGGGCCAAACTGCTGGCTATGGACCATATCTTGTCCTTGGCATTGGCAATCATGCCCCCCATGCTTCCCGTCGCATCCAGCACAAAAACCACTTCCATCTTAGGCTGCTGTTGGTCCACTTGCTCATGCTCCCAGGCCCAGTTTCGCTTAAACCATTCCGAAGATGTATACCTGCTTGTTCTCTCGAGATACAGCTTTTCGAGTCGGCTCTTCTCTCTCATAGATGCAGCAAGCCTCAGCTCTTTCTTCAATTGCTCTATTTCAGCTATAGCACTATCTGCTTTCCTCTTGAGCATGGCCATCTTGTCCAACTCATTTCTGTTTTTCTCCATCTCCTTCAAGTGGCGTTTTAGGTCATCTTCCTCTACAGATATTTTGGCTTTTAGATAGTAAATCTCTCCATTCCAGGTCTCTTCAAGAATCTTGGTTTGTGTGACACCTGCGCACATGCTGGCCAGTTCAGATATGGACATTTCCTTAAATGCTGATTCTGTTTCCACAGCGCACATCGTGAAGGTACTCCGTACATAGGTGCCAAGCTCTTCAAATAGCAGTTCTTTAATCTGAATTAAGGCCATTGCCCTTGCACTCAGTTTGCTATCCGCTTCGCTGGCATTATAAGTGTATTCTCTAACAAAAGTTTTGGTCTTCGCCAAAGCCTCAAACCCCGGTGACAGAAAAAACAATGCTGACAGGACCAGGGTAAATCTTATCGAATCTTTCATTTTAGAAGTTTTGATGTTGTGATTTTTTTCCGTTCATTATTTAGGTGCACAATGCGATAGTTTCCACAAATAAATTTTTTATTTTCCTGCCTACCTGATAAGAAATCTTTATACATTTAAGCTCGCGAAGTGTAAATGCATTGCTCAAATGGATAAAAAACAGAGAGCCGAAATAAAAGACTTGATCCAAAAACAGATTGTAAAAACCGAGAACTCGATTGAGGACTACAAGGAAATGACAGGCCCTGTTGAACCTGACGACGCAATTGGAAGGATATCCCGCATGGATGCCATCAACAATAAGAGTGTAGTTGAAGCGGCACTAAGGGCAGCGCAAAGAAAGTTGAATGACCTTCAGGATGTGATAAGGAGAGTGGATAGCAAGAATTTCGGAATGTGTGTGAATTGTAAGCAGCCTATTCCCATTCAGCGGATCATCCTGGTACCCCAGGCGAAGGTATGCATGGATTGTATAAGAGGCTAGTTCTAGAACTCATCAAAGTGAAACGACCAGGTGGCGTATATTATCCTTCCAACCGTAACCGCTCCATACGCCTCACGGTGCTTATTGTTCAGCAAGTTTGAAGATCCTATCCTCAAGGTTGAATATAAATCCTTGAATTCATAGTTCACCTGCACATCAAGCAATGAGTAAGAGGGTACATCGCCGTCTCCAAATGAGCTCTCCCATCGGAAGCCTTTGACCCATTTGTTGTTAACAGAGAATCCCAGGGTCTTCCAAACTCTCGTTCCTACTACACCAATATTGAATTTGTGCTCTGGTGTATTGAATCCTGGAACGATGGGGTCAGTGAGGTTTGCAGTATCCAGGTAAGCATACGTGTAATTGCCTTTCAGCTTGTATTTCTTAATATAGTATGCCAGACCAATGGAAGTTCCATATGAGGAAACCGCTTGTTTTGCGTTAATTTTGATTTGATAAGGCTGAAAATCCCTGGTCAATATGGCGTCCATTCCGCTTTCTTCACCCGCAATCGCATCTCCATCAGGCAATGCTACGCGTATATTTCCAATAAAGCTGGAATACGTGCTATAATAAGCCGTCCAATCGATATAGAGTTTATTGAGTATTCCCCTATAACCCACTTCAATGGTCTTGACCTGTTCCGGGCTTATCGGATCCAGATATGTTCGTTCGAGCAAATCCGGCTGTACCTCACCAATATAACTGCCACCTGCATCAACTGAATCATACATCGCGAGAAAATCTTGTGCTGATTCCAATGTATAGAAGGGAATCGGTACCCCATTTTTACCTGCTAAGTTTCCTGAACCATTCAAATTACCGTTCAGTTTTATTACTCCCAAATCGATAAGCAGGTACTGGTCCTGGAGTGTTGGGCTCCTGAATGCAGATTGAGCTGCTATCCTAAAGTTATGGTCCTTCTTCGTGAATACCGCAGAAAGCCTAGGTGAGTATTGGGCAGTATAATTCTTACTCGCATCAAATCTAAGTGAACCTGCAAGTTTCAATTTGTTATTCATAAACCGCTTAGACGCCTGTACATAAGCACCGTACTCATAATTACCAATGTCAACAAACTGTGCATCAAAGTCATTTTGCCCATTGGCTAAAGTATCCCCCGGGTTAGCCAGAGTGTCTTCAAAAATGGTTCCGTATGAATTGGGGTCATACCTCCTGAAGGAAGCGCCCGCAATGACGTTGGCAAAATCGAAATTGAAGTTGTACTGCCCCTCAAAATGTTGTAGTGAGGAAGCATCTACGAATTTAGAGCCGCCTTGCAGGTCAGGATTATTGATAATTGCCGCATAAGCTGAATCAAAATTCGCCGTACCCTCTTTATACCACATTTTTGCTGCTTGCCTTGCCGCATACCTGTGTGCACTGTCCACCATCCATGGATCCGCTTCATTATCGAAGCCTTGTGTCATAATTTTAAGGCCAGCTACACTGTCAAAGTAGGCCGAAAGATACTCTCCCACATATTCCGGAATGGCACCTTTTGACAAATTAATTCCTGTGAATTTGATATCGTAGGAGTCCCCAGCATTTTCAGTAGTGGAATAACCACGGAGAAAGAAATTCTTTCCCTTAAGCTCTAATTTGTGTTGATTGAACCTAATATTGTTGATACTATACCTGTTTGTTCCCTGATATACAGCAGTTCCCAGCCCATACTTGTACTCATACGATGCCATCAAGCTGTCGTCCAGTTTATAGAAAAGACCTGCCCCAAGCCTGGTACTGGAAGTGGAATAATCCTCAACCAGCTGGCTCTCCTGATATCCTGGGGCAAGAATATCAATCTTTCCCGGTGACGCTCCCGGCGAAACCAGGCCTAAATAGTTATTCAATGCAATGAAGTCGTCCCTTTCTTCTTTCGTCAGGTCCTGGTCATACTGTGCTTGGGTAACAATAGCGGAAAGATCGAAATCATCTACTTCGATGTCTCCATACTTATTTGCTACACTGTCCGTAGCCTCCCAATCCAGTGCCTGAAAATGTATGAAGTTTAGCTTCAAACCCCACTTATCATCCTTGTCTAAGGTATTTGCATAGCGAAATTGGCCTTCCAATAAGCTATTGTTACCTCCTTTTATCTGGGCGCTTATACCCTGATACTGATATGGATCTTTAGTGGTCATGCTAATTACACCTTGCATTGCACTGGGCCCGTACATGGCAGAGGCAGGGCCTGAAATAATCTCTACTTTTTCCAAATCTAACTCCGACGCCCCCAGTAAGTTTCCAACGGGGAAATTCAAGCCTGGGGCCTGGTTGTCCATGCCGTCTATCATTTGAACAGAGCGTACGGGAGATGTATCGTTAAACCCCCGGCTGTTGATCACCTTAAATCCCATACTGGCCGAAGTGACATCAACACCCTGTAGCGTCCCCAAATCCTGATAAAAATCTCCCGACGCCGCTTCCTTGATCTCCCTGGAGTTCATTTTCTGTACAGATACGGCAGACTCCATAATTGTCTCTGCGACACGGGAGGCAGATACGACTACCTCCTGGCCAGCAAAGGCAGTCATCTCCATATTTATATTGAGTGGGGTGCTTGCATCTGTAACCTCTATTTCCTGTCTTCCAAAGCCGACAAATGAAATCTGCAGGGTAACCGGCAGCGCATCGACCTCAAGGGAAAACTTACCATTTAAGTCAGTAGTAGTACCGGTCGTAGTTCCTTTGAGCACTACGTTTGTACCGATCATTGTTTCCTGTGTACCCTTAGCATACACCGTACCGGTAATGGTAACCTGGGCTATCACTGCTTCAGCACCCAGGATTATTGTAAAAGAGAGTATGAAAGAGCGTAGATAATGAAGCATGATTGTAAGGTTTAGGACGGGAACAAAACTAACAAAAAAACGAGCAAACCACACTCAGGAATGTTATGCATACCTAATTGTTCTGCACCTACCTGTTGACGTAACAACTTGCGCAAATTCGCAAAATAAAACGTAAAAAGTTTAAGACTTCTATCCTGCGTTTTGGGTAAAGGCGTATTGAAGAATATTCGCACCCATTTTGAGTGCCTTCAAACGTGTGGCGTCTGAGTCTTTGTGGATTTCAAAATCTTCCCATCCATCACCTAAATCGGATTCATAGGAGTAGAAGCACACCAGGCGTCCTTTAAAGATCAAGCCAAAACCTTGCGGGGGCTTCTCATCGTGCTTGTGAACCTTTGGTAAGCCATTGGCAAAGTCGTATTGCTGGTGATAAATTGGATGTGTGAACGGAAGTTCCACGAAATCCAGTTCGGGAAATACCTTTTTCATTTGTGGCCTGATGAACTTATCCATTCCATAATTATCATCAATGTGCAAAAAGCCACCACTCTCGAGATACTTCCTAAGATTATTGGCTTCATCCAATGAGAAGAGTACGTTACCGTGCCCTGTAAGGTGCAGTAAAGGATAATTAAAAACCTCAGGGCTGCCAACCTCAACTATGGCTTGTTCAGCATTGATATTCGTGCCGAGGTTCTTATTCGTGAATTCGATCAAATTGGGCAGAGAGGTTTCCAGGTTTGCATACCAGTCACCCCCACCATTGTATTGCAAGAGCGCAATTTGGTAGTTATTGTCTTGGGCGAATGAAGAGAACGTCGCTATAGACAAGATTAGAACCAGGATCTTTTTCATCTCTAAAGCCTATTATTCCTCTATAACGTCCATTGTATCTTCTTGATATACGCGGATGGCTAAATTTAGAATTTCTTCAGCAATCTCCTTATCACGATAAGCAATTACCTCAATCGGCCCATGGCCCTTATAATTCTCGAACCAGGTTCGAATTATATCAGAAACACCACCGAATTCAGCATCAAGCTCCTCCATCCCATTTAAGTCATAAAAAACTGTGTTCTGGCTGACGGCAATAAGTTTGTCATCTTGCTCTCCTCTATCCAGCATTTCCAACATGCCAATTATCTTACAGGGAACAACCATGCCCCTCTTGATAGGTGGACCGAGAATGATTACATCAAGAGGGTCGCCATCCCCGCCATATTCCTCAGAAGCTAATGTTCTTGGGACCATGCCGTAATTACCCGGGTAGCCAAGATATGCTACCTTTCGTTCAGTACCATTGATCATTTCCAGCTCCAGCTCTCCAGACTCTTTTTCAACTTCCCACTTCTCAATGGTACCAGTTGAAATTTCAACTACCACGTTGACAAGTCCATCTTTAGTTACTGCTGGGTAATCATGAACTAAGTGTCCTGTTTCAGGCACTTCAGCTAATGCATCAGAATTAGAGCTTGTCTCCCCACTTCCTGACATATCCACACAACCCGCAATCAGAAGTATGAGTATACATAATAGAGAAATCAGAATTGGCTTCATTGCTTCAACGTCTGGTTATTGAGAAGGGATATGGTGTGGACCGCAACAATTGCTGCTGTTTCAGTTCTGAGTCTTGTGCGTCCCAGATTAACAGCTACTATTCCGAGGCTGCCTGCTTTTTCCCTTTCACTTTCAGAAAAATCTCCTTCTGGCCCGATCAAAACCAGCGCATCCTTACCTGACGCACATACAGCGGAA
>DTRK01000273.1 GCA_012965955.1 Flavobacteriales bacterium
TCCCTGGGCATCATGGCCGCCTGGATGCCTTCAGCGTACCGTATGCTGTCGGTAATTTCTTCATTCTTTTCGCGAATTTGCTCTTCGGCTATCTTTAGCTCGGTAATGTCGTTGTACACCGTTACGATCTTATTTAGCTCGCCACCCTCCTCAAATACCGGCGTTATGGTGGAAGAGGTCCACATAAGTTCCCCGTTTTTGGTAATGTAGGAGGAATCATGAGAGTAGGATTTTTTCTCCCGTATGATCTCTTCCAGCACTTTTTCTATGTCCGGATTGGAGCTTATTTCACTGAGGGAACCGCCGAAGTGATCGATGAATTCCTGGTAATCGTATCCGATCATCCTTACAAACCCATCGTTGATCCACTCAATTTTACCTTCCCGGTCAGCAATGACCACCCCGGAGTCTGTTTTCTCTGCCACCAGTGACAACTTCGCCAGCTCCTCCTTCTGCCTTGTGATCTCATCGTTCTGCTCTTTTAACAGGGCGTTGGCTTTGTGCTTTTGGCGGTAACCTGTATAAATAAAGAAGGCCAGTGCAGCTACTAACAAGAGCCCCAATGCACCAGACCAGATGATGGTGTTCTGTTTGCCGAGCTCCGCTTCCTTGAGGGCATTGTCCTTGGAGATCAGCTCCAGCTCACGCTCTTTCTTTTCCGTTTCATAAATGGTTGTCAAGCGGGACTGTGCCTGTTCGGATTTTTCATTGAGAATGCTGTCCTTGATGGCAGTATATTTTTGGTGATACGCATAAGCTTCAGGATAACTGTTGTCGTGCGCATACAATACAGCAAGGTTCTGGTAGGCTCTCTTAACATCATTCTTGGAGCCTATTTCACGGGCAATGGCCAATGCCTGGTTGGTGTAGTCGATGGCTTTATCATAGTACTCTTTAATTGAATAGATCTCGCCTATGTTCAGGAGGCACCCGATCATTCCCTTTTTGTCATCAACCTCTTTTAATATCTGGTAAGCTTTGTAAAAACTTTCGGTGGCCTTCTCATAGTTTTCAAGGTAGAAATAAACTCCTCCTATGTTGTTTATGCTCTGTGCAATCAACCGCTTGTCTCCAATTTCTTCCCGGATCAGTTTTGCCATAATAAAGTAACCAATAGCGTCCTTGTATTCTTCTTTGTAAAAATAGATGGTTCCGATATTGTTATATGTTTGTGCGGTTTCCCGCTTGTTTATCAGGTTGGTTGGACCTGCTGTCCTCAGCTCGATATTTATTTTCAGGGCTTTTTCATGTTCTGCCAATGCCTTATCCAGTTTGCCTTGTTGCCAATAGATCAGGCCAATATTATTCAAAGTGTTGGCAACGCCTTGTTTGATGCTATTGTCCTCCCCTTTTGCCAGTATTTCTTCCTTGAGCTTTAGGGACTTGATGTAGTTCTTGAGTGCGCTCTCGTAGTCGGCTTGCATCCCATAGTTTACCCCAATATTTGAATAAACCCGCGCCATGCCCAATTTGTCTCCAAGCTGCCTGTAAATTAGAATGGAGCGCTGGTAATTGTCAAGGGCCTTGTCATAGCTTCCCAGATCATCGTAAATCGTACCTAAGGTATTCAAGCTGCTTGCCATGCCTTCATAGTCAGAAATGGCAGTGGCCAGCTCCAGGGCCGCTTTTCCGTAGTCAATGGCTTTGTCTTGATCATTGCCCATGTAAGCTGCACAGAGCTTATTCAGGATGGTTACCTTGACCGTATCAACCGGCGGCGGCTCGCCGTTGAGTACTCCTTCCAGCGAATCAATGCGCTCACTGGTCTGCGCAAGCGAAGTGCACATGCAGAGTGTCAATATCAGTGAGAATATAACGCGCATTGGGGGCAATGGATAAAGCCATTAAAGAGGCGAAAAGATAGGAAAAATCCGCTACAGGCCTATGACAACTTTCTTGCTCACAGCAATTTCATCGGTCACCAC
>DTRK01000274.1 GCA_012965955.1 Flavobacteriales bacterium
CGGGCAATTTCAGGTATCATAGCTGCATCAATGCCGCATTCATCGGCAGCATATTCAGGGGTGTATTCAGCGTACTCTGTTTTTAGTGATTCTATAAAATCTCCAAATTTATGCCCGGCTTTCTCACCAGTTTTATGGATCAGGTACTCTTCCCAGTTCACCCAGGTTTCCATCCATTCTGCATTGTGTAGATTTTCATCCAGAATCACTTTAGCCATCGCAAGAAAGAGAGCCGCTTCGGTTCCCGGATAGGTGGCTAACCAGTAATTGGCCATGCTCGCAGTATTGGATAATCTTGGATCGATAACACAGAGTTTCGCTCCTTTCATCATACCTTCTATTATCCGCTGCGCATGCGGATTGAAATAATGGCCTGTCTCCAGATGAGCACTGAGCAGCAGGATAAATTTTGCGTTTGCGTGATCAGGTGAGGGCCTATCATAACCCTGCCACAGCGTATATCCAAATCGAGCTCCGGCTGAACATATATTGGTATGGCTGTTATGGCCATCTACACCCCAGGCATTGAGTACTCTGTCCATATAACCCTCGTGCCCCGGCCTGCCAACATGGTAAACAACTTCATTGTTCCGTTTTTCCTGTAATGCCTTTCGAATTCGAGCAGCGATATCATCCAGGGCCTCGTCCCAACTCACCCTTTCCCATTTACCTTCTCCTCGCTTACCAGCTCGCTTCATAGGGTAAAGGATCCGATCGGTATCATTTATCTGGTTGATCGTGGCAGGTCCCTTGGCACAGTTTCTTCCTCTGCTGGCAGGGTGGTAGGGGTTGCCCTCAAACTTTTTAATCCTTCCATTTTCCTTATCTACATAAGCAAGAAGTCCGCAGGCAGCTTCACAATTGAAACAGGTCGTTGGAATAATAGAATAGTGCTTTTCCTTTTTCTTCGGCCAGGCTTTGGCATCATATTCCATCCAATCATCCCATTTGTCCGGTGGTGGATAAAAGGACAGGTCGTGGGGCTCCGTCATCGGGGTAATAGCCTCAGCGGCTTCAGAAAGATCCACGCCTTTGAAGTGATCTAACTTCTTTATGAGCCCAAGAGACTCTGCCGTTTTTTCTATGAATGTCCGCTTCTTGCCCATTAGCTCAGTGGAATAAGTTGAGGTACTTTGACAATCAAATGGTTGGAGATCCAGACACCGGTAATGATTAAAAAAGGTAATGGAACAAGCGCAATTCCTTCGGCAGCCATCAATAGCCCTAGTGGGATTATGCAACCGATCATTACAGATCCCAGCCAGTAGTGCAATCTGTATCTTCCCTTGAACATCATGAGCGCTGCCAGCTGAGCATCTCGGGAGCCATGCTTCATGATAGGTTCTGAAACTTGTAACAGAAGAATAATCGCCGTTGGAATCAATAAAACCAGATACAGCAATCTATCCTGGCCTGCCAAGTTCAGGACACTGAAGAAGCCATCGAGAAACAAATGATTGACAGTGCCTAATATGATGAGGGTTGACGCGCCAAGCATTACGATGTGGCTCAACATGTGGTACGGCAAAAGTGGGCTTTGCCAATAATCGCGTCCGCGTGCCTGAGCAAAGAGAAAGGCTGTATAAATTCCGGTCAACAGAGCGAAAGCACCCGTAAGCAACATGATGGCCCATATGAGGTTGCCAGACTCCGAAAAGGCAATAAGAAGATTTACTCCCAGCAGGGTTCCATATCCCATGATGGTATAAGCCCCCTTAACGAGCCAGGATTTCCATTGAGGCCTGAATAGCACGTTTAAGAATCGATCTGGCCGGTCCATGTCCAAGATGAGAAGCACACCTGTTACCAGCAGAAAGAACATGCATATCAAGCTCACCGCAACCAATAATGTCGGTTCACGGTATCCCAATGACCACAGTATGAGATGCACGAGATAGGTACCGGCGGCAATGCCTTTGGTCATTAGGTAGGCGGGTACTTCCCAGCCCCATAGAATACCTTTTTCAGGTGCGTCATAACTTGTTCTTGTGCCCTCTTTGAAATCGCCGAACCCAGTTACGCTGGCAGCTTGGGTGGTAGTACCCGGGCTTTTAAACTCCCCAAGCCCTTCAGTTCCTTTATTCGCATTGTGGCCAACACCTTCTTCTTGTGAACCCCAGAGGTATGAGGCCTCCTTTGCAGAAGCAGTTGGTGTCAGTGATTCAGGCTGAGCGTTGATGTAGAACACCTTGGGTTTCGTGCCTTTCTCAGGCTTGCGAACCTCAAATGTGTTTTCCGTGAGCAGCTGACTGATCTCACTGTCCGGATTGTCCATATCTCCTGAAATGATCGCATGTACTGGGCACACAACCACACAAGCAGGCTCAATGCCCTTGTCAACTCTGTGGGTGCAGTAATTGCATTTTGCGGCTGTCTTGGTGTTCGGGTCAATATATAAGGCATCGTATGGGCAGGCCTGGGTACAGGCTTTGCAACCAATGCATCGATCGTTGTCGAAATCGATGATGCCGTCATCCCGCCTGTAGAGTGCCGTTACCGGACAAATAGTGGTACAGGGTGCATCGTCGCAATGATTGCAACGCATAACAGAAAAAAACCGATTGCTATCTGGAAACTCTCCGTGTTCAATGTACTTGACCCAGGTTCTGTTGACTCCAATTGGAACATCATGCTCGCTCTTGCAGGCAACTGTGCAGGCATGACATCCGATGCACTTTCTGTTGTCTATTATGAATCCGTAGTTCGCCATATTATGTTCGCTGCGCTCACGTTGTTCTGTTCGCTGCGCTCACGATGTTCTGTTGTTTTACAATTCAATTACCACTGAATTACGGTGCGTAGCACCAAATTACGGCCGAAGGCCGAATGACGCAGCGAAGGTGCTAATCCTCACCCACCAATGGATATCATAGCCCTTCCTTCTTCATACTTACTTTCAACACCCCTGGTCTTAAATGCTGCTATCCCACCGCGTTCCGCGTGTTTTGCCATTATGGCCCTTTGTACTATTGGAACAATATCCTCACCCTTTCGCAGCGCTGATTTTAGATCAACTTCCTCATTAGAAAAGAGGCAATTCTTGATTTTTCCGTCCGTCGTTAATCTAATCCTGTTACAGGTTTCGCAGAAAGGTGCTGTGATCGAGCTGATTACTGCAAATGTTCCAAGGAAGGATTTTACCCTATAGCTCTTGGTCGTGCTATTGGGCTCATCATTTAGCTTTTCTATCGGGTAGACTGATTCGATCTTGTCCAATATCTGTTTATATGAAACCACCTTTTCATATTCCCACTTGTTTCCGGCAAATGGCATAAACTCGATAAATCGAACATGGATCGGCAGGTCCCTGGTCCATTCAACGAAGTCGTTAATTTCGTCTTCATTGATGTTCTTCATGGCCACCGCATTGATCTTTACATGAAAACCCTGCTCAATGGCCAGCTCAATATTGGAATATACTTTTTCAAAAGTGGTGGTCTTTGTGATCTCGTTGAACCGGGAGGGAATTAGGCTGTCCAGGCTGATATTGACAGACATTAAACCTATTTCCTTGAACAGGGGGAGAAAACGGTCGAGGAATACGCCATTGGTTGTGATTGCAAGAGAAACGGGGAACTCTCCCAGCTTTTTAATCAGGTAGTATGCGTCTTTTCTAATCAATGGCTCACCGCCCGTGATCCGAATCTTTTTAATTCCCATCTTGTAAACGAAATCTGAAGCGATAGAAAGAAGCTCTGCGGAAGAGAGTTTTTCACTGGCTGTAGAAGTGCAGAGTGCATGATCGATTGGTGTATTGCCATCAGGTTTACAGTAAAAACACTTTAAATTGCATTTGTCTGTAAAAGAAATGCGAAGGTAATCGTGCGTACGTCCGAACGTGTCTTGCAACATGAATGAAGTAATGTGGTACAATTTTACAGATAATTTGCGCTATTTCTTAAATAGGTCGATATTATCCCAAAATTTGATCTGTCCACGAGCAACATGAAGTCTAAATTCTGTAATCCGTTTTGTGAAGGTTGTTCCGTTGACCCCTCGTTTGACATAGAGGCCGAAGGTGAGAGCGAGCACGAATCTTTAGTGAAAGAACGGCGAAAGATGGTTTATAAGAAAGGGGAGTCCATTTTTACGGAGGGGTCGAAGCCATCAGGGGTGTTTTGCCTTAAAAGGGGAAAGATAAAAGTCCATAAAAGGGGAAGCCATGAAAGGGAGCAGATCCTCCGGTTTGCCCGGGAGGGGCAGCTTTTAGGTACACGGGCGCTCATTCGGAATGAGTATTTTACTTCCTCAGCGACAGCGATTGAAAATTCTGTTCTTTGTTTTGTTTCAAAACAAGAATTCCTCGCCAAATTCAAAAAGGACGTGGAGCTCAAATCATTTGTACTCAGCAATCTGTCGAATAATCTGAAGATTGCTGAAGACAAGATCACCCAGCTGTCGATTAGCTCAGTAGGGCAGAGATTGGCAATTATCATTCTTCGGTTGATTGAGGTGTATGGTTTTGAAAAGGATGGTAAAACGGTGGCAATTGAGCTCACAAGAGAGGAGATGGCCAACATAATTGGGGCGGCAAACGAAACCACCATACGTCTGCTGTCCAAATTTAGAAAGGAAAAGATCATCGCCTTGAATGGCAGAAAGCTCACCGTGCTTAAGCATAAGGCAATTGTAGATCTTGCCCTTGCATCTGGTTAAAATTGAGGTTAAAGGCGTATCTTTGCACCCCCAATCACGTGATGCAGAAGAATCTAATAAAAAAGTACAATGTCCCCGGGCCCAGGTATACCAGCTACCCCACGGTACCATATTGGGAGCACCCAGAACTTGAGCTTGAGGACTGGTTAGAGTCCGTGAAGCGCTCATTCTCGGAAACCAATCACAGGGATGGCATTAGCCTGTACATACATCTCCCCTACTGTGAAAGCCTTTGTACGTTTTGTGCATGTAACAAACGCATAACCGTAAATCATGCGGTGGAGGAACCGTATATCAACGCGGTACTTGACGAGTGGAAAATGTACGTTGACATTTTTCCTTCTGTTCCGAGAATCAAAGAAATACATCTGGGAGGTGGCACGCCAACATTTTTTAGTCCGCAGAATTTGGATAAACTTATCAATGGCATCCTGTCAATAAGCGAGAAATGTGAAGGGGCCGAGTTCAGTTTTGAGGGGCATCCAAAAAACACCACAGAGGACCATCTGCAGACGTTATTCAAGATAGGATTTAATAGGGTGAGTGTGGGTGTTCAGGATTTTGATCCGGTTGTGCAGGATGTGATCAACCGAATTCAGCCATATGAAATGGTGGAGGCAGTCACTGTAGCAGCCAGGAAAATCGGATATGACTCACTCAACTTCGATTTGGTGTATGGCCTGCCCTTGCAAACAAAAACCAGTATTGAGGATACCTTTGAAAAAGTAATGAGATTGCGGCCAGACCGAATTGCCTATTACAGCTATGCCCACGTTCCATGGCACGGGGCAGGGCAGCGGAAGTTTTCAGAAGATGATCTTCCGGCCGATGATGAAAAGCGGGAATTGTATGAGCTGGGAAGGGATAAGCTTGAGGAAGCTGGATATCACGAGATCGGCATGGACCACTTTGCCCTGGAGGATGACACGCTCTATACCGCCTCTAAAGCTAAGAAACTGCATAGGAACTTTATGGGTTATACCGCAAATCACACGCAGTTGATGATTGGTTTGGGAGTTTCATCTATTGGGGACACCTTGTATGCATTTGGGCAAAATGTGAAGACCGTTGAAGGTTATATGGAAAAAGTGGAACAAGGTAATTTTCCGATCTTTAGGGGCCATATATTATCTGATGACGATTTGATTGTTCGAAAACACATCACTAATATTATGTGTCACAATGAAACTACCTGGGATTCCGTATCGGATAGAGAATCAGTGATACAGGACGGGGTTTTTAGATTGAAGGAGCTGGAATTGGATGGGTTGGTTGTTGTCAAAGAAGATGGATTGATGGTTCCCGACATTGGAAAGCCATTTATCCGCAATATATGCATGGCGCTTGATGCCCGTTTATGGGCCAACGTTCCAGAGACAGAAGTATTTAGCAAAACGATTTAGCAGTGCAGGATTTTATAATAGTCGGATCAGGCAGCTCAGGCGGCATATTGGCGAGGAGCCTGCAGGAAGGGGGAGCGGATGTAACCCTTGTCGAAGCGGGAAAGTTCTTCAGGAAGAACACCTTTCCGCGAACGGAAGCCGCGTATTCTTCTCAATTATTTTGGGGCGGTGGCTTGGAGTTCGATGATAAGGCCAAGTCAGCTTACCTCAGGGCGAAATGTATTGGCGGCACCACGAGTGTCAACCAGTGCCTGATGAATCGCTTCGATGATCTCGCCCTTGAGGATTGGAGGGAGAGATCGGGCATAGACTGGCTCACACTGGACACGCTCAACCCGCATTATGAGAAGGTGGAGGACATCATGGAGCTCCATACTTTTGAAAGGAAAGACTTCAACCGAAATGCGGAGCTGTTTACTGGAGGATGTGATAAGCTCGATTATAAATGGAAATTCTTGCGCAGAGGCCAGAAAGATTGCAAGATTGAGGAAGGCAATGACTGTATTGGCTGCCTGGGTGGGTGTCAGAGAGATTCCAAGCAGTCTACTCTGGTAATTGGCATTCAGGTGGCGGAAAAGTTGGGACTGAAAGTCCTTTCTGAGTTTGAGGTCGATTCAGTAGTTCATCACGATGATCACGTGGTATTATTAGGCGAGCATGAAGGACAGCAGAAAGAACTTTCGGCAAGGAGGATGATTCTGGCGGGAGGGTCTTTTGGAACGACAAAGATCTTATTGAACTCAGGGCTAAAAAAATCTTTGCCGTCATTGGGAAAGGGGTTCTGTCAGCACCCTCAATACATGTCATTCGGCATTTTCGATGAGCCGGTAGATTCTCATAAAGGGGCATTTCAAACGGTTGCGTCGGGAGATCCAAAGATGAGACAAGCCGGCTTTAAGCTGGAGAATGTATATGCGCCTCCCATTGCGATTGGGATGTTGTTCAATTCATATGGATCGGAGCACCAGCGGTTGATGAAAAAGTATCGGTACATGGCGTGCATAGAAGCGGCGGTTAGAGATCAGCCGGAAGGCGGCGAGCTGGACATAGATAAAAAGGGAAATCT
>DTRK01000275.1 GCA_012965955.1 Flavobacteriales bacterium
GTTATGGGGCGAAGCGATTCCGGATATCTTTTCATAAATGCAGAAAATGATATTGGTGGTGCTACAGTTCTTGATATTGATTTTGATCACTACTTGCAAAAATGGAAAATACTAAAATCGGAATCTGTTGATTTTTCACTGGTTGGTGGTACTACTGAAAACTGTTCAGGTGCGATAACCCCATGGAACACAGTAATTTCTTGTGAAGAAGAGAGGTCTCCAGACAACAATGGTGATGGGTACAATGATTATGGATGGTGTATTGAAATAGATCCAGCGACAAAACAGATCATAGACCACCCCGGAGGACTTATCGGAGCTGATAAGTTGTGGGCTTTAGGAAATTTCAGGCATGAAAATGTTGCAATACATCAAAATCAAAGAACGCTATATGAGGGCGTAGATGGCAGCAATGGATATCTCTATAAGTTTGTAGCTGATAATGCCCAGGATCTGAGCGCGGGATCACTGTATGTCTATAAAGGGTCGAAGAATGGTAATGGCAATTGGCTGCCTATTAATAATAATACTCCAGGGGAACAAGATTCTACTATTGTTCAAAGCGCTGCTTTAGGAGCAACCGTTTTTGGAGCCATTGAAGATGTTGAAATTAGTCCAATAGATGGCCGCATCTATCTAGCCGTTAAAGGTGAAAGCCGGGTTTATCGATTTTTGGATGGTGATCCTATTATTGGTGATACTGTAGTTCAATTTGAAACCTTTGTGGGTGGAATGAATTACGACATATGGGATGGTGTAGACACGCTCAATGAGCCATGGGGCACTGGCAATGACAATCTTGCGTTTGATGATCGGGGAAACTTATGGATACTTCAAGATGGAAGCAACAATTATATGTGGGTAGTGGATACTGGGCATACACAAACCAATCCAAAAATCAGAATTTTTGGAAAGACTCCTTTGGGATGTGAACCAACAGGTATAACATTTAGTCCTGACTTCCACTATCTTTTCATGTCCATCCAGCATCCAAACCCATCAAATTCTGTCACAAATCAACCTGATGCTTTTAATAATTCTATAGCATTTGACAAATCTATATCTATAGTAGTTTCACTTAACCAGTACTTAAATAATGCTACCATAACTACTAATAATACAATAATTCTTTGTCAAGGAGACAGCTTATTTGTGGGGGGGGATTATCAAACTCTTGAGGGCACGTATTATGATTCATTGACTTCAACTAATAATGCAGATAGTGTCATAATCACAGAGATCTCTGTTGATTCTCAATTTATCATCACTAATTTGGTTTCCATTTTGCCTGGTGATAGTATTCTGCTGGGTGGGATGTATCAAACTATTGAAGGCACGTATTACGACACCTTACAAACCATAAAGGATTGTGATAGCATCATCATTACCATCCTCTCTTTTGTTAGTATTCCCGGAATGCATGCACTCTTAGACCAACAAATTGATATCTATCCAAATCCAACAAAACAAACCCTAATCATTGAAGGTGTGGAAGGACTGGCTGAGATATATGACCTATATGGCAGAGTGGTTACAAGCACACAAGCTAATATCGTAGATATTTCTCATGTGACCAATGGCATCTATATTATAAAAGTAACTACTGATGAGGGGCATGGCTATACTAGGAAAATAATTAAAGAATAACACCTATTCCTGATTACTAATTGCCTAAAAAGCAATCATTTTTCCATCATTTAAGCTCCACCATTTTATTTACATAGGTTTTGCCATTTACGGTCCGCTTAACCAAGTATACGCCGTTGGCATATCCTTTTCCCACAGCACCGAAATAGTATTTATGACCTCCTGAATGCTGCTCTTCATTAGCCAGAACAGCAATTACTTCTCCCAGCACATTGTGCACCTCCAACAGCACACGGGCATCCTTTTTCTTTAAAAATAAGTTCAAAAATCTCCTCAAAAGAATCACAACATAAAAGCTCGAGCTCCTCATCCAGAAAATAATTTCTTGTTGTCAACTCATGAAAAGAACCAGCAAAACCTTGTATTGCAACTTGCAGCTTTTTCATCTTTATAACTACGTATTATCAAAACAACCTATCTGTTTTAAGCTATATAAATAACTTGAAAAACTGGCGTCTAGCATCAATTACTTCAAAATTTTATGAATCTGAATTGAAAGGGTCCTCCACAATACACTTTTCCTAATAATCGGATTTTAGTAAAACTGAACATTCTGGATTCAAGGGGCACTCTCAAAAGACCTTGGGAAGAATGTAGCTTTTTCCTTACTTTGCAATATGTTTAAAACATTTCAAAGACTTCTACTTCTTATTGCACTAATTGGCAATGCTGTTTTAGCGGATACCGTAGACAGCTTACGCAATGTTCTTACAAAGACGGTAAACGATACAGGAAAAACAAGGACCCTTCAGCTCCTGTCATGGGAGCTTCGGAAAGATTCTGCCACCTCATGGGCATATGCAAATCAGGCCATGAAATTAGCAGAAAAAATACAACATCCCCATTCAATTGCTTTGAGTTACAATCTATATGGAGACCTCCTTCAATTTCGTGACGACAACATAGGTGCCATCATGCAATACGAAATGACATTAAAAATAGCCGAAAATAATTCCGACTCATCCAATATAGGCGGCGCACTGAACAACATTGGCATTAGTTACGACTATATGGGGAGGTATGACAAGGCACTAGAGTATTACCTGCTCGCATTGAAAATCAACGAAGAGGCAAGGCATAAACCCGGCATGGCTTACGGCTTCTGCAACGTAGGAGATATTTATGATACACAAGGCCATTTTAAAGATGCAATAAGTTACTATGAAAAAGCCCATGAAATATATGCTATACTAAATGATAAAGAAGGTATGGCTAGCACCTTGAACAATATAGGGATTGCGTTTAACCAAA
This sequence comes from Flavobacteriales bacterium, assembly GCA_012965955.1. Classification (GTDB taxonomy): domain Bacteria; phylum Bacteroidota; class Bacteroidia; order NORP154; family NORP154. Next base: position 2,899 of record DTRK01000275.1, read on the forward strand.
TGAATGATTATGATGAGGCCGTTCAACATTATTTAAAGGCGCGTAAGTTATTCGAACAAGTTGGGGACATACAGTCAGATGCTGTTTGCCTCACCAACCTCGGTGAAACATATGTTAAGTTGGGAGAGGTTGACAAAGCGTATGAGTATTACGCATTAAGCTTAGAGAGATTCAAGGAAATCGGATACAAATTAGGGGAACGAGTATGCTGGATAAATATCAGTCATATATTATTGGATAGGGGGCAGTACTCTGAAGCGATTGAACAATTAATAGCCGTATTGAATTCAGCTGTTGGCGCAATTGACTTGGAAAACATCAAAGATGCGGCACAGTTGCTGTCCGAGGGGTATCAAAAAATGGGGGATTTCAAAAAGGCATATCAATACCACATGCAGTTTTCAGAGGCGAAGGATAGTCTTTTTCGTGAAGCCAGTGAGCGAAGCATGATAGAAATGCAAACCCGTTATGAAACTGAAAAGAAAGAAAAGGAGAACGATTTGTTGAAAAAAGACATCGAATTACAGGAGAAGGAGTTGGAGAGAAGCCAGTTTAGGCAATACACCTTGGTAACAATATCACTGCTCATCATAGCGTTGATGATCATTTTGACTCTGAACCAACGTAACTTCAAGAAACAAAAGCTGGCCGAGACAGAGAAACTGCTTTCTCAGGTAGCTCTGCTCAAAGCAGAGAACGCCTTGCAAAAGGCTGACCAGTCAACACTCCGATCAAAGTTCAATATCAACAAGGATCGCGTGGATGCTGCTGCTGGAAGCAGGCTCAACGAAAGCGACTGGAAGGTACTATCAGTAATATGTGACCGTCCAACAACTTCCAACAAAACCATTGCCGACGAAGTATTTCTTAGTGTGGATGGTGTGAAGTCCTCCTTTAAAAAAATGTACGACCTATTCGACGTCACCGCTTCAGGCAGGAACAAGAAGATCGCGCTTGTGCTTCATGTAATGAAGCTTTCAGAATACAGCACGGGTAATCCCGGAAGCTAATCTGTCTTGTAACTTTAATGCTACATCCTCACTACTGTATTATCAGTCTTCTATTTATGACACCAGATCCGGTTGTAATCTGAACGAGATACATTCCTGCTCTGAGTTCATCCAAAACAAATTGCTTGGAAATACCGTTACCCGTTGATAAAAGATATTTGCTAAAAACAGCACGACCTAAACCATCGAACACCATCAATTCCACCCACGGCTCCAGCGTTTCAGAAACCTGTATGGTAACATTACCATGACTTGGATTTGGGAAAATACGAACATCCATTGCAGGCGTACCTTCTTCAAGTCCCACTGGAGAAATTACATTTATATAACATTGTTTTGTTACGGTATTTTGCCCATATGAATTTGCTGCAGTCAGGGTAACAGGATAACACCCTACAGTATTATAAACAATTCCTGTTGGATACTGAGTTATAGAAGTTGCAGGCGAACCATTGGTAAAAACCCATGTCCACACCACAGGATTATCAGATGTAAGGTCGATAAAATCGACCGTCTGTCCAACCTCAATCGTGATTAGGGTTGAAGTAAAATCAGTAACAGGAACATTTCCTGAACCACTACCTGTATTGGAATTATAGTTAGCATCCCAACCCGGTTTATTGATAATATTATCTGAGGTGAAATGCACCAACATTACCCCTCCAGAAGAAGTGATCACTCCCGGCTGTGAACTTCCACTAAACTCACCAATCAACGAATCCGTTGTGGAGGCACCATCATACACGCGTACAAAATCATAATTTACTTCTGTATCAAAAGAACTGAACGATAAGGTTACAGAAGTGGCCCCCGATGGTTGAATCAGCCATTTACAATCTGAATTACTAGCATAGTCGTTTGCAGCACTTCCATCAGAGAATGTTCCTGAAACAGTGATCATTGTAGTTGTTCCGCTACAACCTGGAGATCCTCCTCCTGTTGTAGATGAAGTATATGTAGCATCCCAACCTGTTTTAACAATCGAACCATCTGAAGTAAAATGAAGGAGCATGTCACCTCCCGTTGACGTTACTGTCGTAGGTAATGATGTTCCACTGAAGGTTCCCAGAATATTAGACGAGGTTGTAGGGCCGTCATACACCTTCACCTTATCATAGGTTGTCTCCGTATCAAAGGCCGTAAAATCCAAGGTAATAGACGCCGCACCAGATGGTTGAATCAACCATTTACAATCTGCGTTATTTCCGTAATCGTTTGTACCACTACCATCAGAAAATGATCCGGAAGCTGCAGTTAGATTGGTCACCCCGCTACAATAGCTCGTTCCTCCGGTACCAACCGTTGTAGTGGTATAATTGGCATCCCAACCTGAAGCTACAATTGAACCATCAGTGGTAAAATGAACCAACATAATCCCTCCCGTGGAAGTAATGCTATCTGGCAGGGTATCCCCACTATAGGTTCCCAATATGGAATCTGCTACAGTTGCCCCATCATATATCTCTACCAAATCATACTGATACTCGATATCAAAGGCCGTAAAATTCAGTGTAACAGACGTTACACCGGATGGTTGAATAAGCCACTTACAGTCTGCGTTATTTCCATAATCACTGGTACCGCTACCGTCACTGAATGATCCTGAAGGAGATGTAAATGTGGTGGTACCGTTGCAGTAGCTTCCTCCTCCGGTAGTGCTGGAAGTATAATTTGCATCCCAACCAAGATCAGTACTACTCGCATTGGAAGTAAAATGCACAAGCATGGCACCACCTGTAGAGGTGATGTTTGGTGGCATAGCTGTTCCGCTAAAAGACCCCAATAAGGAATCTGTCGTAGCAGATCCATCATACACGTTCACCATGTCAGCTCCAGATTCTGTTGCAAAAGCAGTAAAATCAAGCGTAATAGATGTCGCACCACTTGGTTGAATAAGCCATTTACAATCTGAATTATCTCCGTAATCACTGGTGCCACTTCCATCGGTAAAAGATCCTGAAGCAGTATTTAAAGTTGTGGTTCCGCTACAAAAGGTTGTCCCACTCCCACTGGTAGTACTGGTATACATGGCCCCCCAACCATCAGCCGGACTGGAACTATTCGAAGTAAAATGAACCAACATGGATCCCCCTGAACTTGTTACAGAAGAAAATATGGCAAAACCGCTATATGAAGCAATAAGTGGAGATGAAGTTGTCGGGCCATCATAAACATTAACATAATCCGTATTAAACTCTGTAATCAAGGTGAGAATTGTCAAAGTTATACTGGTGGCTTGTGCTGGTTGAATCAACCATTTACAATCTGAGTTATTGGCATATTCAAGGGAATCACTGCCATCATCTAAAAAACCGGCAGCTGCAAACAATTGTGTTGTTCCACTACAATAAGGAGTAATCACCGTGGAAGTATAGTTAGCACTCCAACCGGTAAACTCAACTGAACCATCAGATAAAAAATGAACCAGCATTGCACCTCCGGAAGAACTAAGTGCAGGAGGCAATGAACTCCCGCTGTAAGAACCTAAAACCGGAGAGGAAGCTGTTGCGCCATCATAAACAATTACCGAATCTGCCCCTGTCTCTGTATCAAAGTAATTGAATGTTAACGTAATGGTGCCTGCTCCTGCAGGTTGTATCAACCATCTACAATTAGCATTACTACTATAGTTATTGCCTCCACTGCCATCATCAATTGCTCCGCTTGGACTTGTTAAAAAACTAGTTCCGCTGCAATAATTCGTAGTAGAAGTTGAGGTATAAGTTGCATCCCATCCGGCAGCAGTGGTTGATCCGTCTGATGTAAAATGCACAAGCATGGCACCACCCGTGCTTGTTAACATACCAGGAACTGATGCTCCACTATATGTTCCAAGAACAGGCGCACTGGTAGTACTTCCATCATATACCGTTACCAAATCAATTCCAGTTTGCGTATCAAATGAATTAAAATTTAAACTGATGGTGGCAGCACCTGAAGGTTGAATGAGCCATTTACAATCTGCATAATCACCATAATCGTTGATTCCACTGCCATCATCGAAAAACCCCATGGAAGCGGTCAGATTCGTTGTACCACTGCAATACGAACCGCCACTTGAGACTGTAGAAGTATAGGTTGCAGCCCATCCAGCATCAGCAAAAGAATTATCAGAGGTAAAATGAACGTACATCGCCCCACCTGTTGAAGTTACAACACCTGGAAGAGAAGCACCAGTAAACGAACCCAAGAGTGTTGG
>DTRK01000276.1 GCA_012965955.1 Flavobacteriales bacterium
ATCGGATCTGCTGGTTGAACATCATAATGCCCATAGACCAGGACTGTTGGCAAGGAAGGATCGAGAAGTTTCTCTCCATAGACTATTGGATGACCAGCTGTAGAACAAATCTCAACATTGTCAGCTCCTGCAGATTGCAGTTTTTCGCTGATGTATTCAGCCGCACGGTTCACATCATTTTTGTACTTTGGGTCAGCACTTACCGAAGGAATCCGTAACAACTCCATCAACTCTTCCAAAAACCGATCTTTATTCTGCTCTACATATTCTAACACCTCACTCATCTCGCACTATTTATTATTGGTGGATTAAATTAACATGCCCATGATATCAGGCGATCATAAAAACAGGCGATAAAGATATGAAATTTGAGTACATTTGAAGATGCTAATTGCGCTTGTCGCAATTGTGCATGGCAACGTTTAAATCTGGGCGACGTCTTACAAGAAGCCGCCCTATTGACGTTAATGACATGAAGCCCAATCACGACATAGCCTTCATCCTGAGATTTCTGGTTCTTTTGATCCTGATTTCGGCAGGCTCTGCACCGTTAGCCAGTGCATTCCATCTCGTTGGTGGAGAGCTGACTTATGAATGCCAAACCAACAACAACTACCTGGTCAAACTAAAGATATTTCGCGACTGTTATTGTACCAATTGCGCTGACTTTGACAATCCAGCTTATGTCTTTGTTTACGATGATGCAGGCAATATGGTGTCTCAGTTAAGCATCCCTTTCCCAGGTTCAATACAATTACCTGTTTATGTGAACAATCCATGCCTTGCCGTCCCACCAGATGTATGTGTAGAAGAAGCGGTTTATACAGCTTTGATAAATCTGCCTCCCATATCCGGCGGATACCACATGGTGCATCAACGATGCTGCAGAAACAGCACAATCCTGAACATTTCAGCACCAAACACCTTTGGCGCTACGTATTACGCCCATGTGCCTGATCCAGCGATTGGATTGTGCAGTAGCAACCCCTACTTCAATAATTTCCCGCCTATAGCACTCTGCGTGGGTGACACACTGTCATTCGATCACTCTGCAACTGATATAGATGGGGACTCCCTGGTTTATGAACTGTGCACACCATATTCAGGGGCAAGCCAGGGCAACCCCCAGCCGAACCTAGGTTCACCTCCACCCCCGCCACCCTATGGATTTGTCAATTTTGTCCCCCCATATTCTGCACAAGCCCCATTTAACGGAGCACCCCAGATGAACATTGATCCGCAAACCGGATTGTTAACGGGCTCACCTACCACTGTTGGACAGTTTGTAGTTGGAGTTTGTGTACAGGAATATCGTAATGGATTGCTGCTGAGTACCAATAAGAGAGACTTTCAATTCAATGTGGTACAGTGTGATGCTGTCATTACGGCCTCCATGCCCTCGTATGTTTTAGAGTGCGATGACTACACAGTTAACTTTATCAACAATAGTTCCGGGGGCACGTTCTATGAATGGGACTTCGGTGATGGAGGTACATCAACATCTGCTTCCCCTACTCATACCTACGTCGATACGGGTGTTTATTATGCAACCCTCATTGCTAATCCGGGATGGCCCTGTGCGGATACCGCCTATTCTACGGTTGATGTATACCCAGGGATGACGGCAAACTACAGCTATATCACGCATTGCGCTGATTCTGATATTACCTTCACGGATTTATCGGTTTCCTTTAACGGATTGATAACGGATTGGGCCTGGAACTTCGGAGATGGTGGCACCAGCACTGACCAAAACGCTATTCATAATTACGTTCAGGGGGGACTCTATAACGTGGTGCTTTCAACAACCAATGACAAGGGGTGTATAGATTTCATGGTACAGCAAGTTTATGTGTTTCTGGAACCCGAGCCAACCGTTCTGTTCAATGAACCGTGTGAAAAGACCATGATGACTTTCCAAGACGGGACCCAGCTGGATTCCGGCTACGTGGTATCCTGGGATTGGGACATAGCGGGCCTGGCAACTGATTCGGTTTATATGACCAGTTATACATTTGATACGAGTGGCTTTTACGACATCACTTTAGCAGTTGTGACTGAACACGGCTGCGATGGGATTACTACGCAAACTATCTTCGTCAAACCTATCCCAGCCTCTGATGCAGGGCTGGATACCTCGATATGCCCGGGAGATATGATTACCATTGGAGGAGCCATTACCTCTGGCTATACGTATGACTGGGATCCACCGACAGGATTGAACAGTCCACTTGTCGCTTCACCAACTTTGGTTCTTGGCAATGATTCCAACGTGTTGATGACTCATGAATATATTGTGACCACTTCACTAAATGGATGTAGTTCCTCTGACACCGTCAATATTGCAGTATTTCCGAGTATTTCTCCGACGTTGCCGGACCAGCCAGAGCAATGCTTACCCGATAACAACTTTTTCTTCGAGGCGGGAGGCGTATATGGGACAAGCGCTGTATTCAATTGGAATTTCGGAGACGGAAACGGAGGCCCTGGCGGTGACACGCTTAGCCATTCCTACCTTGACACTGGGACATATATTGTAACGGTAACAATAGAAGATAATGGATGTACAGAAACAGCAACCACTATATTAACGGTTTACGATGTGCCGGTGGCTTCCTTCAGCATTGACAAATCAGTTGGATGCAGCCCTTTTGAAGTGTTCTTTTACGCCACTTCCTCGGACCCTGAAATTGCCGACTCACAGTATATTTTCATCTGGGACTTTGATGATGGCAGTCCACTTGACAGCAGTCAAAATACCGTTCACACCTATACCAATGACAGTATTTATCAGCCCAGCCTCACTATTATTCTGGGCACCTGTGCCGGCTTTGAGCAGATGACGCAGTCTATCACTGTAGAAGCACTGCCGACACCTACTGCTGGAATATTGCTCGACCCTCCAATTGCGTCCTTGTACGATCCAATTGTAACGATACTTGACATTTCCCAGGGGGCAGATTCTTGCTATTTGGTACTCAGCTCCGGCGATACAATAGATGCGTGCAACTATATACAAAACTACTTTGACCCTAACGCGCCCTATAACGAGACCACCACACACTATATAACGCAGTATGTGATGAATGATGAAGGCTGTCGTGATTCAATTTTAGTTTCGATTGACATATTACCGGAATATATCTTTTTCGCCCCAAGTTCTTTTACACCCAATGGCGATGGCATCAACGATATGTTTTTTGGAAAGGGTTTCGGAATCAAGAAGTTTGAAATGTTCATTTATAACCGATGGGGCGACCTGATCTGGGAGACAAGAGATCAGTATGAGGGATGGAGTGGATATGCCAATGATGGAGACCGTGAAGCTCAACAAGGGGTATATGTTTATCTTGTTAGTATTGTTGACATCTATGACGTTACCCACAAAGTTGTTGGCAAAGTAGTTTTGATCAGATAACCTTCCGGACTGAGTTTCGTATTTCTTTTTGACGATGAACAAGGCATCATCCATAGTTCTTGCCATCTGCATTGCGCTACTTTTTGTGGCGTGGAAGCCATATGCTGAGCGGCCCACCTCTGGTGGAGAGGTGGAGAATACCGGTTTTCAATTCGTCGCAAACAAGGGTCAGTGGAACAACAATATTCGCTTTATGACGGATGTTCCAAATGGCAGGCTCTATTTGGGCAAAGCGGGATTTTCTTACGTTTTTCAGCACCCTGACGACCTGGCCAAACTAGGAGGCCACGGAAAGATCGCACCTGAGGGCGGGGTGATGCGCTCCCACATATTCAAGATTGACTTTGTTGGCGCTTCCGGTAATAGGGCTGAAGGGGCAAGGGCTTATACTGAATATCACAATTACTATCACGGTAACGATCGCTCGGCATGGGCATCCCGTGTTCCTCTGTACCGGGAAGTTCAATATCCCGAAATATACAGCAACATAGATATGAACATCTATGGAGATGATTTTCAGCTCAAATATGATCTCGTGATAAATACAGGCGGTGATATTCAGGATATCAAGATGAAATATACCGGTGTGGACCAGCTCCATGTCAAAGAGGGCAAGCTGCACATCGTAACGTCCGTCAATGAAATAATTGAACAGGAACCGTACGCTTTTCAGCGAATCGATGGGCAACTTGTAAAGGTGAAGTGCAAGTTTGTGGTTGACGGCGATGTCGTGACCTTCCTCTTGCCGAATGGATACGACTCAACGCATCAATTGATAATCGATCCGAAGTTAATTTTCTCTACGTTCTCCGGCTCTTTGACAGATAACTGGGGGTTTACCGCAACTTTTGATTTTGATGGACAGGTGTATTCCGGTGGAATCGCCTTTGGGCCGAACTGGCAAAACATTATTGGCGACACCACGTTTCTACCGACTGTTGGCGCTTTTCAAGATAGTTTTGCAGGAGGCACCTTTTATCCATGTGACATGGGCATTATCAAGTACACGGCAAGCGGAGCCAGCAGAATATATAGCACATACCTGGGAGGCGCACAGAATGAATGCCCTCACAGCCTGGTGGCAACACCCTCTGGAGATCTGCTGATATTGGGAACAACTGGATCATCCAACTTCCCTACTACCATCCTGGCTTATGACTCTACGTTCAATGGAGGTAGCAGTATTATCAGTTCAAGCTCGATTGAGTACCCCAATGGTTCTGACATAGTAGTTGCCAAGCTCAGTTTTGATGGCACTGCACTGGCCGCATCTACCTACATCGGTGGTACTGGCAACGATGGACTGAACATTGATAACGACACAAGATATAATTACGGAGATGATTTTAGAGGTGAGATCATCGTTGATGGAAGTGGTGATTGCTATGTGGCTACCACTACAGCCTCTTCCAATTTCCCTATGGTAAACGGCTTTCAATCTACTTATGGAGGTGGTATCACGGACGGTGTTAGCTTCAAGCTAAGCAGTAATTTTTCTACGCTGATATGGAGTTCTTATTTAGGCGGAGCAAATGCTGACGCAGCTTATGCGGTGCAATTTGATCAATCCAATGATGTTTACGTGTGCGGAGGAACCACAAGCACTGACTTCCCAACCACTGGAGGCGCATTAAACCCATCCTTTCTCGGCGATGTGGATGGATTTGTAGTACATATTTCCAGCAACGGATCAAACCTGGTGGGCTCTACATACATTGGCACGCCTCAGTACGATCAAACTTATTTTGTTCAGCTAGACACCGCGGAAAATGTGTACGTGGTTGGCCAGACTATGGGTACCTATTCAATAATTCCAGATTCAATTATTGGAACCATCTATTCAAATGCGGGAGGAAAACAATACATACACAAGCTGAATAATGCTTTAAGCGAGACGGCGTTTTCTACGGTGTACGGAACAGGAGGTCCTTTCCCAGACATCTCTCCATCCGCTTTTTTAGTGAACAATTGCGGAAACATATTTGTCTCTGGATGGGGTGGAGCGACCGGCACTCAACAAGGCAGTACATTCGGCTTGCCTACAACTTCAAATGCGGAACAACTGTCAACTGATGGCAATGATTTTCATCTGTTGGTGCTGTTCAAGGATGCAGTTTCGCTTCTCTATGCAACATTCTTCGGCGGGCCGATAAGCAACGAACACGTTGACGGTGGAACGAGCAGATTTGATAAGAATGGCATTGTGTATCAATCCGTATGCGGTGGATGTGGTGGTAATTCAGACTATCCTACCACACCTGGAGTATGGTCAAATACCAATAACAGTTCCAATTGCAACAACGCGGTGTTTAAGTTTGACATGTCTGATATTGCTGCAAAATTCAATGTATTGCCACAAGATGAAGGGTGTGTACCTTTCAATGCCACTTTTCAAAATCTTTCTACTGGTGGACTTACCTATTATTGGGACTATGGGGACGGCACCACGAGCAACTTGTTTGATGACTCCCACTTGTATCTGGACACGGGGGTATATGACGTGCTCCTGGTGATCACCGATTCCACTACCTGCCAGGTACAGGACAGCGCCTTTGCAACTGTTACCGTGCATCCTCTTCCCACCCCTGTCACTTCGCCGGATACTTCAGTTTGCCCTGGAGGAAGCGTCACTCTAACAGCATCAGGTGGCACTACTTACATATGGTCTCCTGCATCAACACTATCGTGTCAAATATGTGCTTCTCCGGATGCAAGTCCGAATTCCTACACGCAATACACGGTAAATATTATAGACGATAATGGTTGTCAGATAACGGATACTATAAACGTGGCAATATTGCCTACGCCGAATGCTATTGCCGGATTAGATTTGAGCATTTGCCCGGGAAATTCGGTGCAGCTCAGTGCTGTGGGAGGTGTTGCTTATTCATGGTCTCCGGACAGTACCCTGGATATCCCCAGCCTACCCAATCCGGTTGCCTCACCAAGTGTGACAACCGATTATATAGTCACCGTATTTGATCTCAATGGTTGCTCTGATGACGATACCCTGACGGTTACTGTGCAAGACTCTATCGTTGCCGAGGCTGGTCAACCCGCGGGCATTTGTTTAGGTGATTCAGTGCCCCTGTTGGCATCAGGAGGAGCTACTTACTCGTGGTCACCTGCAGCTGGCTTGAGCGATCCCAATATTGCCAATCCAATGGCTTCTCCTTCTGTTACTACATGGTATACTGTTAACGTTAGCAGCGGCACCTGCGGGGATTTTGATTCGGTCCAGGTTTTGGTGAATCCTCCACCAATAGCTGATGCAGGACCCGATGTCACCATTTGTGAAGGTGATACTGCCACACTCACCGGATCAGGAGGTTCAGTCATTATATGGAACTCTGTTGACAGTATCGCCACGATTTGGGTAAGTCCTGATAGTACATCCACCTATACAGTGCTCATACAAGATTTCATAGGGTGTTCTGATACGGATATTGTAACTGTGAATGTCAAAGCTCCACCTATAATTATAGTAAGTCCGGATACAACGATTTGTGCGGGGGAACCGGTATTGTTGGTGGCATCTGGAGGTGACACTTATCTGTGGTCAACAGGGAAACCGGGGAGCACACTAACGGTAAGCCCAACTGATACTACGGAATACTATGTTATCGGATATGATACCTCCAATTGCTGGGGCACGGACACGG
>DTRK01000277.1 GCA_012965955.1 Flavobacteriales bacterium
CAGCATTGGATACCACAATCTTCGCATCCAGCTCATCTCCATTTTCAAGCACTACGCCAACGGCGCGTCCATTCTTTATTTTGATTTTTGAAACCGGCGCGTCTGTTCTTATTTCTGCACCAAAGCTTTCAGCGGCCCTTGCACATGCCATGCTCACTCCTCCAGTTCCTCCTTTGGAGAATCCCCAGGACCTAAACGCCCCGTCCAATTCACCCATGTAATGGTGGAGCAAAACGTAAGCGGTACCTGGAGAACGAACCCCCTGAAAAGTTCCGATGATTCCACTAACCGACATTGGCGCTTTCATACGCTCGCTTTCGAACCACATATCCAGAAAATCCACGGCTGACATGGTCAGTAATTTCGTATTGAGGTGCATCATATCCACACCAAGGTCCTTCACAGCTCCTCCCAGTCTCAGCATACTGCCAAGCTCCCTGGGACTAATCGATGTGATATCAGGAGCATTGTGATCAATAATATGCTTGGTAAATTTTGAGATTTGCGTCATGGTCTTCGCAAACTCCGGATACACTTCTGCATCTTTTTTACTGAATACGGAAACCTCTCTTCGGGTAAGTGCGGCATCGGACCATCGGGCCAAGCCCTTATCGCCATTCAACGAGGGCGTAAAAGTGCAAGCCATAGGAATTACCTCATACCCATGCCTGGCAAGGCCTAATTCACGAATGATATGTGGTCTAAACAAGCTCACTACATACGACATCACCGAAAAGGTGAATCCCGGGAAGACTTCCTCTGAAACAGCTGCACCGCCCAACACATGGCGTTGCTCCAGGACAAGCACCTTTAGACCTGCCTTAGCAAGGTAGCCAGCACAAACCAATCCGTTGTGCCCCCCTCCTATTATTATTGCATCGTATTTTTTCACTTGACTGCCTTTGCTTTGGGTTCTTGTTTAACTTCCTTGTCCAATGCAGGATTAGAGCGTTTCCTTTCAGGATTGAAAAACTGTGTTGGCCCTACTATCGCTGATACCAAATGACGCGTATGCTCAACAGTAACTTCAAACTGGATCCTCTTTCCGGGAGTATCATATTTCTTTTGAATGGTAGCAATAGCAATGTTTTTCTTTAAGGATGGAGACCAAGTCCCGCTGGTGGCATAGCCAATCTGTTTGTTGTGATCGTTATTGTCGTAAATGGGAATAGAAGTTCGCCAGGCGTGCCCATCCACCTCAGGGGGTAAGCCGTATTTATTGTACACAGCTTCCAGCTCCGGCCAGTTAATGTCCAGTCCAACCATAGCCCAGATTGACCCCTCTTCCTTTTCTTGCATAAGAGCAGCCTGCCCATTGAAATTACTCCTTTTGAGATTCACTGTCCAGCCCAATCCCAATTCGTAAGGTGTACTCATTCTGGCTTCTATGAGCATATGCGAGGCGTTGTAATAGTCTGCTCCATTAAGGATGAGCCCAGCCTCTATTCTGGTCATATCCAAAGCGTCCAGTCCAGCGGGGGTGATGTTGTAGTTCTTGCCATGGGCCATTAAAGCATCCCACAGTCTCAGTGCATTGGCATTCTCGGTCCATATCTCATATCCCAGGTCTCCTGTATACCCTGTCCTTGAAACCCTCACAGGAATATTGTCCAATTTACCCTCACGAATTCCGAAAAACTTCAAGGTATCCATATTAATGTCGACACATTGCTTGAGGATATCCCTGGATGTCGGGCCTTGGAGGGCCAGCCCTGCGACGGTATCGGTTACGTCTTCAATTGTTGCATCAAAACCCCTGGTAAATCGCGAGAGCCACAAATAGCTCGGATCAGCTGAGGTAACGAAGAATTCGTTTTCCGAAATGTGCATGACGGTTCCGTCATCTATGACCTTTCCCTCATCATTGCACCAGCAGAGATAAGCCACCCGACCCAC
>DTRK01000278.1 GCA_012965955.1 Flavobacteriales bacterium
AGAAGGTGGTGAGCCAGGAAGAACCATTGCGGGTGGGTATGCTCAAAAGCTAGGATTTACGGATTTCAGTGATCACGGCACAGGAAATGGAAGTGGGCCCTTGCCCATTGATTTGGTTTCTTTCACCGCTGATCTCGACAACAGTGATGTTTATGTTGACTGGACCGTAGCTTCCCAAACCAACAATGACTATTTCAATGTCCAAAGGAGTATTGACGGGTATGATTGGGAGGATATTGCAACTATTGAGGGTGCCGGTAATTCCAACCAAATGATGGACTATACATATATTGATACCGACCCTTATATGGGGGTTTCTTACTATAGATTGAAACAAACTGATTATGATGGCAATTTTGAAATATTTGATCCGGTTGCCGTTTTATATGAGGTTAATATCGTAGGATTACTTATCTCACCAAACCCAGTGAGGAATGCAATCACTATATCGACGAATGGTGCAATACATAATGACTTGAACATTATCAGGATCTATGATGTTAAAGGCAATTTGATGCTTGATAATAACCTAATAGGTAATCTTGAAAATTATGTGATAAATGTAGGTGAGTTTGCGCCTGGTGTTTACATAGTTAAATCGAAGAACAGAAAACAACTGGGCACTGGAAAATTCATCAAGGAATAATATGCGAAATGTATTTATTATGGATGTTCAAGTAGACAACAGTGTGAATACGTTCCATTTTGATAACATAGATTTCACAGCTGGAATTTACATTGTTGAATACAGCGTAAGATGCAAGAAGCTGATTTTTCGTTAGGTGGTAGGTTCGAGAATAGGGGGGCAGAGCACGACTGCCTCCCTTTCTACCAGAACAAGACATAAAAAACTGATTTTTCGTTAGGTAGTAAGTTCGAGAATAGGGGGCAGCACACATTTTGTGTGCTGCCCCTTTTTTTGTTTGTCTATCCTAACAAAATGAATTACCAAGTAGTTCGCACTGTTCTATCCTGATCAACGACACTCCTGTCTTTCATTATGAATTAATTTTACAGCTTGTTTCTGTGTATATTGAGCGAGTACCTGGCGCCCGTAATTTAAACCCCGCCTTCTTAAATATGTCCAAGCGTAAAGAATGAATAAAATAGGCCTACTTATTTTCCTCTCAGCTTTAACTGTTCTAACAGCCATCGGGCAAAACACCCTGCCAATTCCTCCTTTGGATACCGGCGAATGGATTGGCGGTGCTCGTACGTACAACCTGCTCATGGCCAATGACAGCACAGAATTTTTTGCGGGAGTATACACACCTACGGCTGGCTATAACGGAAGTTTCCTGGGTCCAACACTGCTCATGCACCAGGGAGACAGTGTGGCACTCAATGTAACCAATCAATTGGGAGAGAACACCACAACCCATTGGCATGGATTTCATGTTCCAGCCATCATGGACGGCGGCCCTCATCAGCTGATCGCCGATAATACGTCGTGGACAGCCACATTCAACATACTCAACGTCGCCTCCACCTTTTGGTACCACCCCCATCACAAACCCACTTTCTGGTCAGATCCTGATGGAACGGGCGGACAGGTGCACCGAGGCCTGGCAGGTATGATCATTATCGAAGATGACATCACTGACGCACTTGCGCTCCCTAAAACATATGGTGTAGATGAGATTCCACTGATCATTCAGGACAGGGCATTCAATCCCGACGGTACCTTCTTAGAATTTCTCAATCTTCCTGACCTTGTGGTAAGAACCGGAGACACCATGCTGGTAAACGGCGCCATTACCCCTATTCTCACGACCCATGCACAAATGATTAGATTCAGAATTCTCAATGCATCCAACGGGCGCAGTTTTTACCTGGGATTCAGCGACAACAGAAACTTCTACCAGATAGGATCTGATGGCGGGCTGCTGGAAGCCCCGTTAACGTTGAATAGAATAAGGATCTCAACGGCAGAGAGGATTGAAATTGTGGTGGATTTCTCGGGAGACCTAAACGACACCCTACATCTGCTGAGCTATGCCTCAGAGCTCATCAATATATTTCCGACCTACCCGCTTCTCCTGCAAGACGCCATGGACACCATGGACTACCGCATAATGAGCTTCACTGTAGACAGCCCCACAGGAAGCCCAATTACTACCTTGCCCAACAGTTTAACCACTATCCCCATCTACAATGAAAACAGTGCTGTGAACAGTGGCAACCCACGGCTCTTTGAAATCGTAAATGGAGCACCGCTGGCTACCATCAACGGAGTATCCATGGATATAAACGTGATCAATGAGACCATTCAATTGGGCGACATGGAAGTCTGGCTGATTACGAATCTGTCTGGTGTGGCACATCCATTTCACGTGCATGGAGCACCGTTTCAGGTCCTGTCGAGATCCAATGGCCCAGTGCCTGATAATGAGAGAGGATGGAAGGATGTGGTATTGGTGCCCGCTGCTCAGGGCGCAGGCAATCCGGGAAGAGTAAAGATCATCAAACCTTTTTTGGATTTTGCAGATAGTACCTATCCATACATGTACCATTGCCATATTTTGGAGCATGAAGACAGGGGTATGATGGGACAATATATTGTTATTGATACTACCACCCTTGACACCACTTCCATTGAACGAACAAATAATGAAAACCTGGAAACACACATATTCCCCAATCCCGTCAACAATCAACAAATTCAAATTCAATTCTCAACGACAATTGCGGGCGCATATACTTTTACCCTGCTCAACCCCAACGGACAAGTCATAAGAACGTTTTATCAGAATAAATTCATCCGATCCGGGACTGCACACTATTCCCTCGACCTGGATGAAATAGCCCAAGGCTTGTATTTCCTGTCTATAAAATCAGAGCAGTACCAGTTGGTTAAGAAGTTAATCAAGCTTTAGCTCCGTTAACAAAGGCCCGGTTAATAGAAAAGACAATCCTTGCGGTATATCCGTGTGGTTTCCATTCTTTATACTTACATTAGCTATACCATCGTGCACGTGTAAAAAGGTCTAATTTATCATCTGTAAATCAAAAGCTATGAAATCAAATTTTACAAAAATCACTTTTTGTCTATTTGCTCTTATGAGCTTCATGATCACCAATACAACAAAAGCACAAACAACATTTAACGTTTCAGTTAACAATTTCTCCTTTACCAATGCCGACATTACTATTAGTGTAGGAGATTCTGTGAAGTGGACCAATTCGTCCGGTTTTCACAATGTAAATGGAACGACGACGACCTTTCCTTTAAACCCGGAGTCCTTTGGCAATTCTGAAGGTACATCATGGACTTTCATTGTTGGATTTACCATCGAAGGGACTTATAATTATCAATGTGATGTGCACGAACCAGGCATGGCTGGAACAGTTACGGTTGTAGCAACTACGGGGATAGACGGGAATTCACAGCTAACATCCATGGGTACTTCAATTATCTATCCTGTACCAGCGAACGAATTTGTGCAAATAGATTTTTCTCCAGGCCTGCTTTCACTAAATGTACCTTTAGCCGTGGTGGTTTATGACATGATGGGAAGGGAAGTTCTAAGCAAAGAAAATATTACCGATACCACGATCAGGTTAAATACCAATAACTGGTCTAGTCCGCTGTACATTTATCATTTCATCTGTGATGATAAAACTGTTGAAATGGGTAAAATACTGGTTCAGTAAATACAGTCATAAGATTTGTCATTGGTTTACAGGATAGATTTGAATACCTACAGTGAACATCAAAAAACACGGCTATGAAAACTAAAGCTGCTCTGTTCATATTGGTATCATCATTTCTAATAAATTCATCCTTTTCTCAGTCTTTGGGTATTCAGGTGGGTATTACGGGGGAGTTTTACTCTGTTTACAGTGGAGTAAGAGATTTTTCACCAGGCGGTCAAGCCTTCGGCATGAACAGCTTTTTAATAAAGGGCACCAATGACACCGTGTGGGTTTTTGGAACGGGGTGTGGAAATAAAACTACGCCTGGGGACACCAGCGATGTGACCTTCTATAGAGAAAAGGACACGGGTTCTAAGAACTGGGACTGCATATTCAATGCCGTAGTGGATGCTCAATATGCGGATACTGTAATTACTCAGTATTTTGGGTTAACAAGGGCCAATGTAAAGCTGCAATACATAGTTCCCCACGCGCATTCTGACCACGCTGCACCAGAGTACATCGATGCACTGAACACCATAGGATACCCAGTGAGCGGAACCAATGTTTATGTGCATGTAGAAGATTCGGCAATGATTGGCTGCACACAACCATGCTGTGGCTCTACGCCATGTGAAGATCGAGCCACCGACAAATGGTTTGGCGCATCTTATAATCCACCCTGGCCAGCAGCATTGCTCAGCAGCGTTGTTGTAATGGGCCAGTCAGGTGACAGCTGTAATGCTGTTATTAATACTTTTACCTCCAGCGCACTCGGTACATGGAAAGTGATGAGCGGTGTTGACACGTCTCAAATACAGAGTCATACCGGAGGGACAGTTGATCTACTCAACGATACCCACAACTGGCATATAGTCGGAAGCAATCTCTCCTTGTGGGCTCAGTGTGAATATGGAAGCTCTTATACCAAGATAGATATACACGATGCGCTGTCGCCGCTAACCACTTCGATAAACATGCAGGGAGAGCAATCAAATGTTATTTCGGTTTATCCAAATCCAGCCTCGTCCGAATTGTATATATCAGAAAACCTGCCTTTACAACCAACAGATATCTATCTCATGGATGTATTGGGAAGAAGGAAGTTGACCTTAGCGCCAGATGCAAGACAAATTGATGTTAGCAACACCCCAGCAGGTATTAAAACGCTGGTTATTGTTACGAATGAGGCTGTTTACACCAACAGAATTTCAATTGTGCGCTAAATCTCTTGTATTTACTAATATAATAACCTAAAAATAAACACCCGTATTATGAAAGCACGATTTCTAAAAATTATCGCATTACCCGTTATTTTGCTCTTATTTTCTGCTCACTCTTCGTCAGCACAAGATGCAGGATGCACCATGGTCGTATCGCCAGCTGCCGGATCAACATTGATACTCAACAGCAGCTATACTGTTACCTTAAGAATTGAGAATTTTGGCACCACTACCCTAACGAGCATACCGGTAAAATTCTCATTAAACGGCCTGGGCAATACTCCTCTTAATGAAACATGGACGGGTAGCTTAGATCCTGGAGATTCAACTGACTACACTTTTGCCTCGCAATTCACACTCACTGATGCCAGCGACACCTCCGGTTATGGAATTGCTGATTTAGTCGGAGACACCTGGCCTCCAAATAATTTAGCTACCGTAATCTATGTTTTCCCAGGCGGCCCAACAAGCGTTGATCAGGAAGAAGAAAGCTCCAGGCTTAGCATTGAACCCATATTTCCAAATCCTACATCGGATAACCTGAGTCTTATAATATCCGGAAATGCAGATGGTAAAAACATAAAAGTAAGCTTATTGACCATTGAGGGTAAAATATTGAAGGAATTCGAATATTCTGCACCTCATGACAATCTTGAGGTAAACCTGAATATTGCCAATCTGCCGGCCGGACTTTATTTTATCGGTGCTACAACAGGGTACGACACGGTTTACAGGAAATTTGTGAAATAAATGCTGAGTGCAACCCTATTCTCCGGGTTTCACCATAGGCACAAAACGAACGCCACCCGCAGACTTTTTAGTGATGGAGCCATCTTGTTCTTTGTTGATTACCAGCAATTCCTGATACAGCTCCCCCACAGGCAGCACCATAATGCCGCCTTTCTTCAGCTGCTCGACTAATTTTTCAGGTATCTCTGGGGGCGCCGCCGTGATAATGATCTTGTCGAATGGCGCCTGGCTAGGAAGGCCCTGGTACCCATCGCCATGAATCACCGTTACATTACCATACTTCAGGTCCGCCAGCAATTTCTTAGATGATTTAGCCAATGCCTCCACTATTTCGATGCTGTACACCTCCCCTGCCAGCTGCGCCAGAATAGCTGCCTGGTATCCGGACCCGGTTCCGATCTCAAGCACTTTCTCATCTTCCTTCAGTTCCAATAGTTCAGTCATCAAAGCAACGATATATGGCTGGGAGATGGTTTGTGAATGACCAATGGGCAGGGGCCGGTCCTCGTAGGCGTATCTCTTCACGTTATCGGGAACAAACAAGTGACGAGGGGTATTTTTCATTGCAGCAATTACCCGCTCGTCCTTTATCTCCCGAGAGAGAATCTGGTAATCTACCATCATAGCCGCTGTGGCCCTCCATTTTTCCGCGGTGTTCGTCGAGTCATTATGTGCCTCCGCTTTTTTGAAGAAAGAGTCGCTGCCCTCCAGAGAACAACCCATATTCAGGAGAACCAGTGACAGCCCAACACCCAACAACAAAAATCTGTTCATACTTTTAGCTTTTGCCATACTAATTTGTTGATGCTATAAAGATAAGAAAGCGTGGTAAAGAACAGGTTGGTGAAATAGTACAATAGATAGATCGATAGATTGACCCAAACGCTGCTCTATAAGCCGCTATTGCTTGGGGCAATAAGGTATCTTTGCCTCCATGCCAAATTATCGAACCTATTTAACGCCATCGCTGATCGTAACTTATCTTCTAGGCGTTGCCGCTCTTGCTTTCACCGTAACAAAAGCGGCCACATCAACATTCACCTACGATGAGGGGTTTACCTTCTTTTATTACCTGCCTCAGGATTTCATGAGAATATTCTCATTCGCAGCACCGTACAGTGCCAATAATCACATTCTCTCAAGCCTTCTTATCAAATACAGCCAGGCTTTATTCGGTAGCAGCGAGCTCGCACTGAGAATCCCCAGTCTCATCGCCCATGTATGCTATATGTGGATCACCATTCTAACACTGAGGAAAATCAACCCTTCTTTACTGATTCCAGGGTTTCTTCTCTTCAACGCCAACCCTTACCTGCTGGATTTCTATGCCCTAGGCCGTGGTTACGCACCGGCTATCACCCTTATGATGGGCAGCATCTATTGCTGGATCAGATACAGGGAGTCAGAGGAGAAACGCTGGTACCTTATCTCCATC
>DTRK01000279.1 GCA_012965955.1 Flavobacteriales bacterium
AATTCTTCCGTCTCTGTTCCATCCTTTTGATTTGTGTACACTTTTACAATGTGCTTTAGCACTTTATGCTCATTATTTTCCTCATCAACTTCAATCTCCACAATAATGTCTTCCATCATTCTTTCAATATGTTCCATATCGTCAGGGAATGATTTGATAATCACCCTACAGTCTTTTCCCGTACTGTTGTCATCCACTTCTAAGTTAAGTTGGAAGTTACCTATTGCCCTTTCAATGTGTTTCTCGATCTTTTCCAGCTTCTCTTGAAACTCTTCATCATCGAAATCGTGATATTTGAAATGCATGCTATCGTTGATAGCAAAATCAAAGTTCAAATCCATCTTATCAATGTGATGGAAGGCTTTTGCCATGGCACGGTGCATCTTCCGCATATCAAAGTTGAATTCAGCAGTCTCAAGGGTGTCGCCTTGGCTGCAAATGATGATTTTCTTGTGAATCTTGTGATCTTTTGATGGAACGCCGTGTTTGATGATCAATTTGAAGTCTTGATCTTCCCTGCCAGCATCAGATTCGTCGTGCTCAGCACGGTAAAACCACATTTTCATTCCCAGTTTGTCAATATCTTCTCCATTCAACTCATGACGCAACGCTTCCAATTCCTCCAGGTCAGTGAATTCTCGTTCTATAATAGTGGTATCACCATTATTGATCTTCATGATCTTGACAATGATTTTGTCGTCGTCAGGGAATGCATTGCTAATGGTATATCCAGCTGAAAATACGAGCAGGCCGAGAATAGTAAATACTCCTGCGATCCATTTTACGTTAGGATTGATGTGTTTGAAGATTTTCATGTTTAACTATTTTACGGCCAACAATTGGACAGGTCTGTTTTGACAATACTGTTACTACAAACCTAGTGCTATGAACGGTCCGGTAGTGTTAATGCTTAGTTAACAAGTGTTAAAAAATGTTAAAGCCCCGTATTTTTCTGTCATTCTGGTCTAAGTTTGTTGTATGAAGAAGGCAAAGCTGACATCTGTAATAGTCCTGGTGACGCTGGCCATGGTTGGCTTAATCGCGGTACAATTGTATTGGATTCACAATGCCATTACTTTGAAGGAGCAGCAATTTGACATGGCTGTCAACGACGCCCTGGGTAATGTGGTGGTCGACCTTGAGAAGCAGGAAGCGTTAAATATGGTCAAAGGCTTTGGATTTGAAACGAAGCTGTTCAATAAACTCAATAGGCTTGACGAGCGGATAGATAGTATTGAGCAATCGACTAAAGCCATGGCTGATTCAATATCTAACCGTGTTGTTATTCTGGAGACCAAACGACCGAAAGCGTTTGGCGAGCACATCAGTTTTGAGTTTCATCAGGAGTTTAATCCCGACAGTATGCGGAAGGGTTTGCGGTCGATGGCTGAAGCGCTTTTTTCAGATGACATAAATGACTTTTTCAATTTCAAAATCAATATCAATGATCGCATTACGGAGATGGATTCCGGGCAATTGGGATTGGAAGAGGCCTTGGGAACCGTAGATACCGCGACAATTATGCACAAGCTTGATGTAGTGAAAGAAGTCATGAAGGAGCTGGTGCTGGTAGATATCCAGGGAGGAGCACACAATAGGCTTGACCCGCAGTTGATTGATTCATTCTTGCTGGTGGAGTTAGTGGACAACGGAATCAACCAACCCTACGAATTTGGTGTGTTTGACGGGGCCAACATGCCCATTTTTGAGGAGGAGCTATCTAAGAATGAGAAAAAAGTGAGTCACTCGAGATATAAAGTAAATCTCTTTCCGGGGAGTTTAGTCTCTGATCCTGCATTTTTGAAAATTCGCTTTCCTGCCAAACACAAGTACTTACTGAAGACTATGTGGGGCATTCTATCACTTTCCGGGCTTTTGACGATGGTGATCATTCTGAGTTTCTATTACACCGTAAGGACGATCAAGAAGCAAAAGCAAGATTCCGATATCAAAAGTGATTTCATCAACAATATGACTCATGAGCTGAAGACCCCAATATCAACCATAGCCCTGGCTTGCGAGGCAATTTCTGATGAAGATCTTAGAAAATCTGATGACCAGATGAATAAATATATGTCCATGATCGATTTTGAAAACAAAAGACTGGGCAACCTCGTTGAAGACGTGCTGCAATCTGCGGCTTTGGATAAGGAGACATTTGAGATTAAGATAGAGGAAATCAATGTGAATGATATTATCGGTGCGGCAGTTGAGAAAATGAAACTTTTGGTGGAGAAGAATGGAGGAAAGATCAGTACAGACCTTTCGGACGAGGTAGGGATATTACATGGTGATGGATTTCACCTGGCCAATGCAATCTCGAATCTGATTGATAACGCCAATAAATACTGCGATAAATCACCTGAGATTACGGTTAGGTCTGTGCACAGATCGGAGGGTGTAGCGGTGATCTGCGAAGATAATGGCATAGGAATAAGCAAGGGAGACCAGAAAAAAATATTTGACAAATTGTATCGGGTACCTATGGGTAATATACACAATGTAAAGGGATTCGGGCTCGGACTGAATTATGTGCAGGCCATTGTTGGCAAGCACAATGGCAACATCCAGGTCATCAGTGAGCCTGGTAAGGGTTCAAGATTTGAAATATTCATACCTTACGATCATGGAAAAGACTAAGGTGCTGGTAGCAGAAGATGACCCGAATCTAGGTACGATCTTAACTGAGTACCTGGAGCTGAAAGGTTACAAGGCTGCACTGGCAAAAAATGGAGCGGAGGGCCTGGACATGTTTGTAAAAGGGGAATTCCAGTTTTGCATTCTTGATGTTATGATGCCGGTGAAGGATGGTTTCACCCTGGCAAAGGAGATCAGGAAGATCAACAAGAAGATTCCAATCTTATTTCTCACTGCGAAATCTATGAAGGCTGATACACTGGAAGGTTTCAAGATCGGTGCTGACGACTACGTCACAAAGCCTTTCAGTATGGAAGAGCTATTGCTGAGGATGAATGCTATTCTTCGGAGGAGTACCAACATTAAGAGCGTCCCCAGGAAAACAAAGTTCAATATTGGAAAGTTTGAGTTTGATCATGATCGGCAGGTGCTCAAGCATGGAAAATCTGCCGTAAAACTGACTTCTAAAGAGTCAGATCTCCTGGCACTGCTTTGTGTGGGTGGGCATGAAGTTACCGAGCGGCAGCATGCCCTCAAGTTAATCTGGGGTGACGACAGTTATTTCAACGCTCGCAGCATGGATGTGTATATCACCAAATTGAGAAAACATCTCAGGGAAGACGCTTCTGTGGAAATCGTGAATGTTCACGGTAGGGGATTCAAACTCCTTGGCCTGAGTTAGGCCTTATGTGTCTGTGGGTTATTTCTAATAGCATTCCTGTCGTTTCGTACTTGTCGCAGGTGTTGTGTTTAGCAGCCGCGGTATTGAGCTTGTCCCGTCGCTAGTTTAGTAATTTCAGAGCCTCCTCAATAGTCTCGACTTGTTTTTCATCTCGAACTATATGAGGTTTAGCTGCTCTTTCTTCGCAGTCTTTTATAGGACAGCGCTCGCAGGTTTCATTCACCCATTTCGTGGCAATCTGCGGATCGGCCAAAAACTTAATCTTCTTTCTGAGATTCTCATTGATCTGGAATCCTATGGTCACGCTGACCTGCTCATCTGATGTGCGATGATTGGGGCGTGCGAATGAAATGCAGAGATACTCGTTGTTTGTCCCCCAGTATTTGGATATCTGAACACCTGCAATAGATTGCATATCTTTTTGCTGCATTCTGGCCTTAAGCTGGTAAATTATATCCAGTGAAAGCCACCGTCGGCAATAGTGTTCGTTCAACTCATTTCCGTGGGGATTGTGCTGACGAGACAGGTGCAATTCTTTGGTCAGGGTGAACTTCTTGCTTTTTTCAGAATGTGAAAACCTAAGAAAGAACAGGTTCTTGATTCCGAAAAATTTGGCCAATAGGTTGGTAAACCGATGTAAAAACATCTCTGGTGACGCTTCATATTTATTGAGCAGTTGCAGCAATTTCTTTTCGCTCCATCTTTCCGCATCGAAGAGCGCGTGAATGTCACCAATCAACTCATCCTTATTTAAGAGGAGTGCTCCTCCAAAATAGGAGGCTTTAAAGTTGTTGAGCACCTCTTCGAATGAATTGGCTTTATAGGGTGGAGTGGTTAGGGGACGTTCCTCAAGATCGAGGTAATTATACGCTAACTCCCGCCCCAGGAGAAATCCTTTTTGAAATTCTGCCAGGTCGTCATTGATCAACAGTTTGTGTTTATCCTTTAGGTACACTGAACGGAGCAATTGCAGGTTGCTGTTTTCTTTGAGCTGCGTTTTATCGATGGTGTAGTTGTATTTCTGTTCGAGTATATCGTAAAGATGTTTCCTGTCAAATGGGGCGGACCACTTTATCTTGTGTTCCTTAAGAAATGCACTCGCCGCCTCTTCCAATTCCTCGAAATAATTTTCGTGCATTTCCTGGTACGATCGCAGGGATGCTAAATAGAAATGCTCCTGACGCATCTCATAGTTGCGCGCAATCTCCATGATAGTGCTGATAAAAGCACTCATCTTCACAGGAGCATTGGCGATCATTTCTACTAGTTTTCCCGGTTCAATACCAAACATTTCCAGCGGAAATTCCTTCATGATATGCGAGTTCAGAAGCTCTGATATCGGTTCCAGCTTTTTAGAAAGTTTTAGTGAGACCAGCTCATCGTAGGGAACGCTGAGGGCCTCTGCCAGCGACATTATCTTATCTGCCTTGGGATACTTCTTGCCTTTCTCAATTTCGTTCAGGTATGAGTTTGACAGTCCGCATGCGGCTGATAATTCTTGTGGAGATAGCTTCTTCTTTTGTCGAAGCCGCTTGATTTTAAGGCCAAAAATGAGGCGAACTATTTGATTTTGGGAGACCATATTATCTGGCAAATATATGAAATTTGAGAAAAATACAAAATAAGCGAAAATTCTCTAGGTTATGTAATTCGCTATACATATATTTGTCCAGCATGAACATTCAATTACGCATTTAATATGAGTACAGAGCAATTAGAAGTGGAGGTTCTTGGTGAGAGGACTGAGCAGTTTGATCAAATTCTGACTCCTGAAGCATTACAATTTGTAGGCATGCTTCATAGGTTGTTTAATGGGAGGAGAAAGGAGTTGTTAAGTGCTCGACAGGTAAGACAGTCCGTGTTGGACGCGGGCGAGTTACCGGATTTTCTGCAAGAGACAAAGGAAATACGTGAGAGTGATTGGACAGTCAATCCTGTTTTGGATGATTTGACAGACCGGCGCGTGGAGATAACCGGCCCGGTGGAGAGAAAGATGATCATTAACGCTTTGAACTCGGGAGCAAAAGTTTTCATGGCTGATTTTGAAGATTCCAGCGCTCCTACCTGGGCAAACGCCGTCGATGGACAAATAAACCTACGTGATGCTGTCAACCGGACAATCACGTTTACCAATGAGTCTAATGGAAAGTTCTATGAGTTAAATGAGGAGGTTGCTACAATGATGGTTCGTCCAAGAGGCTGGCACCTTGAAGAAAAATATGTGTTGGTAGATGGGGAGGGAATGAGCGGATCGCTTTTCGATTTCGGACTGTACTTCTTCCACAACGCTCACAACCTGGTAAAGAACGGAACGGGGCCTTACTTCTACCTTCCTAAACTTGAGAATCATCTTGAAGCGCGATTGTGGAATGACGTATTTGTATTTGCCCAGGACGAGCTGGGGATTCCTCAAGGCACTATTAAGGCAACAGTGCTTGTTGAGACCATTCTTGCAAGTTTCGAGATCCATGAAATTCTATGGGAATTAAAAGAGCATTCAGCAGGACTTAATTGCGGGAGATGGGATTACATCTTCTCCTTCATTAAGCGGTTCAAGAACAGGCCGGGATTTATTTTACCAGATCGGGTAAAAGTGACAATGACCACAGATTTCATGAGGGCCTACTCACTTTTGGTCATAAAGACCTGTCATGCTCATGGTGCACATGCGATAGGAGGAATGGCGGCTCAAATTCCAATAAAAAATGATCCTGAAGCCAATGAAGCAGCTTTGGAAAAGGTACGAGCGGATAAAACCCGGGAAGCAAAAGACGGCCACGATGGAACCTGGGTGGCACATCCGGGTCTGGTTCAAATAGCAATGGACATATTTGATGAACACATGCCGATGGCTAATCAAATTCACGAGAAACGGGATGACGTGCAGGTGAGTGCTGAGGAATTGATCAAGATGCCTGAAGGAGCAATTACGGAGGAAGGATTAAAATTAAACATCGATGTAGCGATACAATATCTGGAATCATGGTTGAGAGGATATGGCTGCGTTCCAATCTATAACCTTATGGAGGATGCCGCCACAGCGGAAATATCGAGATCGCAAATATGGCAATGGCTGAATAACCCGGATGCTGTACTTAGCGATGGCCGGCCGATCACTATGGAGCTATATAAGTCATTTGTACCAGAGCAGCTGGCCAAGATTAAAGAATTAGTTGGAGAAGAAAAGTACAACTCAGGCAAGTACGAGCTTGCGGCGAAGATATTTGATGAGCTGGTGACAAGCGAATCCTTTACCGAGTTTCTGACGCTTCCAGCTTACGAACACTTGAACTAGAAATATTAACATCCAAAACACACCTAAATGGACAATCAAGAACAAATATCAGAAAGAGAGTGGGCCTCAGAGGCATATGATGGACTTGCTCCAACTTCAAACGAAATTAAAGGACAAGTGCACATAGATCTGGGATATCCTATAGTAACGGCTTCCCCGTATGGGTACAAATAGCAATCAATTAAATCATCAATATTGAAATCACGAACAATGACAAGGCAAGAGCAAATAAGCGAACTGATAGCAAAATGGTCTTCTGACGAAAGATGGGAAGGGATAGAACGGACCTATACAGCTGAAGATGTAGTTAAACTTCGGGGGACGGTGCGTATTGAACATACGCTGGCCAGG
>DTRK01000280.1 GCA_012965955.1 Flavobacteriales bacterium
TTAAGAGTCAGTCAACATGGCAGCATGTTTCTGGCGGTGATGGCATGGAGTGCATTGTGCATCCCACCGACACTACTATCCTCTATGCATCATCTCAGTATGGGAATCTGTCCCGGTCAAGCAATGGGGGCAGCTCATTTAACAGTATTAGCTATTCCAGTGAGCAAGGTGAGTGGACCACCCCGTATTTGTTGGATCCAAATTCAATGAAAACCCTCTTCGCCGGATATGGCAACGTGGTAAAGAGGAGCTTCCCGGGAGGTGGCTGGTCGCCTATCTCCAATTTCCCCATAGTGCCAGGATATGGGTACCCAAATCTCTCCTCAGCATTGGCAATTGCTCCTGGCAATTCCAATGTAATTTGCGTAGCTAAGAGAATTTATCATCAATACAACGAACCCTCCAGGCTATATTACACAATGAATGGGGGAGGATTGTGGACTGATGTAACCGCAGGTTTACCTGATTCACTATATCCTACGTATGTGGCAATTGATGATAAGAACTACCAGACAGTATGGGTAACATACAGCGGATTTGTTGATTCTGTAAAAGTGTTTAAGACAACAGATGGCGGAAATTCATGGCAAAATATGTCATTGAACTTACCTAATGTACCAGTGAATTCTGTAGTCATCCAACCAAATTCAATGGAAAGCATCGCATATGTTGCAACTGATTTAGGAGTATACTACATTTCGGATACTACCAGTTCCTGGCAATTGTATAGTACGGATCTGCCGAATGTCATAGTTAGCGAACTTGAAATTGATACAGCGAATAATGAATTATATGCAGCCACATTCGGAAGAGGAATCTGGAAAGTGAGTATTTCCACGGGCACCCCATGCACCTCTATCCAAGCACCTTCAAATATAGCCGGAATAACAACCCCATGCACCACGGACACAGGGCTGATTTATAGTGCTGATACCGTGGCGGGAGCTCTGTCCTATTCCTGGACGTATCCCAACGGCTGGATGGTTACATCATCAGATACCGGAAGCAACATAACCCTCAATGCATCAACTATAGCAGGCAATCTATGCGTTACAGCAAATAACGCCTGCACTAGCTCAACACCAACCTGCATTGTTCTTAATCCGTCATCCGGCCCTCCTATACCTACAAATATTGCCGGACCTCTTACAGTTTGTGAAAATGATATTTCAATTTACTCAACATCAAGTACTGGTGCTTCATCATATTTGTGGACCGTCCCGGTAGGGGCATCAATTATCAGTGGACAGGGAACAGCATCGATTTCTGTCAATTGGGGAGCTACACAAGGCGATATATGTGTAAATGCTTTAAATAATTGTGACACAAGTGAATCTGAATGCCTCACAATTGGCACATGTGTGTCCTTACCAGATGATGCTCAGAAAATATGGCGAAAAATGGAACTATCTCCCAGTCCCGTTAAAGATCATTTAATGGTTCACCTGATATGTGAGATACAGGCTTCCATTACTCTACGAATTAAGAACAACCTCGGCCAAATCATTTATTCGGAAATGGTTTCAACCAAATCTCAATCCAGTAAGTACTTGCTGGACTTCACACAATTTTCACCAGGAATCTACTTCGTTGAAGTTGATTTTGGCGCAGAAATTCTTATCCAGAAAATTGTCAAGTGATTATGAACAAAAGACCATCTTAGAAGAAACCATGGCCGAATGTCCGTAGAACTCCTACGGAGGAAAGGCGATACCGAGCAGGTGGATGATATTTTGGTGATGGGGGTTAGGTTTTAAGTTTTATTTACCTATTCAACCCACAGGGTTGACCATTCCCGCCTTTGAAAAATCGCGTTTAGAAAACCACAAGGATCTCGTTGAGAGTGTTCCGCGAGTGTAACGGCTTGGGACA
>DTRK01000281.1:0-2009 GCA_012965955.1 Flavobacteriales bacterium
GAATTGTGCACCGTGGGGAAGCCTGTGATCCTAGTGCCATCACCCTATGTCGCGGAAGATCATCAAACAAAAAATGCCATGGCGCTTTTGGATAACAACGCTGCATTATTGGTCAGGGACAGTGATACAGTGTCTGATTTGGGCGAGGCTGCTGTCGGGCTGTTGAAGGATGCTGAGAGGTCCCGTGAGCTCTCTGAGCAGATCCTGAAATTGGCAAAGGTAGATGCGGCGGATGTGATTGCAGGGGAGATTTTAAAGATGACGCAATGAGTGGGGCGATGGACTTTAAAGCGTTCAAAAGCATATACTTTTTAGGTATAGGGGGCATTGGCATGAGCGCACTTGCCCGGTATTTTAATTCTATGGACATTCCCGTGGCTGGTTATGACCGGACTGAAACCAGGCTTACCAGGGCCCTGGTTGATGAGGGAATCAATGTCCATTATGATGACGTGATCGGGGAAATTCCGGCAACGTTTAAAAATGATAACTCCAGAGAGCAGACCCTGGTAATATACACGCCAGCCATGCCTGAGTCGAGTGCTGAACTGGGGTTTTTTAAGGACGGTGGATATCAGGTAGTGAAGCGGGCGGAAGTGCTGGGGATGATCGCCAGTGAGGGGGCATGCATTGCTGTTGCCGGCACGCATGGAAAGACCACTGTCACCTCAATGATCGCTCACATTATGAAATCTGCGGATGTGAGCAGCAACACCTTTTTAGGAGGCATATCGGCAAACTATGGTACGAACCACATTCAACATGGAGATGGTAAGCTGGTAATTGCCGAGGCCGATGAATATGACCGCTCCTTTCTGTTTCTCAATCCCAACACCGCTGTCATAACTTCTGTCGATGCTGACCATCTGGATATCTATGAAGACGTTTTGTCCATGATAGAGACCTATATTGACTTCACCAACAATGTCATCGATGGGGGCATTGTATTGCTCAGCGAAAGCGTACTTAAAATAATAGGAGAGCGGGTGAATCCTCACGCGGTGCTGATGACCTATTCTATCGAAGGGGCCACAGATTATGTCGCCACCGGGATCAATATTCTAGAAGGCTCTTATGCATTTGACGTGCGCACGCCAAACGGGGTTCTGAAGGCTGTTACATTAGCTATGGGAGGCAGGCACAATATTGAAAATGCCGTGGCGGCAATTGCGGTCGCTGATAATCACGGTGTGCCCCATGAGGAGATTAAAAACGCTTTGGATTTGTATGCTGGAGTCAAGCGGCGCTTTGAGGTAGTGCATAATTCAGGCCCTGTTATCTATATCGATGACTACGCTCATCATCCCAATGAGATCAGTTCGGCACTCAGTTCAATTAAAGAGCTGTATCCTGACAAGAAATTAACTGTTTTGTTTCAGCCTCATCTATACACACGTACACGGGATTTTGCAGAGGACTTTGGGAAGAGCCTTTCGATCGCTGATAGCCTGCTGCTGCTGGACATTTATCCGGCAAGGGAAGAACCCATTGAAGGAATTACCTCAGAGCTGATATTTGACCATGTTCAATCAGGTGACAAACTCTTATGCAACAAGAAAAATGCCATTGAAATGATAGATTTTGACAAGACCGATGTTCTGTTGACCCTGGGTGCTGGAGACATTGATCAGCTGGTAGAGCCAATTACCGAGCATATTAAATCATTGAATTAACCTGTGAATGTAGCTGGCTTTATTAACATTTACCTGTTCAGAACTATCTGGTGAGACGCGTAACTTTTGAGTTAAATTGAGATAAAAGGACTTAGTAATTATTGAAACTACGGGGATGAAGAAAATACGATGGATCCAATCGAAATTGACCAGGCGGCTGTTCGCCACGGTTGGATGGATAGCGGCTGTTGCCTTGCTGTTCATGGCAATGGGATTTGCTGGAACAGTACAGAAGAACACGATCTGCGAGTCTATTGTGATTGACATAGACGTTTCTGATGATCGCTATTTTGTGGAGCGTGAGGATGTGCTCAACATGTTCAGGAGTGAGGGGTT
>DTRK01000281.1:2019-6949 GCA_012965955.1 Flavobacteriales bacterium
CCTGGAATTGCTGGAAGAGGTATTGTATAGCAATCCCTTCGTTGAGAATGCCCAGGTGTACTTTACGATTTCTGGCGTGCTTCAAATGGAGATCACTCAAAAGAAACCTGTAATAAGAATCCTCTCACAGCAGCTGGGTAATTTTTATTTGGATGAAAAGGGAGAACGCCTGCCGCTGTCGAAAAACTATTCTTCTCGGGTAATTGTGGCCAACGGACACATCAAAAACGACATGCTGGACGACCTGTTTTTGTTAGCAACTTTTGTTAATAAAAATCAATTCTGGAAATCCCAGGTACAGCAAATCTATGTAGCTTGGGCGCAAGAAATCCAGCTCATACCCAGAGTTGGAAGGCATAAAATCTTGCTTGGAGATGTCAGTGATTTGGACGAGAAATTCGACAATTTGCGGAATTTCTATAAGTATGGGCTGAACAATGTGGGATGGGATAAATACAAGTCAGTGGACTTGAGGTTCAAGGATCAGGTGGTTTGTAAAAAATATTAGCAGAGAAGACTTTTAATTGAAGATTAATGGAAAATCAGGATATTGTCGTTAGTCTCGACATAGGGACCACCAAGATAGTGGCGATTGTAGGACGCAAGAACGAGCATGGTAAAATTGAGATATTGGGTGTTGGAAAAACTCACTCACCGGGTGTTAAGCGCGGTATAGTAACCAATATTTCTGAGACGGCAGATGCTATTCAAATAGCTGTTGAAAAAGCTGAGAATGCATCGGGCCTCGAGATAAACCAGAAGGTTAATGTAGGGATAGCGGGGAAGCACATCAGTAGCATCCAGCATCGCGGCATACGAATGTGTGATGGGCCGGACGACATAATCACACAGGAAGATGTGGACCTGCTTATTGACGATATGCACAAGCTGGTAATGTTACCAGGCGAGAAAATTATTCACGTACTCCCGCAAGAGTATATCATCGATGGAGAGCAGGGTATCACTAAGCCTGTGGGGATGTCAGGTGTACGCCTGGAAGCCAACTTTCACATAATCACCGGACAGGAATCTGCCAAGAACAACATTATCAGGTGTGTTCAGAAAGTGGACCTGGATGTGTCGGATTTGGTATTAGAGCCTCTGGCTTCAGCTGAAGCTGTACTGAACAGTGAAGAAAAAGAGGGAGGTGTTGCACTGATCGATATCGGGGGTGGCACAACGGATATCGCGATCTTTTATGACAACATAATTCGCCATACAGCTGTAATCCCATTTGGGGGTAGTTCTATTACCGAAGACATCAAAGAGGGTTGTGCGATACTAAGAAAGCAAGCGGAGCAATTGAAAGTAAAGTTTGGTTCTGCACTGGCAGATCAAACCCAGGAAAATGAAATAGTGGCTATTCCAGGTATTGCAGGAGTGAGGGAGATATCGGTGAAGAACCTATCATCTATCATACAGGCGCGGATGTCAGAGATTATGGAATATGCGGATCATGAGATCAAAAACTCCGGATACCATGATAAACTGATTGCTGGAATTGTGCTCACGGGAGGAGGCAGCCAGCTCAAGCACATCGCTCAGCTCTGTGAGTACATCACCGGTTTAAGAGCAAGGGTAGGGTATCCCAACCAGTTCCTGGCTCAGGGCGACATTGACGCTGTTACCAGCCCCCTATTCGCAACCAGTGTGGGCCTGGTGATCAAAGGATTTGAAACCATGGAGAAGGTACGCAGCCAGGGGAAAGGTCAGAAAGTGACTGGCCATTCCACTAAAAAACGGGGCAACTTTTTCGATTCATTCTTCAAAACAACCCAGGAGTTTTTTGAGGAAAAGGACGTGGATACTGATGAGCATAAATAATTGCAGTGAACTTAATACTAACCAAAATATAACATTATGCCTGGTAAACTAATGAACTTTGACCTGCCCAAGGGACAGTCGTCCATTATCAAGGTGATCGGTGTTGGCGGTGGTGGTTCTAACGCCGTAAATCATATGTTCAACGAAGGGATCAAAGGTGTTGATTTCGTAGTGTGCAATACGGATTCGCAAGACCTGGACAAGAGCCCTGTACCTCACAAGATCCAGCTGGGAGCCAGTCTCACCGAAGGGCTGGGTGCGGGGGGTGATCCTACTGTCGGTAAGAATTCCGCCCTGGAGAACATAGAGCAGATCAAGGAATTCCTGGAGTCTAACACCCAGATGGTTTTTGTAACCGCTGGAATGGGAGGTGGCACAGGAACCGGTGGTGCACCTGTTATTGCCAACATTGCCAAGGAAATGGGCATTCTTACAGTTGGTATTGTAACCATACCATTTACCAATGAAGGCCCTAAGCGGCGACAACAGGCAGAAGAGGGGCTCAAACGAATGCGGGAGGAAGTAGATGCTTTGGTTATCATCTGCAATGATAAACTGCGGGAGATGTATGGCAACCTGGCCTTGTCAACGGCGTTCCTGCAAGCGGATAATGTTTTGGCAACTGCCGCTAAAGGTATTGCGGAGATGATCTCTGTTCACGGTATGATCAACGTGGACTTCCGCGATGTAAGCACGGTCATGAAAGACTCTGGTGTAGCCATCATGGGCTCTGCTGTAGCTGAAGGCGATAACAGAGCTGTGAAGGCCGTTGAATTAGCCCTCGCTTCTCCTTTGCTTAATGACAATAAGATCACGGGTGCGCGGTACGTATTGCTCAACATCACAACAGGTAAGGAAGAGCCGTTATTAGACGAGATTACTGATATCAGTGATTACGTACAGCAAGAGGCGGGAAACATCGCCAACGTTATTATGGGAGTCGGTTCTGATGAGTCTCTTGAAGACGCATTGAGCGTAACCATTATTGCGGCGGGCTTTGAGACCAATCCGGACCTTGGGTTTATTGCATCCAATCAGCCCGAAAGAGTGGTACGCAACCTCAACGATCCAGGCCAGCCTACGATTGTCCATCAACTGGATGAGGCAGAAGGTGAGGCTACAGAAGAAGCACCCCCTGCTGAGGAGGAGAAGCCGGTGTTTCCACCGATTGTGCAGGCGAAGCCGGCAACGGAAGACAATGTGATTGAAAACACGCCGGAACGCAAAGTTTACGAGCTCAAAATGGACGATGATGATGAGGTTTCGGATGTGAAGCCGGAAGCGGAAGTGGAAGATGAGATGAAACTCGTGGTGAAGGGAAAAACCGCAGCAGAAGTTACAGACGACAAGGTGGAGGAAACTGAAGTGTCATCCGAAGCTGAGGTGAAGGATGAAGCTG
This sequence comes from Flavobacteriales bacterium, assembly GCA_012965955.1. Lineage (GTDB taxonomy): Bacteria > Bacteroidota > Bacteroidia > NORP154 > NORP154. The sequence goes on from DTRK01000281.1 coordinate 5,243, forward strand.
AAGAAGTTACCGAGGAGAATGAGGATGAGAACGAGAATGAGAACGATGACGAAGAAGTGACAGCCAATGAGGAGACTCCGAAGGCTCCCGCTAGCTTTTGGGACCAGCCGAAGGGAGACGATAATCCCAAAGCAAAAGAGGAAAAGCCAGCGAAGGACAAGCCCGTTGATGACGCAGAGTCTAAGAAAGAAGAGCCGGAGCAGGAATTGGATGAAGCTGCGGCCAGGAAAAAAGCTGAGCTCGACGCCATCCTGAATAAGTTTCCCACCCCTCCGGAGAAGGACAAGCCAAAATCGGAGGAGGACCAAACGCCGGAGGGTGAAGAAAAAGAGAAGACCCTTGCGAAGGAAGATACCTCTCCTGATAAGAAGTTGGAAGAACCCGCGCTGGAGGAGCAGGAAGTGGTTGGTAAAGCTGACGTTCCAAAGGATGAATCTGAAGAGGATCCTTCAGAGGAACCTGAGCCAGCAGATATGCCTGAATTTAAGCTAATGGGCAACACTGACGCAGATCAGGGTAAGGACAAAAATGAATTTGAAATTGAATTGAATCCTGATACAAGCTCAAGCCTCAGTAATACGGGTACACCCTTGAGCGAAATAGGAGATGATGATAGTGACCCATTGAGCAGTTCAAGCCTGGGTGGCGACGAAACGCTCAGCTCTTACTCAAGTCCCAATGCTATGGATCAGGATGAGAGAATTTCGAAGCTCAAGGAACTGAGCTATAAGCTTAGGACTCCATCAGGTGTCAGTGATCTGGAGAAGCAGCCGGCATACATGCGCAGAAACGTGGATCTCGACGATGTGCCGCATTCTTCCAAGTCAGAAGTGTCAAGATTTACCCTGAATGATTCAGAGGAGGGGGAGGACAAGATCGAGCTAAAGCCCGATAATCCCTTTCTTCATGACAATGTAGATTGACCTGAAGCGTTGATCAGGCGATCTTCTTAACGGGTTAGACCCTAACCCCAATTATGAGAATATCATCCACCTGCTCTGCGGGTGGCTCCGGTTGAGCTGGATTTGCCTTCCACTTCTCGATCTTTGTATCCAGCAGCTGTTTTTGTTCTAAAGCAGGCTTTTCACAGATTTTCATGAACATCTGTTTCTGCCTTTTGATCATGAACTTCTTGCCTTTCTTGCCGCCGAACTGGTCTTGATAGCCATCTGAGAATGCGTAGATCATATCGCCCTTTTCCAGGAGCACCTGGTGATGCGTATAGGGTTCCTGCTCGCCTTGAAATCCAACGGGTTGCTTGTCCGCATTGATCTGGTACATTTTCAGGCCCTCCTCCTCAAGAACAGGCTCCAGGTCTTCTCCATTGGCGTTAACCGCCTTGTTGCCCCTGCGGATAATCAATACCGGGTTGTTGGCCAGGGCGAGCTCCATGGCTGAAAAATCATCACTGCCATTTTTGGAGAGCGAGATGAGTGAGGCATCCATGCCGTCCTTCTGTTGGCCTATCTCTCCCGTTTGCTTGAGCGCCGATATAAACCCTGCCCTTACTTCATGGAATACATCTGATGGTTTGGTGATTCCTTTTTCATTCACCACTTCATTTAGCATAGATGCACCTATCATGCTCATAAATGCCCCAGGCACCCCGTGTCCGGTGCAATCCGCGGCCACGTATAGCACCCTGCCATTTTTTTCCGTCATCCAATAGAAGTCACCGCTCACTATGTCCTTTGGCTTGAACAATAA
>DTRK01000282.1 GCA_012965955.1 Flavobacteriales bacterium
CGTGTGAACGATGCTCCCGGTGGTAGCTGTTGAGCAGGTAAATGCAATTGGTTATTCCAATCACGATAATAAGAGGCGGAATGATACCCGACAAACCAGTTATAAGGTAACCAAACAAGGAAATGGAGCCTATTGACCATACCACTCCAATGGCTACAATCGTCAAAGAAACGGCAACGACGCGCAATGATCTAAAGAAAAGGAAGAGGATTATGGCTGCCAAAATAGCAGCTGCAAGAGTAAACCGCTTCATTTCATTCTTCAACAATACCGTGATACCGGTGCGTATATACGGCAGGCCTGAAAACTTTACTTTGATGTTGTATTTCTCTTCGAATTCGTGAACCTTATCGCGTACAGCATACACTATTTCTTTACGGTGTTCGCTATTAACCAGTTCCTTATCCAGGGTAACTGGTATGAGAAGAGCACCCGTTTCCTTGTTTACGATTACGCCGTCATAAAATGGAAGCGCGTTGATGATCTCCCTTAAACTATCCAGCTCCTTCTGGGTTTCCGGCTTGCGCTGCACGATAGGTTTAAATTCAAAGGCCGTATCACCTTTAGTCAAGTTATAAGCATGGGCAATGGATATGAGGTCCTCTACACCCGGAAGCTCTTTAATGGCATTGCCCATCTCATAGAGCGCATTAAAATTATCCAGCTGATAGATGTCTTCGTCCTGAATACCCAGTACTATCACGTTGCCGTGTGAACCGAACACATCAATGAACCGTTCAAATTCCTGATTGGTTTGCTCTTCTTCCGGGAGTAGTCGGGGCAGGTTATAGTCCAATTTAACGTGCGAGGCTTGATAAGCCATGAATACCGTGATTACACCCAGAACAAGGAGTATCGATAATCTATTTCTAAGTGTAAATCTGGCTAGCAGCGCCCACATCTCTACAAAGGTTGTTTCCCCCTGATTTACAGGGGAGATGTTTCACAAGAAATCAAAGATACAAGAATTAGCATGTAAACGTACCAGAAAGGAGAATTTGAGGAATGTGTATGATCAATGCGTTAAAAAGCGAATAAAATTGGATGTTCATAGAATACAATCGAAAAACATTATTTTTGGCTTGATAATTGACTTCCCCTTGCAAAACTTAATGATATGAGAAAACTTCTACCCTTTGTTATAGCAACCACAGTTTTGATGGGCTGTGCAAGCTCCAAAAAATACTACGAAAAGGGCAATTACGATGCTGCCATTGGGTTAGCGGTTAAGAAACTCCGTAAGAAACCCAATAAGGAGAAAGAGATTCTCATTCTTGAACAAGCCTATGAAAGGGCAAATAAAAAGGACAATGAGCGCCTCAATTACCTGAAGCTGGAAGGCAACCCCGGTATGTGGGACGAGGTCCATAGTAGATATACTTCATTAAAAAACCGCCAGAGCTTAGTGTCGGAAGTACTGCCCCTGGAAATACTCAGCACAGGTCGGTTGGTACAGTTTCCAATGATCAATTACGATGAAGAGATCATCAACTCCAAGAAGAACGCTGCCAAGTTCTTCTATGAGCATGGAATACAACTTCTTGCCAAAGGCGACCGCGAGAATGCCAAAGCGGCATACTTTGCTTTTAAGAAGGTAAAAGCTTTTTACTCCAACTATGAAGATGTTGATCAAAAGTTAAAGGAAGCAAAGTGGCTGGCGACCTTAAAAGTCATCGCAGAGCCCATCCCAATGCATTCAGCCACATTCTCGTTGAGCAACGAGTTCTTCGACAATAAGATCAATGAATTCCTGTCAACGATGCCGGCAAGTGAGTTTGTGCGCTTTTACACTGTTGAAGAGGCCGAGGCGGAAGGAGTTGACAATCCCAGCCATGTCATTAAGATACAATTCGATGACTTTGTAGT
>DTRK01000283.1 GCA_012965955.1 Flavobacteriales bacterium
CGTGAACACATCAACAATTGATTTGAACTTATTTGGGCTTTTAAGTATTTGAGGAGCATAAGCATGTCCCCCTGTTTCATTGATATAATGAAATAGTTTCAGCATATGCGCTCTTTCCTCTTCTGATTGGCGATACATAAATGTGGCCGCTCCATCAAACCCTTTCAATTGGCACCAGGAAGCCATTCCAAGATAGTAGTAAGACGCAAATCCCTCCTGGGCTATTTGTTTGTTGAGCGCAGCTTCAATCTTATTTGATAACATATGCTAAATATTTAATGAATGATGTGCTTATTGTCTAACAATGATATTAATTTTATTTCGATTTTCGCACCCTTAAAGTTGATTTGCACAGATAGGATTAGCCAATGTTGACCAAAATTGTAATTCCTTGTTTTACTCCTTACGTCCCTGCGCACAGTGTTGGAGCTTTAGGCAAATGGTTAAGTGTGCCGGGTACCCAACTCCGAATCACAAAACACCGATCCTCTAAACTTGGTGATTACAGGCCTTTAAATGGGGGTAAGCAACATCTTATCTCGGTCAACGGCAACCTTAATAAGTACGCCTTCTTAATTACTCTTGTGCATGAGATTGCGCATATGAACAATTACATTGCTTATCGGGGTAAGGTAAGGCCTCATGGGCAGGAATGGAAGGATGAATTCAAGCGCTTAATGGCAGAATTTGATCTGACCTCCATATTCCCAGATATATTGCTTCCTAAGATTGAATCCTACATGGCTAACCCCAAAGCATCGAGCAGCTCAGATATATCCCTGTCGCTTGCATTGAGGGAATTCGACGCAAAAAAGGAAAACCATGTAGTGCTATCCCAGATTGAAGAGGGCGCAATTTTCAATACGAGGAACGGTAGGGCTTTCGTTAGAGGGGCCAGGCAAAAAAAGCGCATTAAGTGCAAAGAGATGAAAACCGGACGCTTGTATTTGTTCAGTCCAATTGCCGAGGTTATACCGGCTTAACTTTCCGGTATTTACCTCTTCACAGCAGGCCAGCCACCTGAGGCAAAAAAGACGATTATTTTTATATCTTTGCCCAGATATAATCGCTGATTTTAAACGCTTCTTAAAATCCCACAAATAACCCAATGGCCAACGAAACCGTCAGTGTAGATAAAGAGCTCATGCTCTCAGATATGGCAGAGAATCTGGTGCCCTCGGAAATTATCAAGTTGGCAAATGAGGTAAATGAAAAAAGCAAGAACGGAGAGCATATCTTCAATCTTACAATAGGTGATTTTGACCCTTCCCTCTTTCCGATTCCGGAGGTGCTCAAAGATGAAATTATCAAGGCCTACGAAGCTGGGCAGACCAATTATCCCACCTCTAACGGAATGATGGAGTTAAGGAGGGCGGTTTCCGGCTATCTGTTCAAGCACGGAGGCATCGAGTACAACGAAAATCAAATATTGATAGCTGGAGGAGGGCGTCCACTGATTTACGCTGCATATCAGGCAGTAGTTGATCCCGGTGATTCTGTAATCTTCCCGGTACCTTCATGGAATAACAACCACTACAGCCATATCTCCGGTGCAAAGCAGATCCCCATTCGTACGGAAGCAGAGAATAACTTCATGCTTCGCCCGGAAGATTTGAAGTCTCATATTGAAGAAGCCAGTCTGGTCGCTGTTTGTTCGCCACTAAATCCAACTGGAACCGTATTCAGCAAAGAGGGGCTCACAGACATTTGCAAAATTATTCTCGAAGAGAACATTAGAAGAGCAGGTGTTAGAAAACCTGTGTATCTGCTCTATGATCAAATCTATTGGCAGCTGACATTTGGGGAAACAGTGCACTACAATCCAGTTGGGTTAGTGCCTGCGATGAAGGATTACACGGTATTCATAGATGGTATGTCAAAGGCATTTGCCGCTACTGGGGTAAGAATTGGATGGGGTTTCGGGCCGCAAAAAGTTATGGACAAAATGAAGGCAATCATTAGCCACCTCGGTGCCTGGTCGCCAAGAGCAGAACAGATAGCAACAGCGGCATTCCTGAATAAGGATGAAGCAGTTGACACTTATCTTCAGGGGTTCAGAAGCCGGGTTGAAGATAGACTTAATGGGTTCTTCAAGGGATTCAAAACACTAAAATCTCTGGGCTATAATGTCGATGCTATTAGCCCACAAGCCGCGATGTACCTCACAGTAAAGATCGATTTAAGGGGCATGCGTACCAAAGAAGGAACAGAATTGACCAGTATGGAAGATGTAACACAATATTTATTGAATGAAGCTAAGGTTGCTTTGGTGCCATTTTACGCATTTGGGACCGAACGCAATTCACCTTGGTATCGATTGTCAATAGGCACCGCTTCTATTAGCGATATTGACCGGTTCTTTGAAAACTTACAGAGTGCTCTCTCTGAGCTTTCATAATCCAGGTTTCCATAGTATCTATTAATGAAAAACAACTATTGTATAATTATGGCTGGAGGGATAGGCAGCCGCTTTTGGCCTATGAGCACCTCCGAGAAGCCAAAGCAGTTTCTCGACATTCTAGGTGTGGGGAGAACCTTGATTCAGCATACGTACGATCGCTTTGCCAATATCTGCCCAAAGGAGAATGTCTATGTTGTAACCAATGAAGCCTACAAGGACCTCATCATCGAACAACTACAAATTAATCCTGAGCAAGTCATTGCTGAGCCATTGAGGCGCAATACGGCACCCTGCATTGCTTATGCGAGTTTTAAGATTGCGCAGATCAATCCGGAGGCTAATTTGATAGTTGCCCCATCCGACCATTTAATTCTTGACCAACCTGGTTATGAGAATGTTATAGAACTTGCGCTTAACCAGGCAATGAAGGAAGACTGTCTTATCACATTGGGCATCAAGCCCAGCAGGCCTGACACGGGATATGGATATATTCAATTTACTGATGCCAACAAGGATGAAAATGGCCGGATCAAAAAAGTAAAAACATTTACTGAAAAGCCCGACTTAGAGCTGGCCAAAGAGTTTTTGGCAAGTGGCGATTTTTATTGGAATGGAGGCATATTTGTGTGGACTGCCAGGAGTATTATGAACGCACTTGAGGGTTTGCTGCCTGAAGTTTATAATCTCTTTAAGAAAGGCGAAGGAAAATACAACACGGCCGAAGAATTGGATTTCATCGCTGACACCTACGAGCGTTGCAAGAACATCTCCATTGACTATGGAGTTATGGAAAAGGCGGAGAACGTATATGTTGTACTATCAGATTTTGGCTGGTCAGACCTGGGAACATGGGGTTCTCTCTACGATAGCCTTCCCAAGCAAGAAGATGGAAATGCTGTGATCGGGAAAAAGGTTTTTATGTATGAATCCAAAAACTGTATCGTGAATATGCCAGAGGATAAGCTGGTCATATTACAAGGGCTTGACGACTATATCGTTGTCGAGTCTAACGATACGCTGTTGGTATGTAAAAAGTCCGACGAGCAGAAGATCCGGGAAATGGTCAACGATGTTAACGGTAACGTCTAAAGTGCATGGCATGCTAGCCGATCATTTTCTTAGGGTCCACCCATTTATCAAACTCTTCTTCCGTCAGATAGCCGAGACCCAGAGCTTCCTCTTTTAGTGTAGTCCCATTCTTATAGGCTAGTTTTGCAATCTCTGCCGCTTTTTCGTACCCGATATGCGTGTTTAAGGCAGTAACCAGCATCAGTGAGTTTTGTAAGTTCTCCTTGATCGCCTCGTGGTTGGGCTCAATTCCCTTTGCGCAATTGTCGTTAAAAGAAACGCATACATCTCCTATCAACCTCGCTGACATCAGTATATTGAAGATCATCACCGGTTTAAATACATTGAGCTCAAAATGGCCGCTCATTCCTCCTATAGTTACCGCAGCATCATTGCCTACCACCTGGGCACATACCATGGTCATTGCCTCGCATTGCGTTGGATTTACCTTGCCCGGCATAATAGAAGAACCTGGCTCATTAGCTGGAATAATCAACTCCCCAACTCCACATCGGGGACCAGACGCCAGAAGGCGTACATCATTTGCGATTTTCATCATGCTCACTGCCAATTGCTTTAAGGCCCCAGAGGATTCCACAATCGCATCATGGGCGGCCAGTGCTTCAAACTTGTTACCGGCCGAAGTGAACGGCAAGCCTGTTAGATCAGCAATGTGTCCGGCTACCTTGTCTGCATACCCTTCCGGAGTATTGATGCCAGTTCCTACAGCCGTACCTCCCAACGCCAATTCTGCCAAATGTGGCAGGGTATTTTCGAGGGCATGTATTCCGTGATCCAGTTGGGAAACATATCCTGAAAACTCCTGGCCCAGCGTTAGCGGAGTAGCATCCATCAAGTGAGTTCTCCCGATCTTGACAACATCAGCAAAGGCCTTTGCCTTATCATCCAAAGTGTTTCGCAGCTTCTTAACCCCTGGGATAGTGGTTTCAATTATCATCTTGTATGCAGCAATGTGCATAGCGGTTGGAAAGGTGTCGTTTGAAGATTGAGACTTGTTAACGTCATCGTTGGCATGAATGAGTTTCTCTCCTTTTCCCAGTTCATTGCCCTGCAATGCGTGCGCCCTATTGGCAATCACCTCATTGGCATTCATGTTAGACTGCGTCCCTGAGCCCGTCTGCCATACCACCAACGGAAAGTTGTCGTTCAGCTTCCCTTCCAAAATCTCGTCACAAACCTGGCTGATCAAACTTGCTTTTTGTTTATCTAAAACCCCAAGCTCTTGATTGGTAATTGCAGCTGCCTTTTTCAACAAGGCAAACCCCCGTATAACTTCTATGGGCATTTGCTGGCCACCTATCTTGAAATTGTTTCTCGATCTCTCCGTTTGAGCGCCCCAATATTTATCTGCCGGGACCTCTACTTCGCCCATCGTGTCTTTTTCTATTCGATATTCCATTGAAGAATAATTATGCCGTCCCAGGGTGCTTGCATTATAATAATCTGTTTACATTTTCAGGAGGCCTGCCAATAATAGCCTTATTTCCCTTCACCACAATGGGTCGCTCGATAAGGACCGGGTTTTCGACCATTGCATTGATCCAGGCTTGATCCGAAAGCTTCTTGTCTTTGTACTCCTCCTTGAATAGTTTTTCACTTTTACGCAATACCTGTTCTGGCTTTAAGTTCAATTTGGACAGTATTACGGAAAGATCGTTTGCAGATGGAGTGTCCTTTAGATACTCAATTATTTTCACGTTAGCACCGCTATCAGTGATGATCGCAAGAGTCTCTCTGCTCTTCCTGCACCTCGGGTTATGGTAGATCTTCATTATCTCTGCTTGCTTCCATGTTGGTTTAATGGTATAAAAGTAGGCAATTTAATCGCTTACCCTTCCAAATTCCATCAGGTATGCTTTAATAAAGTCATCAATCTCGCCATCCATTACGGCCTGAATATCAGAGGTCTCAACATTGGTTCGAATATCCTTTACCAACTGATATGGTTGCATCACATAATTTCTAATCTGGGACCCCCACTCTATCTTTTTCTTGTCACCCTCTATCTTGTCTCTCTTCGCTTGCTGTTCCCTCATCTCCAATTCGTATAACTGAGATTTTAACAAGCGCATGGCCTTGGCCTTGTTGTCAATTTGAGATCTCGATTCTGAATTTTCAATAATAATTCCCGATGGCCCGTGTTTAAGTCGTACGGCTGTTTCTATTTTATTTACACCCTGTCCACCTGCCCCACCAGATCGATATGTGTCCCAGGAAATATCTGCTGGATTGATCTCAATCTCAATGCTATCGTCAACGAGGGGATACACAAATACAGAAGCGAAAGAGGTGTGTCTCTTTTTGTTTGAGTCAAATGGCGATATACGTACAAGTCTGTGAACGCCATTTTCCCCTTTCAGATACCCAAAGGCAAAGTCTCCGTCAATTTCCAAAGTGACCGACTTTATGCCGGCTCCATCTCCAGGCTGGTGATCCAGGGTAGTTATCTTGAAGCCTCTCTTCTCTCCCCACATTGCGTACATGCGCAATAGCATATCCGCCCAATCCTGGCTCTCTGTACCTCCAGCGCCTGAGTTAATCTGTAATACAGCATTCATGTTGTCCTCTTCACCCGACAACATATTTTTGAACTCCAGATTTTCAATGAGCTTTAGTGCTTGCGCATATTGATCTTCAACTTCCTGATCCGATGCCTCACCTTCAGCACTAAAATCAACGAGTACAGAAAGGTCATCATACGCTGAGGTGGACTCCTGATATGCAGTGGTCCAGACTTTCTTCTTGCTTATCATTTTTAGAAAGGCCTCTGCCTTCTTGGGATCATCCCAAAAGTTCTGCGCTTCTGTGAGTTTTTCATCCTCACTAATCGCTTTAAGTTTACTCTCAATGTCAAAGATGCCTCCTCAGCGCGTCCAGGCGCTCCTTCAGATCATTGAGTTGGGCAGTAGAGATCATTGAAGGTCCTATAAAATTAATAAAGTATTATCCTGGTGGCTGCACTGTGCGCCTTCCCACCAATTCGAATAAAATACATGCCCGGCCCCAGGGCCGAAATATCATAGCGTATTGATGGGCCGGTGATCGCCCTCTTAGAGACCAAAGACCCCACGCTATTGTATAATTCAATCTGTTCATATTTCGCAAAATCCGCAATCCGCAATTCAAACCGGCCATCATTAGGAGAGGGAACAACACTGATATCCCTGCCCCCAACCTCCTCAGAGACACCCACCCCACATGGATCCTGATACCCTATAGCCGCAATGGTAAAGGTGTAGGTCTGTTCTAATGTGTCTGGGCCTTCCGGATAGAAAATAGGAGATAAGACGTCTCCTTGATCGCCGTAAATATTGTAGTTGGTCACGTCGCAAACGTAGGTTCCAATGGAGCTTGCACTTGCACCGTTAATGGTATAAGTATTCGCGTTTGCTCCAGGAATATCAATGCCGTCCAGTGTCCATTGATAAAGTAACGGGTCACTACTTCCCACGCTTAAAGTGAGGGTGTCACCAGCACACAAAGCCGTATCAACAAGAGGTCCTGGTTGAATACCCGGATAGACAAAGCGCCCCAACACGGTACGGTGGTCTGAGAAATCAAAAATGCCCCACATCACGCTATCAACACTTCTAAAGGTAATCACCTTATTATACGACTCTATCGGGTGCAAATGATCTGCCTGGCCCCAAACATGGTCGATAATTCTTCCTGTGTCAGCATATGAAAATGTAGATTCAAAATACCCGGTATGTAGGGGAATAATGGGATTTGTATTGCTTCTAAGGGAATCGTACTCGAGACCGTCCTTTGGACCAGTATTTAAATCCCCTGTAAAAATTACAGCCTCGTCTGCCGGAATTGACAGAGTATCCATAAAATTTGCGATCTCTCCATACTGTTCTATCCTGTATTGCACATCCGCTGCTGAACCTCCTGCCTCCATATGCGTTCCGAATATGTGATACAGTTTCCCCAGTTTGTTTACCCGTGCATATTTCACCCCTTTGCTTGCCAAACAATCGAAGGCGCCGTTGTTGGAGCAGTTTGCGTATTTGATTTCCTCCTCTGTTTCTATTGGCCATCTACTGTAAATAAGCACTCCTCCATTGGTTGGTGAGGTGATATACGATAATGCCGTATCGTTCAGCACCGCTGTGTAATGAGGAAACCCAACCGCCAACATGCCCGGCGTCAAATCATTGATTCTGGTCATGTCTTCAAAAACTTCTTCAAGCACGACAACATCCTGATAGGGAGAAATCAATTCAGGAAAATAAGTGGCCCTTTCAAAGAAATTGAATGAAACTATAGGAGTCATCTGTATGTTATAGGTCATGACATTGATGACATTTGGGTTGTTCAAATCAGTGGAGTCTATGCTATAGATGAAGTCTTCCTGTATAGCGAAAAGCACATCGTCATCATTGTCCACTATATCCGGTATCCTTTTAAACTTGAAGGTAAAGGGATCCCCTTGCACCGTGAATGTTGCACCGTGAAAATTGAGGTCATCGAACCAGGCTAGATCAAAACCGTTACCTGCTCCCGAGTGAAAAACTTCATAGCCGGCATTTCCCATGGTAACCCGCATCTGAATGATAATCGTGTCACTTGAATTTGTTAGAATGCCATCAAAATCAACTGTATCACCAGAGCTCATGATCGTATCAGGTTCAAACTCCAACATCGCCATTTCATTAGCGTAAGCGGTAAGCAAGGTACTCATTACTGTGTATTGGCTGGTGTTCAGAGTAATATTGCCAGATTGAACCACCTGAAAACCATAGTCCAGTGCCGTGTTATTTTGCATAGTTATTAAGTGCTGTCCAATCACATTCGTTGAACACATTAAAGCAATCGACACAAGTATTATTATCGGCCTGGTTATCATGTTAATTGAGAAGGGATAAAGTTAATGAATCATCGGGAAGGCTTATCTACTTTTTTAACAAGCTGCCACACAAGATCTGGTTCGTATCCTTTTTGAATACAGTAGTTGCCGGTTTTCTGATCAATAACCGCTTGCTTACCCGGTGCAAGAGTCTTGCGCTTTTTGGCAATAAGGAACTCCAGGGTGCTGAGGTAATCAGTATTACTGATCTCTTTAAGGCCCTGTTCGATACAATATTCGGTCAGGCCACGTTTCCTGAGTTCAAGAATAATCCTGTTCCGACCCCAACGTTTTTGCCTAAACTTGCCACTTGCATAGAGTTGCGCGAAGCGCTCTTCATTTACGAACCCCAAGCCTATCAGCTCGGCTAGAACCTCCTCTGATTGATCAGAAGAAGCACCTAAATCCAGCAGTTTCTTTCTGACCTCCTGATGGCAGCGATCTCTATACGCACAAAAGCGCGACGCCTTGGTTAACAGTAGCTTATTATCTGGTAAATTCCCCATTTGTCGAATTAGTGGTAGCTTGAGAGCAAATCTGACTAGTTTTAGATTTCTCTAGATTTTTCAGGTTCCTAAATTATGAAAAACAAGGGTGCCTTTATCTTGCTCTTTTTAGCAAATTCCATTTCTGGAGTCGCGCAAGGGATCTGCATGATCGCGATTCCCTGGCACATCACGTCTACTCTAAATATGCCTACATTGTTTGGAACGCTTTACGCCTCCCTCACTTTTATGGCGCTGTTCTGGGGATTATTAGTGGGGACGCTGATTGATAAATACAATCGAAAAACGATCTTTCTCTCCATTTGTGCGGTTGGTGGAGCAGTGTTACTGTCCACTGCTCTCTTAGGATTTTATAAGGACGGACTGCATTACGGATATGCAGCCTTAGTGTTTGGATTGACATACTTTATATACTCTGTACACTACCCCGCCCTCTATGCATTTGCCCAGGAGATCTCTGAACCTAAAAACTATAGGCGTATCACCTCCTATATTGAGATACAGGGGCAGTTTACCAACATGCTAGGAGGAGCTTGCGCTGCCCTTCTCCTGACAGGCATCAGTTCTGGCCCTAAAGAAGTCATGGGATATCTATTTGAATTGCCATTCTCGATTGAAAAATGGGATCTCCATCAGATCTTCTTGCTCGATGGCATCACCTATGTCATTGCATTTTTATTGATCTCGTTCATGAAATACGAGAGTATCGCTGACCCTGAACGGGACACAGGAACAATCCTGGAGCGTATTATGCTCGGATTCAGCTACTTAAGAAACAATAAGGTTGTTTTCATCTTTGGTATTGCCTCGTTCACAGTATTTGTCACGGTATTGATTGTAGGCTTTTATTTGACTCCTATTTATGTCACCAAGCACTTGCACGGTGGCGGGGGAGTATACGCCACTGCAGATATGTTCTTCGCCTTTGGGGCCATTCTGGCCGGTGCAGGAATTCACTGGGTCTTCCACAGACTTAACTCTGTTCAAACAATTCTCTTTTTATCAACCATGACGGCTGGCATCTACTTCTTCTTTATGTACAATACAAATATTCCTATTTTCTATGCTGCAATGCTCCTGTTAGGCATGAGTAATGCAGGCATACGCATTACGCGTGTAACCTATCTCTTCAAACACATTCCAAATGCTGTGATCGGAAGAGCAACAAGTATTTTTGGAATGACCAACGTTTTCTTGAGGGTGTCATTCATCTCATTGTTTACCATTCCGTTTTTTGTGGAAGGCAACAATATCATCTACCCATTCCTAATATTGGGAGTGTTGATTCTAATCTTTAACGTGCCTTTAATAATTTACTACAAAGCCATCGAGAAAGACAACCATTAGGTCTTAATCTGCTCGTTCCTATTATTAAAGTACTTGACTTCCAGCAGGTGGTGAGACGGTTCGGCTTTTACCTTGATGCTCTTTTTATACTTCGATCTCCATTTACCAGCAAGAGATGACATGAAACCGCGATTCAAATACGCTTCAATGAATGGATGAACATCGACTCTGAGGCCATTCTCATTTTGCTCATTGAGCAGGTAGCTTACATTTCTTTCAATGTCGTCAATAACCAGCTCACTGGGCTGAATTTCGCCGGTGCCTTTGCAGGTAGGACATTTTTCAGCAATCGCAATATTCATCTCAGGGCGAACCCGCTGTCGTGTAATCTGTATAAGTCCAAATCGACTAGGGGGTAATATCTTGTGTTTTGCCTTATCTCGGCTCATCATTTTCTTCATTTTCTCGTAGAGCTTTTTACGGTTCTCCGCCTTATACATATCGATGAAATCCACAACGATGATTCCACCCATATCCCTTAGCCTCAATTGACGTGCAATCTCTTCTGCGGCATCTAAGTTGACCGCAAGTGCATTGGCCTCCTGGTCATTATCCGCATTAGACCTGCTCCCACTATTCACATCGATAACGTGTAACGCTTCCGTATGTTCAATAACCAGATATGCACGGCTTTTCATTGTGACAAACTTCCCAAACGAAGATTTGATTTGCTTATCTACCCCAAAATGATCAAAGATGGTTGTCTTGCCCGTATAGTACTTAACGATCTTCTCTTGCTCTGGTGAGATAGACCGGATATACTCTTTTACCTGCTCGTATTGCTCTTTATCATTTATAAAAATGCTGGTAAATGAGGCATTCAGCATGTCACGTAAGATAGCTGAAGTACGGTTTATCTCTCCCAATACTTTTTGAGGTGGCTTGGCGGTTTTCAGCTGTGAATAGGCGCTTTTCCAACGTTCAACCAAATCGCTTAGATCTGTATTGAGTTCTGCCACCTTTTTGTTTTCCGCAACTGTTCGAATAATGACCCCGAAATTCTTCGGTTTAATACTCTGAATGAGCCGTTTTAACCTATTGCGCTCTTGAGCACTGGCTATCTTCTGGGAAATAGAGATTTTGTCAGTAAATGGTATCAAGACCAGGAATCTGCCCGCCAGAGATAGCTCGCATCCAATCCTGGGCCCTTTTGTGGAAATTGGTTCCTTGACTATTTGAACCAGTACATTTTGCTTGCTTGCAAGCACATTGCTAATCTTCCCATTCTTATCAATATCCTTCTCAAACTTCATCCCCTCGAACAAGGGCCCAATCTGCTGATTGGAGAGTCCGCTCTTCACGAACTTGTTGAGAGATTTATATTGAGCGCCGAGGTCAAGATAATGAAGAAAAGCATCCTTCTCGTAACCAACATCTACAAAAGCCGCGTTAAGGCCGGCCATTACCTTCTTGACTCTGCCAAGATACAGATCCCCAACAGAGAATTGTGCATCTCCATCGTCGCTGTTTAGTTCTACTAGTTTGCGGTCTTCAAGCAACGCAAGCGTTACACCTGAACCGGTAGTAGAATCTATAAATAGATCTTTATTCACTACAAGTGGTTTTTACTTGTATGCCAAATCGGTCAAGTTCGGCCTACCCGAAACAGGGTGCTTTCAAACTCGATCAAAGAGAGGTGAACTGATAATTTGTATTAGAAATAAAAGGAAGAAAGATTCATTAGAGCATCGATTACGCTTTCTTCTTGTGACGATTCTTTTTCAAGCGCTTCTTGCGCTTATGAGTCGCCATCTTATGTCTTTTTCTCTTTTTACCGCTTGGCATAACAAACGTGTTATATATTATTTAATTCGTTAATAATATCATCGACCTGACTTTGTATACCTTCATCTTCTATCATGGTCTTATACTTAGTCATTGATCCGATGATCATATCTATTTTGCCCTCTCGGGCATATACTTGCGCCAAAAACTTAGCAGCGCCTTCATCTTTTTGCTCAGCATTCAAAACTTGTTGAAAACGATCAAACGCTTTTTCGTATTGCCCTGATACTACCGAGAATACTGCGAGCGCTAAATTCGCTTTTACATTGCCAGGCTCTTTCTCTAAAACCTGCCTCAACATCATAATGCCTTGCATAGGGGCTTCGCTCTGCAAAACGGAACTAATACCCTCTGTTATCTGCATTTCTAAGGTCTCCTCAGCGCCTTCAACATCTACCTTCTGATTGTCTGCATCAAACGGCACTGTTTTCGGAAGGACTACTATTACAGCAGCCAGTGCCAATGCACTAATTACGGCAATAACCTGTCCTTTTGATGATGAGATCATATTAGCAACCCTGCAAGGCTACTATACCGGTACACTTTTTTTCACTTTAGACACGAAGGTCTTAGCCGGCTTAAATGCAGGTATATTATGAGCTGGAATGATCAGTGTCGTATTCTGAGAAATATTCCTCCCGGTTTTTTCCGCTCTTTTTTTAACTATAAAACTCCCAAATCCCCTGAGATAAACGTTTTTTCCACTCGCCATTGCACCCTTTACTTCGTTCATAAATGCTTCTACAGTTACCTGTACTGCGATTTTTTCAATTCCCGTCTTCAAAGAGATCTCGTTAACGATATCTGCCTTAGTCATACTATCCTTTTTTATTGAGTAATTTTAATGGGTGCAAATATACATTTTAATATTAAACCTTGCGGTGCGTCGCCAAAGGCTTTGGCCAATGGAGACCGGTCAGGTAAGCCTGGAAGAGCGGCCAGCAGGTCCGGAGCAACACACCTAATATGTGGTTTTCAAATCAACTTCTGAAATGGTATGGTGCCAACAAGAGAAGTCTTCCCTGGCGCCAGACCAAAGACCCATATTGCATATGGATCTCCGAAGTTATCCTACAACAAACGAGGGTTGACCAGGGGCTCCCATACTATGAGTCATTCTTGAAAAAGTTTCCTGATATAGAGAGCCTTGCAGCCGCTGACGAAAAGGAAGTTCTTAAATCCTGGCAGGGACTTGGGTACTATTCGAGAGCGCGTAACTTGCATTTTGCGGCCAAAACAATTATTGATAGTGGAGGCAGGTTCCCTGAGACGTTTGAGGAGATTATCAAATTAAAAGGAATTGGCGAGTACACGGCTGCGGCCATCTCCTCCATATGTTTTAGTGAACCCAATGCTGTTATTGACGGCAATGTGTATCGGGTACTCTCCCGATTTAATGGCTTGGGCGTCGCCATTGATTCATGTAAGGGCAAGAAACTCTTTTCATCCATCGCCAATGACGTAATGGACAAGTCAAATCCCGGCGATTACAACCAGGCGATTATGGAATTTGGGGCATTGCAGTGTAAGTCCTCCAATCCAGACTGTGAGTCTTGCATCATTAAGTCAAGGTGTGCTGCGCATGAAACAGGAACAGTGGATTCATATCCCGTCAAGACAAAGAAGGTAAAGCAGAGAGCACGATACTTTAATTACATTGTAATTGAGGGTGACAGAGGTTGTTTTTATCAAAAAAGATCCGCAAAGGACATCTGGCAAAACATGTATGAGCCCTTACTCATCGAATCAAATAAACACCTGGGGCGGAATGGCATTCTCAAAAGTGAGGAGTGGCTCCACGTTTTCGGAAATCAAGAAGATGTAAAACTAGTTCCATCTGCAAGCTTAGAGCACAGACTCACTCATCAAACCATCAAAGCTAGATTTTGGAAGGCACAAACAAATTCCTGTTCAATGAACACTAAGTCACCATTAGAAGAGTTTGCTCAAGAGGATCTCAAGGAAATTCCAATCCCCAGATTAATCGAAAAGTATTTGGAATTGAGCGGTTAGCATAAGGCTCCTAAATTCCGAACCTTTCCCTCTAAGATTCGTAACTTTGTTGACAAGGCTGATACATTTTCACCCTCGTATTCTATAATTCACAAAAATGTCAGGAGTAAACAAGGTAATTTTGATTGGAAATCTGGGTAAAGACCCAGAGATAAAATATCTCGAGAGCAAGGTGCCCGTCGCCAATTTCACGCTAGCCACGAATTCCACATGGAAAGATAAAGACGGCATCAAGCAAGAACACACCGAGTGGCACAATATTGTACTCTGGAGAGGATTGGCCGAACTATCAGAGAAGTATCTTCACAAAGGGGACAAAGTCTACATTGAGGGCCGTCTTAAAACACGTTCCTGGGAGGATAAAGACAATGTGAAGAGGTATACCACTGAGATTGTGGCTGAAAACATGACCATGCTATCAGGAAAAAGAGCAGAAGAAACTCCAGTTCCAGATGACCAGGAACAGAACGCACCTGCAAGCATTCCTGATCTTGGCAAGCCGGTTGATGATTTGCCATTCTAGCAGTATTCTGCTATATTTATTTTATATGATAACCTTTCTATTAATATTACCTCATCTGATATCTCGAATTCAAATACTCAAATTTGGAAGAGGCAGGAAGTAGTGGTGAGCCGGCATATTGGCTCCTCTTTAGCACGATAAATATCGTTCAATTGCTTACGCCAGGGGTAATTATTGCCCTTCTATCAGTAGGAATATTGTTATTTTTCTCTGCACTCATCTCAGGGGCCGAGGTTGCATTTTTCTCTATCAACACAGCATTAAAAGAGGAGCTCGAAAGAGGCGGGGGACGCAGATACAAATTAGTTCTTAACTTATTGGAAAGGAAGGAGAGACTCCTGGCTACTATCCTAATAGCCAATAATTTTATCAATGTTGCCATCGTGGTCATCTCAACATACATCAATGTCAAACTCTTTTCTTTTGCGGATAATCCTGCATTGAACTTTGTTATACAGGTGGTCGCTGTGACTTTCCTCATCCTTCTTTTTGGAGAGGTCATCCCGAAAGTCTATGCCCGACAAAATCCCCTCAAGCTGGCAGGCATAACTGCATATCCCGTCTATTATCTCAGAAAAGTGTTTTGGTATTTAGCATCGCTTCTGGTATTCACCACTCGCTTTATTCGAAAAAGGATTAAGCTGAAACAGCACAACATATCAGTTGATGAGTTACAGGACGCGCTTGAGCTAACTGATGAAAACACACTTGAAGAAGAGGACATTCTAAAGGGTATTGTCAAGTTTGGGAGCACAGATGTGAAGCAGATTATGAAACCTCGAACGAATGTTGTTGCTATAGCACAGGAGACTGAATATAATGATCTGATCAAAACCATTGTTGACTTCGGATTTTCAAGATTACCTGTTTACGGGGAGACGCTGGACAATGTTAAGGGAGTGTTGTATATCAAGGATCTCTTGCCTGGGCTGAAGCTCAACTCAGAATCTGACCCTGCTGTTTCTTTTGCTGGTTCTCCCAATGGTGATTGGCAATCCCTCATCAGAACTCCGTTCTTCGTTCCAGAGAACAAAAAGATTGATGACCTCCTGAAAGAATTTAAGGAACGGAAGATTCACCTGGCAATTGTTGTTGATGAATATGGGGGTACATCGGGAATTGTTACACTTGAAGATATAATTGAAGAAATTGTTGGGGAGATCTCCGACGAGTATGACGATGATGAGTTGGCGTATTCCAAGTTGGATGAATTGAACTTCGTATTTGATGGCAAAACAGCACTCAATGACATTTATCGCGCACTGGATATCGATGGAACCGCGTTTGAAGACGCCAAGGGCGAATCGGATTCTTTGGCGGGATTCATTATCGAGCTAGAGGGTAAGATCCCCAAGAAAAATGACAAGGTGACGTTTGAGAACTACCTTTTTACAATTGAAGCGGCCAACCGAAGGAGAGTGGAGCGCGTTAAAGTTACTATCTTGCAAACCAATGAAGAATCTGAGAATCCCGAGAGTTAGCTGGCTTTTCTTGTTGATAATTTTGACCATTGGATGTGATGATGCATTTACACCGCGCCCCTGGGGGTACTTTAGAATTGACCTTCCAGAAAAGACATATCGCACTTTTGAATCTGATTGCCCTTTCAGTTTTGAGTATCCTGAGTATTCGGTGGTAGTAGAGCACAGGAGCCGTACCTCCATGCCGTGTTGGTACAACCTGGAGTTCCCGGAATTTCAAGGGCGGCTATATCTTACCTACCACGCTATTCTGAAACAGGGAGAAATCAACGAAAATAAGGCGCCAGTTGAAAAATATCAGGAGGATGCGCGCAAATTTGCGATGGGGCATTCGGTGAAGGCAAGTGCTATTGATGAAGAACTTATAGCCAACAAAGAAGAATCGATTTACGGAATTGTATATCACATCAAGGGTATGAATACGGCATCCAGTCTGCAATTTTATTTGACCGATAGCACTGATCATTTTTTTCGGGGGGCTCTCTATTTTGACACAGCTCCTCAGAACGATTCGCTTGCTCCCGTCATTGACTTCATCACCGAAGATGTGTTCAGGTTTATTGAAACATTCAAATGGGAAACGTCCGTCCCCGAAGCTTAGGTTCTGCCTAAGCTGTCTTTATCCTATTGAGAAAGTAAACTGTCGAGGCGAACAACATCATCGCTCCGGCCTGGTGCATTACCGCAATTGGGATCGGCACTCCCAAGATTAGGGTAAGGACTCCCAAGGTGAATTGAATTACTGCCGCTCCTACGATCATCCACAATCCTCTTTCTTGAGCCTTGCTCAGCTCACCCCTAGATCTTAACGCCCACAACCAGCCTACTACAGATAATATTGCGAATGCCAAGCACCTATGCACGAACTGTACACCCGCCAGGCCTTCTGTAAAGTTACGCCACCACGGTTCCAATGAAGTTACCGCTTGCGGAATCCAGGATTCTCCCATTTGAGGGAACGTGTTGAATATGTATCCAGCTTTCAGGCCAGCTACAAATGCACCGTAAATAGTCTGAAGCAGGATTAAACCAAAAAGGAGTTTAGCGACCTTCCCTACAATGGCTGGAACTGCCTGAGATTCCTGATCTTCAGCCAGTCTGAATGCTACCCATAGGATATACCCCAATAGAACTGTGGCTGTTATCAGATGGGCAGCCAAACGATAATGGCTGACATGCGGGTTGTCAATCAATCCACTTGCCACCATAAACCAACCCAGAAACGCCTGAAATCCCCCAAGTAAGAACATTGCCAGCAGCTGCATGGTAAGCTTGGGCTCAAGCCACTTCCCAATCAGGAAAAAGACAAATGGAATAAGGAATACAATTCCGATCAATCTTCCCAACATGCGGTGGGAATACTCCCACCAGAAAATTCCTTTGAAATCCTCGAGTGTAAACCCGGAGTTGATTTGCTGGTATTCGGGAAATGCCTGGTATTTGGCAAAGGTCTCCTGCCAATCCGCATCTGATAGCGGAGGTATGCTTCCCATGATCAGTTTCCACTCTACCATAGACAACCCAGAATGGGTGAGCCTGGTAATACCACCGATGACTATCATGGCAAACACCAGAAACGCTCCGGTGTATAACCAGATCAAAATGGGCTTCTTGTGCTCTTCAGCTATCATAAAAGCGAAATTACTAATCTTAGCCACCCATCTGCAGCACAATATGGATATTTCCGATCCCAGTATCTATTATGACGCCACCCATCTTTATCCTCCATGAGATCTAAGCTCCTACTGGTGCGGGATTCGGTGGACAATTTAGAATTCGACTGACAGGGAAGATCAGCACAAAATGGTTTGCCGATCGTATTAGAACTGAACTGAGATGGCGGCTCCTTAGGGTACGTAATGGATACTGCAAATGCCAAAAGCGCGCAGACCTTTAGACTTCCTAGCCCATCTACTTTCATATGGAAGTGTATTTTTTCCCTAACTTCGCCTGACCATTCTTCATGATTAAATCACATCAGGTGAATTCCAGACTAATTGCATTCGCGTTATTACTATCTGTGAGTGTTGGCAGCACATTGGCTCAGCCAGTAGTTACAAGAGGACCATATCTAAATCTTGGAACCAGCACCAGCATGGTTGTCCGATGGAGAACAGATGTTGGTGCTGATTCAAAGATCTGGTATGGCACTACTCTGGATACAACTTCCATGACGAGCATGGGTACAGCATCGTCAGTGACCGATCACGAAATGAATGTCACAGGACTTACTGCAAATACAAAGTACTTTTACGCGATTGGAACTACCTCGATCATGTTAGCTGGAGCAGATAGTGGTCATTATTTTGTAACATCTCCTCCGGCAGGCACAAAGCAACCAATACGGATCTGGGCCATTGGCGATTTTGGTGAAGGAAACACGAACCAGGCAGCTGTTAGGGATGCATTTAAAGAGTTTACCGGTGATGGACATGCCGATGTGTGGGTATGGCTAGGAGACAATGCGTATGACGATGGGCTCGATAGTGAGTATCAAACCAACACATTTGATATGTATCCGGAAATATTCACAAACACAGTCGTATGGCCCGCACTAGGCAACCACGATTATGGGTCGCTCCATCCGCTTATTCTTTCGCAACCCGATGCATATTTGGATGCATTTACATTACCCACTGCGGGAGAAGCGGGTGGAACAGCCAGTGGAAACGAAGGGTATTATTCATACGATATTGGTAATGTACATTTCGTGTGTTTGAATTCAGAAAACTATACTTGGTCGGGCTTTCCTCCTGCTATAACTATTACACATGATCCAGCGATGACCACATGGCTTCAAAATGATCTGGCCGCTAACAACAGTGATTGGCTTATCGCATATTTTCATGCTACGCCCTATGCTGATGGAACGCATAGCGAGAATTACTCGGGTTCAGACCCTATTGCAATTGTAGATGGTATTATCATGCGGACAATGAGGGATTACTTTGTTCCGATTCTGGAAAGTTATGGGG
Organism: Flavobacteriales bacterium; assembly: GCA_012965955.1. Classification (GTDB taxonomy): domain Bacteria; phylum Bacteroidota; class Bacteroidia; order NORP154; family NORP154. Next base: position 18,973 of record DTRK01000283.1, read on the forward strand.
TTGACCTAATCCTTGCCGGACATAGCCATGACTATGAACGGTCCTACTTAACTTATGGAAACTATGGTTCGGGAGGGCCTTATCCCCCTGATTCAACTATTTTGGATGGTGGCACCGGAAGATTATCTGATGGAGCGCCGTATCAAAAAATGACAACTGGTCCGTTTGCCAATAAGGGCGGCGTATTTTGTGTCGTAGGTTGTTCCGCCAAAACAGGGAATTTTACTAGTGACAACCAGCTAGATCACGAGCTGATGATTTTCGATGACTACCGACTGGGTTCATTGCTAATTGAAGTTGATGATGATCAGCTCGACGCATATTTTATCGACACCTCAGGAACTGCGTGGGATAATTTCACCATCATAAAAACTCTGGCGCCAAGCGTTGAGGACAATGAGCTACAAGGCGATAATTTAACGGTATATCCGAATCCTTTTGCTAGTCAGCTGTTTATTGAATACAACCTTGAAAAGGAAAAGCAGGTTTTATTGGATGTCATCGACCTCTCCGGAAAAACAGTTTATACCATCATTGACGAAATGCAAACAGCAGGATCACACAAATACACCATTAACGCCGCACAAACAGGCCTCGTAGCTGGAGCATACCTGCTTCAATTCAAAACTGAAGGAGTATTAATAGTACAGAAGACCATAAGGCTTTAAAGAGGGTTCTTGTAGCCCCTCTTGATTGGGGCCTTGGACATGCCACACGTTGTATCCCCATCATTCGGGAGCTGGTAAACTGTGGAGCAGAAGTTATAATTGCCGCTGACGGTGGTGGACTCACCCTGTTAAAAGAAGAATTCCCAGATCTAGAGACAATTCATTTGCCGGGTTACAAGATGCGCTATTCTGGCAACCGTTCTATGAACTTGCAGGTGTTCACCAATGTTCTCAAGATTTTCTACCAGATATACAAGGAGCATATCAAGCTCAAAAAACTCATCACAGAGCATCGTCTGGATGCCGTAATCTCTGACAATCGATATGGGTTATGGTCTAAGAAGATCTACTCCGTTTTCATCACCCACCAGATCATTATTAAGTGCCCCCCCGCCCTCCGGTTTCTTGAGCCTGTACTGCGCGGTATAACCGGCTTTTTTATTGGAAAATACCATCGTTGCTGGGTTCCGGATGTAAAAGAAGGCGACAATCTATCTGGAGACCTAGCACATAAGCGCCTTCTTCCTTCACTGAAATTCATTGGCCCCCTCTCCCGTTTTGCACACCTCACTGGGACCTCTTATGAAAAAAAGTACGACGTTATCGCAACTCTTTCAGGACCTGAGCCACAGCGCAGCATCTTTGAAAAGTTGATCATAGGTCAACTGAACGGTACTGAGTTGAAGGGCATTGTTGTGCGTGGTGTGCCCGGTGAGTCAGCATCAAACCAGAACGGAGTGGTGATACATTCTCATCTGAATACAGAGAAAATGTACGACGCCATAATGTCCTCGGATGTGGTGCTGAGCAGGCCAGGCTATTCCACTATTATGGATCTGGCGGCCTTGGGCAAAAAGGCAGTATTTGTTCCTACTCCTGGGCAAACGGAGCAGGAATATCTTGCAGGAATGCTAAAGAAGAGAGGGTTGTTCTATTCGGAGAGCCAACATGAATTTAAGCTGGACGCTGCCTTAACTAAAGCAAATGAATTCTCAGGGATTAAAATAGCACCCAACCCTTCTCTGCTAAAAGACGCAGTTCAAAAGCTCCTATCTAGGATATAGCGCGCTGCCGAATCGCTTCGTATAGGACAACTCCAGCGGCAACTGATACATTTAGTGATTTAATCTGCCCTTTGATGGGAATACCTACTACCTGGTCAGCCAGGTCAAGACAGGCTTTGGATATACCCGTCTCTTCTGAACCCAAAATGACCGCAACGGGCTGGTTGAAATCTGACTTATAAATATTATTCTTGCCATGCTCTGTACAAGCTACCACATTCAGACCACTGTCCTTTACCATTCGTATCGCATCCACTATTTCCTTGGTTCTGCAGACAGCGACTATGTTAAGTGCACCAGCAGATGTCTTGATTGCATCTGAAGTAACACGCGCTCCTCCACTTTCCGGAATTACAATAGCATCTACGCCAGCGCACTCTGCCGTGCGTACGATGGCGCCAAAGTTCCTTACATCGGTGATCCCATCCAACAGAAGGATCAAAGGGTCCTTGCCGCTTTCGTAAATCGTAGGGAGAACATCCTCTAATCGGGCATATGATATTGGAGAGATGAAACAGATTACACCCTGGTGGGTTTTTCTCGTCATCCGGTTGAGGCGGTCTGAGGGCACCCGTTTGAGGTGCAGCTTCCGCTCATGTATCAGATCCATCAACTCGTTCAGGTTTTCTCCTTTCAATCCTTTTTGCACCAGGATGCTGTCGATCTCTTTCCCGGCCTTGATGGCTTCCATCACAGGACGCATTCCAAAGACCATCTGATCATTCTGCTTGTCTGCATGTTTTTTCTCTCTCATATCAAATAACAAAATTCAAATCCCAAACAATAAATCGCAAATCCAAAATCGTCAATACACTATCCCCTGTCTCCAGGCATCTACTGCGTGGAACCAGCTGTTCTTGTAAATGACTGAACGGCTTAGGCGAAAGTCATTGTCAGAGAACGGATTGTCGGCCTTGTAAAATGTAAAGTTAACCGAGGTGATGTTTCCCTCTTCACCATAGGTCCAACTCTCTGCGTTAGAGTTTTTGTAAACCACATCAGGTGGGCCGTATACGATAAAGATCATTCCCCTATCCGATTTCCAACCCTCCAAATAAGATGAGAAATACCTGTTGGCCTCTTCCACCCTGCCATAAAAGTGCCTGACGATCTTTCTGCCCCGATCGGGGTTTCCAGTGACGTTCAACCAAAAATTATCTACTGCCAATTTCTTATTTTCCAGTAATCTCATTTCTGAAAATTCCTGGCGGGTAGTGATATATCGCAAAGGGCCAATAAGCTCTTCCGGCTGGGTGAGCACTGGAAAATCATTATCATACACGAAGAATGTGATACCACCATTAGTGCCTGTGTCAGATATGAGGTGGTAAATCCCGGCATCGAGAAAAGTAATTGACATCTTTCCATCCTCAAGGTGCATGTTGGCAAGGCTATCCGGTTTAACATTGAAAGGTTGTTGCGCCTTCACCGAAAACGGAGGTGAGGAGATTGGAAACTTCGATTTATAATATTTTAGCAACAATCGCTCAACCCCATCCAGCTCAGAAAGCACATTTACCTTTTCTTGCTCACTTAAATAGTTCTTAAACAACGGCCTGTCTTCTGACCGTTTGTATACCAAAAAAGACTGCCTGTTGTCGACCTCCGCCTTGGTGATGTTGATAAATGACCTTACTGTTTGCTTCCTTTGCGTGTCTGATACAGATACTTCCAATAAGAGATTTCCCTTCTGTGGAGTTTTGAACTTAATCTCCTTCAATATGGCTGACTTTGCCTCCGCCTTACTGGGCTTGAACTTATGGGTGGCACTGTCAAGCACCTCTTTTGATTCGTATGAGGGCAGGAGCCTGTAGTGTATGGTATAAGATGCAGTAAATTCCCCAGTCCCATCATTCCTGCTAAAGAGCAGCTCATCGGGTTTTATGTAGCAGAAAACCTTCGATACAGAGTCAGAAATATGGTACACACTGTACTTAGGATGAAGAATTCCCGACTCTTTCCAGTAGAGGTAGGAAAGGTTTTGATTGCTCAGCCTGGTCGTTGAATAGCAGCCAGCTAGAAAAAGAAGTGTGAGCATGACCAATGCTCTATTCATTATCATTTGTGATTTTACAATCTTCATTGGATTTTAAAAATTCCAATTAACAAGTTCCAAAATCCAATAACGATATTATAATTTATGTTTTGCAATATGATTTATTGGAATTTGTTATTTAGCGCAAGGCGCTATAATTCATCTCCTTCTTTGGCCACCTCATCAATCGTTGGTGGCGCCTCATCAGCTTGTGATGCCTCGCCACTATCATCTGTGATAGCTCTCTGTATCAGAGAATCAGGGAGGCTCTTGGAAGTCTTTGCACCCAGCGCCTTAATATTTTCTGTTTTTCTTACCAAATTGTCTTTACCTGTCGATAGCTTATTCATTGCCCCATCATAAGAATCCTTTGCTGACTTCAATCTCTTCCCTACATTTATAAGGTCATCTACGAAGCCCACAAACTTATCATATAAGGCACCTCCCTGTCTTGCTATTTCTAAAACGTTCCTTTTCTGATCTTCTTGCTTCCATATTGAGGAAACCATGGATATTGTAGCCAAAAGCGTGCTGGTCGGTACTATGACAATGTTCTTTTTCTCCACTGCCCAAGCCATCAGATCCTGATCTGCGTGAATGGCGAGCATGAAAGCTGGCTCGATGGGTACAAACATCAACACATAATCCGGAGCATTTATCTGATACAGTTTTTGATAGTTCTTTGAGGAGAGATCCTGTACATGATTCTTCATACTTGTGACATGATCCTTCAAATGCCCTTCTCTTTCTACATCATCTTCACTTTGATAGTAATTGGCATATGCAGTCAACGAAACTTTGGAGTCTATCACCAGGCACTTCCCCTCCGGTAGATTGACAATTACATCAGGTCTTTTGTGCTTTCCTTCCTCATCCTGAAAAGATCCCTGGGTTGAATAGTGCACCCCGTTCATGAGGCCGGCCTTTTCAAGAATCATCTCCAACTTAAATTCACCCCAATCTCCCTGAGTTTTTGAATCTCCTTTTAGTGCCTTGGTTAAATTGATTGCATCCTTAGACATCCTGATATTCAGCTCACTTAAGTTCTTGATTTGTTCAGCAAGTGTTGATCGTTCTTTGGTACCCTTGACATAAGTGTCATTAACCTTCTTTTCAAACTCCTTGATCTTCACCCCCAGAGGATCCAAAATATTATTCAGATTAACCTTATTCTGATCTGTAAATTTCTTGGTGGTATTATCCAGGATTTTGGTGGCCAGGTTTTCAAACTGGGTTCTTAGCTTTTCTTCCTGCCCTTCATTTATTTCCCGAAGATTTTTAATCTCCTGATCCTTTGCAGCTATCTCTCGGTTTAAATCAATAATTGTTTGGGCTTCATCTCCATTCGCCGTGCTTTCCTTCTCTTTGAATGAACGATATGCAAGCGCCACAAGGGCGACAAAAATGAGTAGCAGCAATATGCTTATTAGGGTGTCCAAATGAGTATATATTAGGTCGTTAAAGGTACAAATTTACATTCCGCAGCAATCCTAAAAACTACTTACAATCCCAAAATGCACCCGTGCCGCTTTTAAGTCAGGGGGATTCCCTTGCTGTTGCCCAATCGCGTAGTTGATGCTAAAGATGCCTGCCTTGGTTTCGAAGCTGATGCCCGCGCCATAACCGTAAGGAGCATCCACCCACGACTCATTCTTCAACCTGTTGATCTCATTTTCATAATAGGCCCCGTTGAAGAAGACATAGAGAAAAGAATTCTGCTCTAGTAAATAGCGGTACTCAATGATGTAAGTGCCGTAGGAAGAAGCAAAGATGCTTTCCTCATCAAAACCGCGCAAAGTGGCCAAGCCACCCAGACGGTATAATTCATTAACGAACATAGACTTACTACTCCTATATCCTCCTGCCAATCCCAGGCGGAGTACGTTTCTTCCAGATAACGGAATATAGCCATCTATGGTTGCGATGCCTTCATACTCTGTACTCCTCGTATCCACTGAATCTGGGTTGATGTCATCGTCGTTTTGAATTCTCTTGGTGCCAGCTCCTCCTTCGATTGAAGCGGCAATGCCCTTCCTGGGGTTCAACGCATAATCCAATTTGCGAACGGTATAGCCCATCCCGTAAAGCGTGCTTTTTACATTGGCGTAGATGGACACGGCAGAGCCAGTGCTCAGTATCCGTGTTTCTTTATTGTGAACGTAGGCTTTAAGTGAGTTCCCGCCTCTCAACAGGTATTGCAGTGCTGCCGTCGAGTATAAATCAAGATATAAAGTGTCGCGTTTGTAGAGCTTGAATTTTAGATCAGCCCCGAAAGGGGTGGAGAGTACAAAGGGATACACAAAATTGACATTCAAGTCCTGTGTCCTCGGCTGGAGGCTCCTCCAATCGAAATGGATCAGCTCTCCTCGTCCAAAGGAATTCAGCAATTTCAGCTGCGCCTCGCCAGTGACAATTAGCTTACTCGTCGCCTTACTCTTGGGAAGAAAACCGATCATGCCAGTAAACCGACTGGCCTTTTTACCGGTCAGATTTAGCAAAAGGGTAGCGCTTTTATCTGTAAACCTAACCTGAGCTGGTTTCCTTTCCCTCAAAAAAGAGAGCTCCTTGATCCTCGATGAAATCTCTCCAATTAACCGCTCATTATACACATCCCCAGTCTTAATGCCGAGATAGCTGTGCAGGTAAATAGGCGATATATTGGCATCACCGACAATCTCAATCGAATCAATTAAGTACAACCTATTCGTGTTGACAATAAGTGAAGCTGAGATCTTCTCATTGTCAAACTTCACGTCATCCAATCTAACTACCGCAAATGGGTGCCCGTTGTTTTCGTAATACTCCAATATAGATTCCTGCAAACCCTGTAATTGCAGGTGGTTGAAAAACTTGTTTTGGTAGAGCTTGGCTCTGAATCCTATTCTTGAAAGTACCCCTTCATCAACCTCGCTGGCATCTATCTGCGCCCACTCATAGACCTTTCCCTGGTCGAGATAAGCGGTCAGGCGAACTGTATCATAGTGCAGGCTGTCGAATGATGCTGCCAGATATCCCATGCTGTATAGGTCGGACAAGTAAGCCTGGACTGCCTGATGGCGACTGAGACTATCCGGAAAATTTTCTACATATGGTAGTTCCTCTGCCAACTTAGTTCCAGGAAAAGGAAGGATTTTCAATCCATACGAGTCCACAGCACTGACATCAAAACCCAGTCCACTAAGACTTAAAAGCGCTATGATTACAACATATCTCAATTTAATTGACCTTATGATCTGATGAGACGAGACAGCGCGCATTCACCCATTTGCCGTGCCAATCCTCATATTTTATAATCTTCCCATCTGCATCCAGAAAATCTCCGTTGCTATCGCTTTTTATTATTTTGCATCTACCAGAGGTTATAGCAGCTTTGACCAGAAATATTAAAGTCTCTTCATTGACTCCGGGATTCTCTCTACTCAAACCGGCCCCTATTTGATTGTTACACAAATCCATTGTATTGGCTATCATATCTGGAAGAACCCCTTCTTCGTACTGCCGCTTCTTGAAGTCCTTCTCATTGCCCTTTTCGTGGGCCACACCCAATTTCAAGGCCTTTTTTTCCTTGATTTCCTGGCAAAGAGAAGCCATCCAGAAACAATGCCTGAATGCATCTACCTGCCCACCGTTGCCATAGCCATCCAGATCTGGTGATTTCTCCTGCTCCCTGGTAATTTCCGCTGCATGTTCTGAAAGCTTGAGTGTCTTGATGGTGATAAAAGGATGAGCATATACCCATCGTCTTTCAGGTGATGAAAGCCCGAAGAACTTCTTCAACCTGCCTTGTTGCGCGTATCCCGAGGAAAACACGCTTACACAAGCCATTACCAGGACGAATTTATGGAACGTAGATGTCATTTGACTGTAAGGAGATGTTCTTATATTTGTTATGAGCGAGTCCGAACAACCTTGCCCCAGATAGGCCTGCCGGTCTGGCAGGCAGGCTCTAAGATAAGAATAAACAGGTTTCTAATGAACGATAACGCTGGATTGGCCATTCTTATTACGTCACTCTTCCTGATTGGTGCATTCCCTTTGTTGGGCTGTGCACAGGATAGCGGCACAGAGGTATTCTGCTGTCGTCATGCCAAACAATCTATGATGGCCAGTGCTATCAAGGCTGGAGCACCCATTAGCACCGCTGTGGCAACAAGAAGCGATACCATAGATATCACAAAATTCACGATCAACCTTAACATTACGGACTTCTCAGGCCAAACAATTAAAGGGCATTGCAAAATAGACTTCCAGGCCATGATGGATGGTGTTGATCATATTTCTCTGGACCTTCTTGCCATGAACATAGATTCAATTACTTCTGGAAGCAGTGTGCTAAATCACAACTATGATGACACGCTCTTGCGTGTCGAGCTAGGGATGGTGCTGGATAAAGGAAACAGTGCTGAGGTGACTGTATATTATAATGGATCACCGGTGAGTGACCCTTCTGGGTGGGGAGGGTTTTACTGGATGAGTGGTTACGCCTTCAACCTCGGTGTTGGTTTTCAATCGATTCCTCATAACTATGGAAGAGTGTGGTTTCCGTGTTTTGACAATTTTGTGGAGCGCTCCACCTATGAGTTCAACATCACAACTGCTGACGGGCGGTCAGCCAAGTGCAACGGTGAGTGGATCAGCGAGTCTCCTTTGAATGGTGACACTCTTGTCACTAAATGGATATTGGATAAATCTATACCGTCGTACCTGGCCTGTGTAGCCGTCGCCGACTATGAAACCGTGAATATGCAGCACAGTGGTTTGAATGGGCCGGTGCCAATACGATTGTATGCAGCGGCAGGAGATACCGGAAATGTACGTGCTTCTTTTGCCAATGTAGCCAATGCCGTTGCGGCCTATGAACAGGGCTATGGACCCTATCAATGGAATAAGGTGGGGTACTCAATGGTGCCATTTAATTCCGGTGCGATGGAGCATGCAACCAATATTGCCTATCCTCGCTACGCTGCCAATGGCTCTTTGAGCTATGAAGACCTAATGGCCCACGAATTAGCGCATATGTGGTGGGGCGATCTGACTACCTGTGAAACGGCAGGCGATATGTGGTTAAATGAGGGTATGGCATCGTTTTCGGAGTTCTTGTTCAACGAATATGTGTACGGATGGGATGCTTACCGCCAACTGGTCATTGATAATCACGAAAGTGTCATTCACCTGGCTCATATTACGGAAGACGAATACCGGCCTTTGTATGACATTCCGCTTAACATCACCTACGGTACGCATGTATATGATAAAGGGGCTGATATTGTGCACACACTCAGAGGATATATGGGAGATTCACTCTTTTTTGGTGGACTGACCTCGTTTCTGGCAGTAAATAAATTCAGTCATATGAACTCCTATATGCTAAGGGATCATCTGACTAAATATTCAGGGATCGATATGTCTGATTTCTTTGACAAGTGGGTTTTCAAAGGAGGATTTCCTCATTTTTCGATTGACTCAGTAGTTGTAGTGCCCAACGGTCCCAATTTCGACGCCAATGTCTATGTGAAGCAAAAGCTGGTCGGTACTGAATTTTATTGCCAGGATGCACCGTTGGAAATTACTTTCTTCGATGCCAATTGGGCGGAAAACAGTCAGATCATTACAATTTCCGGAACGACAGCTTCGCAGACATTTACCATTCCATTTAACCCGGCTTACACAGCGATCAACTACTACAACAAGATATCTGATGCCGTTTCGAGTGATGTAAAAACCATTTCGTCACCGGGCCTCTACAATTTCGTAAACACCCAGGGAGCTCATATGTCGTTCACGGTAAGTTCTATCACAGATTCGGCGCTTATCAGGGTGGAGCACAATTGGACGTACCCTGATCCAATGACAGGTGTTAACAAGTACAAACTCTGTCCGAATCGCTATTGGAAGATCGATGGAATCCTGCCTGCCAGCTATGCGATGACAGCAAAGGCCTTTTACGATGGAAGGACCAGCGGAAGCAGCTATTACGACCATGGACTGTTCACTAGCCCATCTGACCATGAGGACAGTTTGGTCGTGATGTACAGATCAAATGCAGGTGCAAACTGGAGCGAATGGCCCTACGTAACCCAAACGGTTATTGCGGCCAATGATGAGTGGGGCCAGGTTGTACTTGACTCTGTGGTTCTCGGCGAATATGTCTTCGCTCTAAAGGGCACCAATTTTAGTGGAAGTACCTTCATATCAAATGTGGTCCATGTGTCATGTAATGGTGCATGTGATGGTTCGGCTACCGTAACGGCAGACGGTGGTGTTGGGCCGTATACCTATCTATGGAATGATCCGGGAGTTCAGCAAACCAGTACGGTGATCGGGTTATGTCCGGGAGACTATAGTGTTATTATCACAGATGCCGGAGGCGATACCGTGATCCGATCAGTTACGATTGCCGAACTCGATTCCCTGGGCGGATATTCATCGGTTACTTTCGAATCATGTGGTGGCTGTAATGACGGCTCCATTTCGTTTACCGCTACCGGCGGAGCTACACCGTACACCTACCAATGGAACGATGGAAATAACCAAACTACGTTCATCGCCACGGGGCTTTCAGATAACGGCGTCTATAACTTGTTGTTAAGTGATGCAAATGGTTGTTCCTATAATGCGGCGAATTTATCCATCGGAGCAGAAGAAACATCGGAAGAGAATTTAGCCATTCGTATTTCACCCAATCCTTCATCCGGTAGCTTCGCAGTCAAGTTCGTGAAGAAATCTGCCCCAGCTAATTCAACTTTGCTGATATCAGACATCAACGGAAGGGTTGTGCTTGAACAACGCATTTCCAAAGGAGTTAGTGAATTGCTGGTAAACACCAAGCATTGGAACTCCGGAGTTTACATCGCGACCATTCAAGATGATGAAGGCCAGCTATTCTTTGAAAAGTTGATTTATACTAAAGACTAGATGATCCCGTGAAGCGAAGCTCCTTTAGCACCTAGCTTATCAACTTTCTTTTCTGTTTCTGGATCTAGCTCCAAAACCGGTGCATGGTGTGGCTTAATACGTGCATCAATAACCATCGGGCCCTCACATCCCCAGTGCTTGGCTTTGGTAAAGCTCTGAACCCCGTGTACATCTTCAGCGGGATTGCTTCTTGTGAAAGTTACCCAAAGGAAGTTGTTCATTGACTCCATCACAAAACCACTATCATCAGCAATGATGATTAGTGGCATAGCTTCCATGTCTATGCCGCTGAGAACATTAGATAAATCTTTCATCTCCCCTTCCGTAGTTGGCGCATCAACGTAGGCCGGGGCCTGAATGCACATCACGCCAGGCATAATCATCTTAGGATTGGAAAGTCCATTAGGTAAATTAAGGTCTTTAGGCAATTCACCTGATAACGTGCGCCTCGCCTCACCGACAGCAGCTATCACCAGCTTCGAACCTGCATTGAGCCCTGTTCCGCTATAATCCAATGTATCAATGGTGGAATTTGTGTAGAAGTGCAAGTCACGCTTCCAGTCTACGCGTTCCAGCATATGTGTGATAAACTGTTCACTATTGCTCACAGTGAGCTGGGCATTGTCTTCTTTGGCAGCTATCCAAACATATTTAGCCAGGGACATTTGCCCAAACCCAAGTATGTGATTAGCAATTGTAAGTAGCTCCTGGGGTTGTTGCTGCTCGACATAAGGGGTATATCTCTCACTTCCCAGGGCGAAGAGTAACGGGTGTACACCAGCAGCATCTACTGCCTGCACTTCGTGAAGTCCATTGATCTCTGTTGGAATCATAGGCCCTGTAAGCTCGTGAATTAGCCTTCCAAATTGCGTGTCTTCCTGAGGTGGGCGACCAACAACGGTGAAAGGCCATATCGCACCTTTCTTAGCGTAAACACCATTTACATTCATCACTGGAAAATCATGGACAAGACTGTAATAGCCAAGATGGTCCCCGAATGGCCCTTCGGGTTTGTTCGTGTTGGGATGTACTTCTCCTGTTATCACAAAATCCGCATCAGCTGAAATCACATGTCCATTGACATGGCCATATCTAAACCTCCTATTGTTCAAGAGTCCGGCAAATGTCAATTCCGAAATACCTTCTGGAAGAGGCATGATTGCGGCCATGGCATGTGCTGGAGGTCCGCCAACGAAAACACTCACCTTAAGTGGTTGTCCAAGCTCGTTGGCTTTCGCCTGGTGGACGCCAATTCCTCTGTGTATTTGGTAGTGCAATCCCACCTCTGCATCAGCTTCATATTCGTTGCCTCTCATTTGTATGCGGTAGCATCCCAAATTGGAGCCCATTACGCCCTGCTTACTCATATCCTCTGTGTACACCTGAGGAAGCAGCACATAGGGTCCGCCGTCATCGGGCCAACACTGGATTTGAGGTAATTCCGACAGCTTCCCTCGCGTTTGAAGACGGCTTAGTGGATTTCTAACTTTTTTTGGGAGCGCTTTGAGCGCGATGAGGTTTTTAAAAGGAGAGCGAATCGCTTTTAACGGGTCACTCTTCAAAGTAAGGAGCTCTCTTACCTTGTCGAACGTATCGCGAAAAATGAATTTGGAACGCTCAAGTGTACCAAACATGTTTGAAACAGCCGGATATGAGCTCCCACTGACATTCTCGAACAAGATAGCTGGGCCTTCTGCCTGGTGCACTCGAAGATGTATTGCGGCCATTTCCAACAAAGGATCTACCTCCTCCTTAATCCGAATGAGATGCCTATGTGCTTCCAGATCAGCTAACGATTCCTGCAAGGTTTGATATCCCATGAATTGGATTTAGAACAAATGTAATATTAATGGATTTGGCCTGAGCGGACGAAATTCCAAAAAAAAATCCCGCCACAGAAGTAGAGTAACACTAACTTCAGGACGGGAGTGGATCTGCTAAATGTGTTTAACTTCGCTGGGCTCGTCTTCGGTTATTCGATCCGGACCATTTTCCTGACCTTGACCCTTTCTTTCGGCCGCTATTGCTAGTGTTTCTCCTGGTCTGGAGTGTGATATTGCTAACATCAGCGAATACAAATCCCTCGGGCAATTTCAGTTTTCCGCCAGAAAGCTCAGCTAAATCGGCAATAATCTTTGTATCCTCAACAGAATCTCTGTTCCATGTGAGATATGATTTCTTCAGGTGGTTGGCAATAGTGGCTACCAACGCTGCCTTCTCCGGTCCTTCTTTGAAATCTATTGCCTTCATAACCATTCCAGAAATAGTTTTCCCATAATGACGGTACTTATAATCCTTCTTTGGATATTCGATTCTCTCCGGTTTGATATTGACACTATCCTTTGTCGGAATCTCGAATGGTGAATCCACGTCCAATTTAAAGGCAGATATGATGAAGAGATGGTCCCACAGTTTGTGTTTAAAATCAGATACATCACGAAGGTGAGGATTCAATTCTCCCATCACATCCACAATGCTTCTTGCGCATCTGTTTCGCTCTTCCTTGTCCTTAATGGAAATGGCGTGTGCCACCATCTTTTGGATGTTCCTGCCATACTCTGGTATAATGAGATGCTCTCTCTGCGTATTGTATTCCATAAATAAAATTTGTCGCTATGCTTAGATAGGTCGATTAGTAGAAAAATGTAACCTGTTGTATTCCTTTAAGAAATCGTCAACAAAACTTTCAAGAGGAATTTACGAATGAAAGAATGAAGTTCTGTTGAAGCAGAATTGATTTGGGCTCAAAGTTATTCTTTTTTACCACAACAGCCAAATCTATCAGGTTAGTTGCTTAATATCTTAAGCTTAGCGTACTTTAAAAGAAGTTGCTTCTGTCCAACCTCTGTAAAGAAAACTGTTGCCTTTTGATTCGCCTGGGCTCCTTCAAGGTGCAATACTTTTCCTAGTCCGAATCGTTCGTGCTCAACTGCCATGCCCACTTGTAGGTCCTCAGTGTTATCAGCTTCAAATTTTGATACTTTTTTATTTGCTGCCTTGCTGAGCTTTACCATATTTTCCCTTAAGCCAGCTGGAGGGCTCTTTGGTAGATCAGTAGACTTCTTATTGTTAAAGCTCCAACCTCTGTTACCCTTCTTCCACCCGGTATTTCTCATTGGCCTTGATATTGGTGGACCTTCTAATATCTCAGGTTGAATCAGGTAGGTTTCATCAATTTCCTCCAGAAACCTGCTCGGCTCACATTGTACCAAATTGCCCCACCTATATCTGGTGGTCGCATAAGAGATGTGTACTTTTTGCTGGGCTCTTGTCAACGCCACATAGAACAGTCTTCTTTCCTCTTCCAGGTCCTCCCTGGAGTTAATCGACAATTGTGAAGGGAAGAGATTTTCCTCAAGCCCCACAATATACACCACCGGAAACTCGAGTCCTTTGGCCGCATGAATCGTCATCAGAGAAACACGATCATTGTCATTCGGGTCGTCTGTATCGGCATCTGTAAGCAAAGCTATATCCTCAAGAAAATGAGCCAAAGTAGGAGGATTGTCTTCCGCCGTGTCAACTTCCTCTCCTTGTTTCCGTGACCACCTATCAGTAAATTCTTTGATGCCATTCAGCAGCTCCTGTAGGTTCTCATATCTACTCAGCCCTTCAGGTGTCTTATTGTCGTAAAGGTCCTTATTAATTCCGGTAGATGTTGCGATGATATCCGCTAACTCGTATGCACCCTTTGATTCCAGCTCTACAGAAAAGCTCTTTATCATAGTCGCGAAATCAAATATTTTGCTCTGAACAGCAGCGCTAAGGCCCAACTTGTACTCACCAATATTAGAGATCAGTTCCCACATAGTCCTGTCACCCTCATTGGCAGCCACTGATATTTTCTCCATTGTTCGATTCCCAATTCCGCGGGCCGGGTAGTTGATTACGCGGCGCAGAGACTCTTCGTCTTTACTGTTCACCGTCAATCGAAAGTATGCGATGAGATCCTTGACCTCTTTGCGTTGATAGAATGAGAGTCCTCCATAAATCTTGTATGGAATATTGATTTTGCGCAATGCTTCCTCCATTGCTCTGGATTGAGCATTGGTGCGGTATAGGATAGCGTGATCAAGATTGTGCAAATTCCTGTTCGCCTTTGAATCAAAGATGGAATGAGCAACTTGCCGCCCCTCCTCATTATCTGTTGGCGACTTAAGCACCGTTATCAGATCACCCTTGGCATTGTCGGTCCAAACTTCTTTGTGCAACTGCTGCTTATTGTTTTGAATGACACTGTTTGCCGCACCTACTATCGTTTTGGTAGACCGGTAGTTTTGCTCCAACCTAAACACTTTTAAATCCGGGTATTCCACTTGATAGTTGAGGATGTTCTGGATATTCGCTCCCCTGAACGCATAAATGCTCTGTGCATCATCACCTACCACACAAATGTTCTCATTGATCGCTGCCAGCTTCTTAACGATCGAATATTGCAAGGCATTTGTATCCTGAAACTCATCAATGAGCACATACTGAAACTTGTGCTGGTACTTATGAAGTGCGTCAGGAATCTCAGTAAGCAGGTAGTTCATGTTAAACAGGAGATCATCAAAATCCATGGCGCCAGCTTTAAAGCACCTTTTCACATAGGCTCTGTAAATTTCCCCCAGGCGAGGTTTGGCACTTTGCTGATCCTCCTTCTGGACATTCATATCATTTATATAGACTTCCGGGGTAATTAAATTGTTTTTCGAAAGAGAAATGCGATTCAATACCAAGCCTGGCTTGTATACCTTTTCGTCCAGACCGAATTCCCTGATAATTAACTTTATCTGACTCTTAGAATCCTGGGTGTCGTAGATGGTGAAATTGCTCGGGTAGCCCAGTTTTTCAGACTCAATTCTCAACACCCTGGCGAAGACAGAATGGAACGTTCCAATCCAAATATTTTGCGCATCTCTGCCTCCAACAATATTCACCACACGCTCCTTCATCTCTCGTGCTGCCTTGTTTGTAAATGTTAGGGAGAGTATGTTAAACGGGGCAACTCCGGATTTAATAAGATGAGCGATCCGATAGGTTAGCACCCTCGTTTTGCCAGATCCAGCGCCAGCTATTATCATGACGGGCCCATTGAGCTCGGACACAGCTTTTCGCTGAACTTCGTTCAGAACATCCAGGTAATTACTCACAATAATTGGTAAAAATGTTGGTCGTGATGTGACTACAAAAATACATTTTTGATGACCAAGTCAAACCAATTCTACCTGTATTTTCGTCAATTTATTAACCACATTAGTTTCTAAATTTATTAGCTTACATCTCTTATGATAACAGGGCATTGGTCACACATGATTATCTGCCACAAGTTGCCTTATATGGTGGCTTTTGTATCAGGCGCATATCTCTCTTCAGCCATTTGTATGGGGCAGGGATATGTGGAGGAAAGCACATCATTAGGAATCGAACATTTGCATATTGGTCCGATGCTGATGGGTGGAGGAGCAGCGTTCCTCGATTTCGACGCAGATGGATATGAGGACCTCTATCTAACTGGTGGCACAGCAGCCGACAAACTGTACCGAAATAATGGGAACAGCACCTTTACTGATGTTACATTGTCGGCAGGAATTATAGGCACCGATTCGATCAATACTATGGGTGTGGTTGCCGGAGACCTGGATAATGATGGCTTTAAGGAAATCTTTGTGACCACCTGGGACGGGTACGCCAACATTCTCTTTCAAAACAATGGAGATGGGACATTCCAAGACGTTTCTTTTTCCGCCGGAATAATAGATTCAGCACTGAGCGTGTCAGCAACATTGGGAGATGTCAATAAAGACGGATTTCTGGACATATACGTAGGCAATTACATCGACCTCTCCGTTGTTGCACCCAATGGCTTTGATTATACGTGTTATGCCAATTACCTGTACATCAATAATGGCAATAACACGTTTACAGAATCTGGGTTGGCCTATGGAGTTGCAGATACGGGCTGCGCTCTGGCAGTGGCGTTTACCGATTTCGATGACTCCGGAGATATGGATGTATATCTAGCTAATGATTTTGGGAAATGGGTGCTGCCCAATGCGCTCTATGAGAACAATTATCCAACACCAAATCACAGCAATATAACGATTTCTGCAGGCGTCAACGACTCAATATTTGGAATGGGGATAGCCATTGGTGATTACGATGAAGATGGGGATTTCGACTACTACATTACCAACCTCGGGCGCAATGTGCTGCGGCAAAACCAGGGGAATGGAACATTGGACGATTATACAGATACCGCGGGAGTCACCAACACCTATACCGACAGTACTTTTATGGCCGTAGGATGGGGAACCGCATTTTTTGATTATGACAATGATACTTATCTGGATTTAATTGTTTCCAACGGATATATTCCCGCGGATTCATTTATCTACAATACCCCCAGCAACCCCAATAAATTGTATAGAAATACTGGGGGAGTAGCGTTTCAGGATGTGTCAGATGGGACTGGCTTTAACGACACCACCATTGGCAGAGGCTTAGCAATTGGCGACTATAATTATGATGGAGCTATAGACGTGGTAGTAGGTGTGGTGTACATTGACACAACCAATGGTAATAGAACATTGGTTTATAATAATGGAGAACAAGGGAACAACTGGCTCAAAATAAGCTTACAAGGCGTAATCACAAACCGAGATGCCTTTGGAAGCCATGTCATTGTGTACGCAGCGGGACGACAGTTTATCAGAGAAGTAGACGGTGGCTCAAGTCACTTGTCTCACAGCAGCAGTACTCTTCATTTCGGACTTGGCAGTATTCCAATGGTAGATTCAATAGTAGTTTCCTGGCTAAATGGTGGAAAAGACACATTGTTAAATGTTGCCGTGAATCAGCAAGTGCATTTGGTTGAGGACTCCTTGTTTTTCACGCTTCATTACCAGAAGGTACAAATTTGCTCAGGAGATAGTGCTTTTTTAGGTGGGGCCTACCAATTCAACCAGGGAACATATCACGATACGCTTAGTTCGGTATACGGCCATGATAGCATTGTCCACTCTTCCCTGGCCTTTTCTGCACTCGTTACCGATACGGTGCAGATCGCAATATGCGATGGTGATAGCGTTTTGGCAGGAGGTGCTTTTCAAGTCTCATCAGGAATTTATACTGACACCTTAACAGGCGTAACTTGTGACAGTGCAATAATTACAGAGCTCACGGTCCTTAATGCAGTTTTGAATATTATTAGCGACACAATCTGCGCTGGAGAATTGTTCGAGGGGGAACCATATACTAATGACACGATTTTGACCAATGTCCTGACTGCTTCAAGCGGTTGCGATAGCGTGCTAACAATTAACTTGTCTGTTTGGCCTGTTTCAGATGTGGTTGTTGACACTACCATCTGTAAAGGAGAATTGTATTTTGGCACTCTCTATTCTTCAGCTACCACCATTGTAGACAGCTTAAGCACTGCAATGGGTTGCGATAGCATCGTGACCACGAACCTGCAAGTCTTAAATCCTGATTCATCGAGTAGCTCCTTCTCAATTTGCGAAGGGGATTTAGTGGGCGGCCAACCTGTGTCCTCCGATACATCAATTGTTGCGGTGTACAATGGTGTGAACGGATGTGACAGTGTTACAATTACCACAGTCACCGTGTTTCCGCCCGCTGCTAGCACCTCCAATCTCACGGTTGATTGGGGAGACACAATAATCGGTATTGTTGTGTTTGAAGACACCATCTTGTTTGACACATTAATTTCATCCAACGGATGCGATAGTGTCTCACAGCTTACTGTTACGGTACTACTGCCTGACAACATTGCTGATATGAGCAGTCAAATATCCAACCCGATCAATTGCTACCCGAATCCGTTCACTTCGGAGTTGAACATCGATCTGTTCATGCCTTTGAATGACGATGTACAAGTCACTATACACGACCTGACAGGAACAAAGGTTGCAGTAGTATATGCAGGCCGCTTAGGTAGCGGTAAACACGCTCTTAAGTGGAGTGGAACCACCGAATCAGGTTGTGCTGTGTCCCAAGGCCTATATATTTGCCGCCTTCTATCATCGGGAGCGTTTAGTTTGCACCAGATAATTCTTATGAAATAGCTTTGCTCTTCGATAATGTTTAAAAAATATTCTATTTTTCCATATTGGTTAGCGTTCATCTGGCTGAGCAAATAAAAGGTGCGTTTAGGAGGCTTTAATGGTTATAGACGTAGATTGTGAGTGTGAACATTGATAACATATTTGGAATTCACCATAAAATGCTGGACGAGAAGATCCTTTTAGCATATAAAGGGGATTTTAACCACGGTATTGTGAACGCGTTGCTCACCAATGCCAAGTCACAGATGGAGGGCTTGGGGCTAGACCTGGCCACCAGGAAGAAACTCTACAACATTATGGTTGAATGTCTGGAGAACATCAATCGATATGCAGGAGAGGGAACTTTTGAAAATGACTTGCTTCAAAGCTTCCCCTTATTCCTTCTGGGACTGAGTGAAAATGGATATTATATCACTGTGGGAAATCTTATTCGTGGTGAAGACCAAGAACGTTTGAAAATACAGCTCGATGATGTCAATAAATTGAATCGAGAAGAGTTAAAGGAGAAGTACCGCGATGCTATAATGGTGGCAAAAATAACAGAAGGGAGTGGGGCAGGATTGGGCATTATTGACATGGCTATAAAATCTGAGCACCGTTTGGAATACACGTTTAATGATGTGAAGGATGATATTTCCTTTTTCATTTTAGAAATAAAAATCTAATCTGACTTTTAGTACAATTATTGATGGAGGCTCTAAGAATAGAAGCAACTGAATTTACGCCAGAGGTCATAATGGATCCGGCATCAAACTCATTTGAGATTACAGGCGAATCCAGGCCAGAAAATGCAGGTAAGTTCTATCAGAAGATTCTTGATTGGTTAGACAGCTATTACAACCTGAGGTATTGGAAAGACAGCAAATTCAGTGGTGTCGACGCAGTATTTGAATTCAAACTTGATTATTTCAATTCTACTTCAGCAAAGTTTATACTGGATATCTTCATGAAACTCCAGACATTTCGAAAAGATGAGATTAACATTAAGGTAAAATGGCACTATGCTAAGCCCGATCTCGATATGAAGGAATCTGGCGAGGAATTTGCAGAAATGACCGGTATTCCGTTCGAGTATATCGCTACTTAGCTTAGCTGAAGATATTGAACGAATCGGTCTGTCGTGTCAAACCAACATTAGTCAAATGGGCATAATCTTTAGGATATTCAATCTTGCATTCGCCCTATCCGTACTCATACTGTTTAGCACAGTAGCTTTTGCGCAGTCCCCGGATGTGCCATGGGACCGTGGACTCTTTGACGATAAGGAAGCATACAAAGATGCCTATAAAAACTTTCAAAAAGGCGAATCATTGTACGGGCAAGGAGTTTACTCCAAAGCCCTCACCCATTATCTTGCAGCCCACGACTTCAATCCGAATAATGCTGAACTGAACATGAGAATTGGGGAATGTTACCTTTACTCATCTTCAAAACCTAAGGCCCGGGCTTATCTGGAAAAAGCGCTGGAACTAAACGAGAGAATAAATATTAGCATCCATTTGTTGCTTGGCAAGGCCCACCATTTGGAAATGAAATGGTCTCTGGCTCTGGAACAATATGGTAAATTCATTAATCTGGCCCAACAAGATGATGTGGACAGGATTAATCTGGCCCGGAAGAGAGTTGAAGAATGCAAGTATGGACAGGTGATGACCAAGACACCTATTAACGTAAAGATAGAGGCCCTGCCAGCCCCGGTAAACTCTGAATTTGCGGAATATCATCCCCTGATATCAGCCGATGAAGCCGTGATGTACTTTACATCCAGAAGAGACAATACAACAGGAGGTAATAGGGATTTAAACTACGATGTGTACTATGAGGACGTTTATAAAACTAGCGAGAAGGATGGTATTTGGGATGAGCCTGCAGGAATTGGACCGGAGGTCAATACCGATTTTCACGATGCAACAGTTGGGCTTTCTCCTGATGGTCAACAACTGTTCATCTTCAAAGACGATATTGGCGATGGAAACATCTACTACTGCGAATTAGATGGGGATACATGGTCGACTCCACTTAAGCTCAACGAGAATATTAACTCTGAATTCAATGAAGCCACCGCCTGTTTCTCGTTTGATGGAATGACCATTTACTTCGTAAGTGACCGGCCAGGAGGTTTTGGCCAAAATGACATCTATATTGCCAAAAAGGGCGATGATGGGGATTGGGGGGTGCCAAAAAATTTAGGGGCTTCTGTCAACACGTTGTATAACGAAGATGCAGTGTTCATGCATCCTGATGGCAAAACCCTGTATTTCAGTTCTGAAGGCCACGCCAATATGGGTGGATATGACATCTTTCAGTCAGTCTATGATGCCGAGTCCAAGGTCTGGTCGACACCCAAGAATATGGGATATCCCATAAATAGCACTGATGATGATGTGTTCTTCGTGCTATCAGCGAGTGGTGAAAGAGGCTACTATTCTTCTATAAAGAGCGATGGATTGGGGGAAAAGGACATTTACATGATTACATTCCCCGATGAGAATGCCAAACCTGAACTTATCTTGGTGAAGGGAGTAGTAATCGACAAAGTCACAGGACGGCCCATTTACGCAGATATTGAAGTTGTTGACAATGAAAAAAATGAGGTGGTGGCCCGCAGTAAATCCAATAAACTAACGGGAGAATATTTGTTCTCGCTTCCTTCAGGAAGAGATTACGGAGTAACGGTAACTGCTGATGGGTACTTCTTTTATTCAGAAAATATTGACGTTGCTAAGTCGACTCCATATCATGAAATCTTCAGAAATATTCAACTAAGTAAAATAGGAGAGGGAAAATCTATTGTCCTCAACTTTCTCTATTTTGAATATGACAAGGCAACGCTCACCAAACAATCCATTATGGAATTGGAGCGTGTGTTGGATTTAATGAATTCAAACCCCAACCTCAAAATTGAAATTGCAGGCCATACAGACAATAAAGGAACCCAAGACTACAATGTACAGCTTTCTAAGAGGCGTGCGCAAGCAGTTGTGGATTGGCTGGCCAGCAAGAACATCGAGAGGTCTAAAATGACTTCGAAGGGTTATGGGTTTTCAATGCCTGTTGAGAGCAATGACACAGAAGCAGGAAGAGCCAAAAACAGGCGTACAGAATTTGTGGTCTTAGAGTACGATGTGCCACCGTCTAAGGAAAGATCATTGGATCCTCCAATGGAACCAACTATAGAATCAACGGCCCGAATTGCTCACACTGACCGGGAAAGGGAAGAACCTGTCATAGAACCAGCGGCAGAGTCCGAAGTGCAGCCAGAATCAACTACGGAGACGCTGGCCAAAACGGATGACAAAGGCCAATCTGGCGGAGAGTCCTCACCTGACCCCGAACCTGTATTTTCAGAACCAGCCGTGGTTGTAGAAGAGACTGGCGCACCATATTCTACAGGTTTGCGCCCATTCTCCTCGTCCAAACCAAATTATTATAGTAGCAACAGGATTGAGGTGGACTCTAAAATGTCTGGTGGAGTTATCTATCGTGTGCAAATTGGCTCTTTCTCAAAATTGCCTGAAGGAACCAAGCTTAAAGGGCTTTATCCAGTAACAGCAATGAAGCTCGACAACGGACTTTACAGATGTAGTGTGGGTGAATTCAGAACCTATAAAGAGGCTAAGTTGACGCAAAAAGAGGTTAGGGCAACAGGGTTTTCAGATGCGTTTCTCATCGCTTTCTACAACGGGCAGAAAATCTCTGTTTCTAAAGCAATCAATTTGCAATAATGGGCATGAACAGAATATTTTTTCTCTTTTGTCTACTCGGGTTTCTCCTGATTTCATTGAATGTCATCGGCCAATCGAATATTGAGCAACTTCAATCCCAGCTAGATACCGCATCAGAAAGCGACAAAGCAAATATCTATAATCAACTGTCACAGCTATATTTCAACACAGATGATGACGAAAAAAGCCTGGAGAATGCCAAAAATGCGCTGAGAAGTGCTAAAGCGTCCAAGAATGTAAACGAGGAAGCTGAAGCGCACATCAATCTCGGACTGCTGAATAGCAAGGCGGGAAAGTACCAGGAAGCAATTGAAGATTTTAAGTCGTCACTAGCCATTCACGAAACACACGACAGCAAGCTGGGAGTGGGTTACAATTATATTCAAATTGGCCTTTGTTATGGGCAATTGAAAAATTCGTCAACAGCACTAGAACATTTCAATAAGGCATTCAACGTGTACAACGGGCTCAATGACAATGAGGGAATGTCACATGCATTGGTAAGGATTGGTGAAGTGCATTTTGCAAACGGAAATTATGAAAAAGCTATAGCCGAATATGAAAAAGCTATTATATATGATAAGAAGACCGATGACCAAGCAGCAATGGCCCAAACCTATAATATGATTGGCTCTTCATATTCTAACTTTGGGAATTATGAACTTGCCCAAACCATCCTGGTTAAAGCGCTTGCCCTGGCAAAATCAAGCAATCAGTCTATTCTGACGAACAATGTTTTAAGAAACCTGGAAGTTGTCGAGAGAAACCTAGAAGCATATCGGGAAAGTAAATCGGAATTTCAAAAAATAGAGGAGGCAAAAAAAGAAGAACAAATTCAGGATTTGGAGGTTAAAAGTTCTCAATTGGAAGAGCAGACCTCAGAGTTTCTTAACACTATTGCCACACTCGACGAAGAAAACAAGATAATTGCACTTCTTGCAAAGGTGAACAAGGACGCATTGAGGCAAGAAAAGCTGCTCAAAGAACAAAAAGCACAGGAATTAGAACTTGAAAAAAAGGAAAATCAGATAAAAGAGGCGGCGAGCCAGGCTGAGATTGAAAAGAAACGGACTGAGATTGAAAAGAAAAATGCCATTACAGCTGGATTGATTGTAGGACTCGTTTTCCTGGCAGCAATCGTTTTTCTAATACTGAACCGATACCAACAGAAACGTAAAGCGAATACTCAACTGGCTAAGCAAAATCAAGAAATTACAGAGCAAAAAGAAGAGATCAGTGGCCAAAAGGAAAAGCTAGAGGCGCAAAAATCGCAGCTCGAAAGAACGAACAGACAAATCACAGACAGTATAGACTATGCCAAGCGTATTCAAAATGCCTTGCTCAGCTCAAAGGCGAAAATTAGCGCACTGTTACCGGAGTCATTCATTCTATTTAAGCCTAAAGCTGTTGTAAGCGGGGACTTCTACTGGATAAAAGAAAAGAATGGAAGTATCCTCTTCGCAGCTGCGGATTGCACGGGCCATGGTATTCCAGGTGCTTTTATGAGTATCATTTCAAACAATGTACTTAACGATATTATGGCTCAGCATGACACGAGCAATCCGGGAGAGATTTTAAAAATGGCAAGTGATAAAATTATCGCCCTGCTCCAGGATAAAGAATCGCAGGTTGTCGAGTCAAGTGATGGCAGCAAGATCGAATGGGAGGTGAAAGATGGTATGGATATCGCTTTGTGTTCTCTTAACAAGGACAGCTTGCAGCTGCAGTATGCAGGTGCACACAATCCGTTGTATGTGATAAGAGATGGAAAATTGACCGAATACCGTGGTGACCGATTGTTCATAGGTAACACTACAGAATCAACGGTATTCAACACTCACGAAATTCCATTGAAAAAGGGCGATATGCTTTATGTTTTCTCTGATGGATTTGTAGATCAGAGGGGAGGGCCGGAAAACAAAAAATTCTACTACCAGCCTTTTCAGGAAATGCTTCTTGAGATCCATCAGAAAGGCATGGATGAACAACGGACTCACCTTGACAGGGTGCTCACGGACTGGATGGGCAATCATGAACAAATCGACGACGTGATAATATTTGGGGTAAAGATATAGCGCCGGTCAACCTGTCATCAAGTAAAAAACATTTGCCGACCTCTTTGCTCTTAAGCCATATTTAGTATCACAAGAAACTAACTGAAGATTTTCGGGCCTCTGTAAAGACCTTGTAGCCCAACAGAATCTCATGGCTGCCCGTGGAATACTGCTTTAGCTCTGAAAGTGTCACATCATATGAATATCCAATATTTATTTTATCCTTGATATTATAGCCCGCTATAATTACCAACGCATCATTTGTTCTATATGACAATCCTCCCCACATTTGCTCCTTGAAGTTCACCTTTATATTAAAATCCAACGTTAAAGGAGCTGGACTCATGTATTTTAACATTAGGCTAGGAGTTATGTTGAGGTCATTTTTTAGATAGAACTTATATCCACCCGTTACAAAGTGGTGAATGTTGACTTTAGTTTCCGCAGGAATGTCAATGTCGCGAATGTGGTTTTGGAGGAGCTGTTCACTGGAATACCCAATGTAGAATTTGTCTGAAAAAACCCAGATGCCACTGTTCATGTCAAAGAACGACTTTCTCAATCCCATGGATACCAGGTAGTCGTATGTATTGTCATTGGGGTCTGCTACCTCAACTTTTTTCGCATTCATCTGCCATGCCGAAATACCTGCTCCAAGGCCTAAAGACATTCTTATCTCCTCAGTAATATTCAAGTGCAGGGCATACGATACATAACCAGCCGTATTTGTAAATGCCCCGTACGTATCTGAAACAATATATCCGCCAATGCCATGGCTGAGCAACTTCCTCCCACTCTTAACCTCTGTAAATCCAAGTCGACTAGATCTCAGACTGGAACCTTTGGTACCGCCTCCAATGGTTCCATCGATGCTGAAGTAGGAAGTCTTGGGCGCATCAGTGAATCCCGTCCATTGATCTCTGTAAGACAGTTTTAAGTTGACATTATTATTAACGCCTGAGGTAGCCGGGTTTAATAATATGGGATTGTGCAAATACTGGCTGAACTGTGCCAGCTGTTGGCCACTCACCAGGTTAGCACTCGTTAAGATCGCCAGTAGTATTAATGTCTTTTTCCGTTGTTTCATCTTATTTCATTATGGTAACAGCACCAGTGACCGGATCACTGCCCTCGTGAAGATCAATTATGAAGAAATAGGATCCCATTGGCAGTTCCTTGCCTTGATAGGTTCCATCCCAGGGGTCTTCATATCCAATGGAGTTGAATATCATTTGGCCCCATCGGCCCATAATAGTTACCTCCACCTTAGGATAAAGAGACATATCTCCAATCGTCCAAAAATCATTGACCCCATCTCCATTTGGTGTAAACGCAGTGGCTGCGTCAATCATAGCGACCTTAATAATTACCGTATCTGTCACCGTACATCCCTCATTATCTTCAATACCAATGATATATATACCCGCTGACAATCCTGTTGCAGTAGAGCTTGTATGTCCGCTGGACCACATATAAGTATAAGGTGCAACTCCTCCAACAGCGGTAACAGAGCCCGAACCATCTGAATTGCCAATTGAAGCATTTTGAGCAGTTGTCGTAGACGTGACAGCGAGGTTCTCAGTAATTGAAGTGCCAATCGCAGCATTGCACCCTTTCGAGTCTACTACATCTACTGACACCAGCCCTCCTGACAACCCAACGGCTACTGAAGTAGTTTGACCATCATCCCACAGATATGTATAGGCGGGATTTCCTCCTGCAGCAACTACAATGGCTGTTCCATTGGATACTCCTCCGCACGTAACCGCCGTTTCTGACACACTTAGTGTTAACATCGCTGGTTCAGTCACGGTGATCATGTCAACCAATTGGCACCCATTATCATCTGTAACAGTAACACCATAAGTGCCTACACTCAAGGAAATAATCACAGGGTCAATTTGTCCCCCATCCCAGAGGTAGTCATACGGAGGCACACCACCCTGGGCAGAAATCGCGGCAGAGCCATCCTGGCCGCCATTGCAGCTTACTGCTGTGCCAGAGCCAATGCTCGTTAAGGCGGCCGGTTCAGATACGATCGCTGTATCAATACTTGTACAGCCATTGACGTCAGCTATCACTACACTGTATGTTCCAGCCGTTAAAGCCTGTGCAGTATCAGTTGTCTGTAAGGCAATATCATCCCACTGGAAGGTATATGGTGTACTTCCACCTGATCCCGCCCCAATGGCAAACCCATCCGAACCTCCATTACAACTTACATCAACAGTTGCAATTGAGGCCACTAAAGGCGTTGTAGGTTCCATTACACTGGCAGAATCAATTCCAACACATCCATTGAAGTCTGTAACCGTAACCGCATAAGTGCCAGAAGGCAACCCAGTTGCGGTAGAGTTGGTTTGACTGCTGCCATCATTCCACAAATAGGAATACGGGCCAGTTCCCCCAGATGCGACAACTGTTGTTGTTCCATCAGCACCTCCAGTACAGTTAGCATTAACGGCAGATGTAACCAACACCGGATTTGAATTAACTGTCATTGATATTGGTGCAGAAACCGCAGAGCAAAGGTTTGTATCTGTAACCTGAACAATGTATGCTCCCGTGCTTGTTACAGTTATAGTGCTGGTAATTTCTACTGTGCTCCACAAATAAGTGACCCAGGATCCCGCCGACAAGCCCACGCTGTCTCCCTGACAGAATGATGTTGGGCCATTAGCCACAATAACCGGAACCGGCAATGGATTAACCAAAGTTGTCAGGGTGGTATCCTTTGTACAACCATTTCCATCAGTATATGAATACGTCACACTGTGCGTTCCCACACCGGCTACAGCAGGATCAAATGTGCTGCCAGAAACACCGGTTCCTGAGAATGTGCCTCCCAATGGAAAGCCCACTAAGTTGGCTGCCAATCCATCCACGCAATACTCCGCACCTAGTCCCGAGAATGTAACTGCCGGCAGGGCAAGGACAACCACCGTTTGGGAAGTGCTATCACCACAGCCATACGCGTCCACAAACAAATATTGAACAACATGAGCCCCAACACCTGCAACAACAGGGTCAAATGTGCTCCCACTCATGCCAGGTCCTGAGAACACTCCTCCCGCCGGCACTCCCGTTAGACTTGACGTCCCAGCGTCAACACAATAAGTAGCATTTAAGCCAGTAAAACTTGCAATGGGTTGTGAAACAACATTCGTTGTATCTGTTTGAAAGCTTGCACAGCTATTGCTATCTGAATAAGTATATGATATTACATGCATTCCTGTACCTGCGATAGAAGGGAAAAAGCTATTGCCACTTATTCCATTTCCGCTGAAGAAACCAGCAGCAGGTGTTCCACTAAGAACATCTCCACCTGCACTAACGCAATAGGCAGTGTCCAGGCCGGTGAACGTAACAACCGGCAATGCATTTACAACAGTATTAGTTTGAGCGCTATCTGTGCATCCATTCCCATCAGTGTATGTGTAAGTAATTGCATAACTTCCAATGCCTGCCGCCGCAGGGTCAAACGAAGATCCCGTAACACCAGTACCTGTAAAAGTACCCCCCGGTATGAAGCCAACCAGATTAGCCGGACTTGCATCTACACAATAGCTGCTATCCAAGCCGGAAAACGTCACAGCAGGCAATGGATTTACCACTACAGATTGCAGCAAGCTATCTGTACAACCACCACCATCTGAATACACATACACAATGGAATGGGTACCCGTTCCGGCAACAGCCGGATCAAATACGTTTGATGTAATTCCAGGACCTGAGAAGGTTCCTCCAATTGGTGATCCTGTGAGTGTTTCTGTTGCTGCACTCACACAATAGGCGGCAGATAGTCCTGAAAATGACACTACGGGAAGTGGAGTTACTACTGTACCCTGTACCTGTGAGCCAGTACAGCCATTACCATCTGTATAAACATACGTAACAGTGTGTGAACCTGTATCTGCTACAGACGGCACAAATGCCCCTCCTGAGACGCCCGTTCCTGAGAATGTTCCTCCAAGAGGAGAGCCCACCAGCACTGCAGCCGCGTCATCAATGCAGTAGGTTGCGTTCAACCCAGTAAACGTAACAACAGGCAGGGCATTAACTGTTACCAACTTTGTAGAATCACTGGAACATCCGTTGCCATCTGAATACGCGTAGTTAATGCTATGCGTTCCCACCCCGGCTATCGCAGGGTCAAAGGTGCTGCCCGATATGCCCGGGCCGGTAAATACACCTCCCGATGGAACTCCTGAAAGAGTAACCGCAACTGCATCTAAGCAATATGCCGTGTCAAGACCGGAAAATGTGACGAGAGGAAGCGTAGTGACATTGACAGACTGATCGTCCGAATTGACACACCCATTTCCATCTGTATAAGTATAGGATATAACGTGAAGGCCATTGCCTGCAGTAGCCGGGGTGAAAGAGCTGCCACTCACTCCCGGGCCAGAAAACACGCCACCTGCTGGAAATCCCGTTAACAGGACAGGCACTACATCATCCCCACAGTAAGGCCCATTTAATCCACTGAAGCTAACTATAGGAAGCCCAATAATTACGGTAGAGTCCAGAGCGGAGTTTGTGCACCCATTGCCATCGGTATAAGTATAAGTTATCACATTGGTGCCCACTGCTGCCAGGTCTGGAAAGAAATCATTGCCAACCACACCATTCCCTGAGAAAGCACCCCCCACAGGTGTTGGAGTCAATGGAACCGCATTTGTATCACTGATACAATACGTAGCCCCTAGCCCGCTGTAACTTACTGTTGGCAAATTGGCAAACAGCACCACTACGGTAGCTGAGTCATCACAAACCCCATTCACTTCCCGCCATTCGAATGTATAAGTGCCCACCATCGATACCGTGGCTGTAGCATTGGCTGTATTGGCATCTGGTACATAGGTCGCAGTGCCGGGTCCAGACTCAATGGTCCATGTGCCTGTGCCAACAGAAGCGAATGCCCCCAACGTATGGTCCAACGTTCCACAAACCGTATCTCCAGTTCCCGCATTAGCTGCCGGCTGTTCATAGAAGTCCACCTGAACGTCATCAAAATCTGAGCAGGTTCCGTTGAGCTCCGTCCACCGGAAAAAATACGTGCCATACGCCGTTACAGTTGCCAATGCAGTAGGACTATTAGCATTGGGAAAGTAGTTGGCTACACTTGGAGGAACTCCAACCTGAGTCCATGTACCAGTACCGAAAGTTGGAGCTGCCGAGAAAATAAAGTTCAAGTCGCACTCATTTCCGCCACTACCGGCATTAGCAACCGGTTGCTCATAATAATTAATTATAATCTCATCAAAATCCGAACAAGTGCCGTTCACTTCTGTCCACCTGTAGGTATAAGTTCCATAGAGCGTTGCAGTAGCTGTAGCAGATGGACTGTTTGCATTTGGCGCATAACCCGTAGTTCCTGGTCCGGCAACTTG
>DTRK01000284.1 GCA_012965955.1 Flavobacteriales bacterium
GTATCAGCATCCCAGGCAGACTTGAACTCCTTCATATACTTATCTATGGTCTCCTTGTAGTCCTTGTCGCCATCCAAGGCAGTGTAGGCACTTGTGCGTGATCTGACATTGTTACCTGCGGTTATTTCAGCCACCTTGTTCCATACTTCGCCCTGGCTCTTATCCACTATTGCTGCCTTTCTAATTTCTCTACTGGAAGTGTTGAAATACCCATCAAACTTATCATTCCCATTCTTGCCTTTGCTTGAACTCTGGGTCCACCTGCCCTGCTCCACGCAGAATGCAGCCAGGTTTACTTTTTCTCCAGGGGCAATCACCATGTCCTGGCCTATGACCCTGTCTTGCTTTCCTCCCTTTACTACTTCCCCCGCCATTATATAGAGGGTATCTTTGGATTTGTTCTCTGCAAAGAGCGTATTCACCGTACCTGAAGCGCTTGACTCAGTCACATCAACATCATCAGCTAAAATCGCTGATTGGAGATTGTTGAAAGTACCAACCGACTTATGGAAGTCGCGAAATACGTCATTGGCCCTAATCGGGTAGATACGAAGATTCTCGAACGTGTAACGCTCGACAGAATATTCGTTGGTAGTTAATTCAAGATTTTCAGAATTGTACTGGGCAAAACCACTGAAACTTAAGATCAGGAATGCCGCGATAAGTAGATGTGTCTTCATGGATAGCAAGTATTAATTAGAGGGTTGTTTTATTGCTCTAACTAATAGGTGCCTTGGTTATTACAATTCCATAAAAACATTAACATTTGGTTAACATTACCTTCAGGTTCACAATTATTTACTGAAGACTTAGTGGCGGCGGCATCCTCATATAACCCTCGCAATAGCAAAACCCGGTACAGCATCTGTTTAACTACTATAGGGCACAGTCATCTCTACCCTGACGCCTATCACACATATGTCATCGATCTGCTCCTTGTCCTCCATCCATTCAAAGAGTTCATTGGTGACATGTACCATCTGCTCTTCCATGGACATTGTGTGGATTTCTGACAGCACCTCTTTGAAGCGCCTGACGGAGTATTTTTTGTTTTTCTTACCTCCAAACTGGTCCAGGTACCCATCTGAACAGGCATAAATACAGTCTCCCTTTTCCAACTGTATAGAACGGGTAGTGAATGGCACGTCTTTATCTTCTTCAAAACCCACTGACTGCTTGTCGGGCTTAATTACTATAAGGTCACTATCGAAGGTCGCTATCCAATCGGCTGACGTTAATGCTTCCTTTCCAATACCCTTCCTTGTTATGTAGAGACGATTATTAGCACCTGCAAATTGAAGTTCATACGTCGTCCTGTTAAAAGCACATAAAGCCATATCCATACCGTCTTGTCTTCCCACCCCAAGGGATTTAATAATTCCGGCTTTTAACTCATCCAGGATTAACCCCGGAGTAGTCAACTTTTTTTCAATGATGATCTCATTCATCAAACTATTCCCTATCATGCTCATAAAAGCACCTGGCACACCATGTCCGGTACAATCAGCCACCACCCAAATTACCACATCCCCCTGCTGGTGACACCAGTAAAAATCACCACTGACGACATCTTTCGGTAGGAACAATACAAAATGTTCTCCAAGCAGATCAAACATCTCGTGTTCCGTACGTAACATAGATGTTTGAATACGTTTGGCGTAATTGATACTGTCGGTAATATCCTTGTTCTTTTCGTCAACTGTCAACTTTTGTCTTTCTATAATCCCTTTTTGCTCACGGATAACCCTGAAGCGACTGTAAAGGAGCAGGGTGAATATTATAGATATTATCAGGACAGTTGTAATTCCATATTTCAATTGCTCCTGGCGCCTGGCAC
>DTRK01000285.1 GCA_012965955.1 Flavobacteriales bacterium
ATGTGCTGCAAAAAGGCAGTTCTTGCCAACTTGCGTATCGTGTCCAACATGTACGTGACTGTCAATTTTTGTCCCATGTCCAATTTTTGTGTCTCCGCTAACCCCTTTATCAATATTGCTACAGCTGCCAATTTCTACATTGTCTCCAATAACAACCCGTCCACAAGTATGCATTTTAACATGCTTTCCATCACGCTTTTGATAATAAAAGGCGTCTCCTCCAATTACAGCGTTGGAATGAATGATTACTTTGTCACCTATAATACAGTTGTCGTAAATGCTAACATTGGGATGAATGAGGCAGTTGCTTCCTATTTTTACCGAATTACCGATAAATACATTTGGCATTATTACGGTTTCTGCACCACATTCAGCAGAATCACTTATCGCTTTTTCTGAGGCTCTGAACGGGCTAAAGTGTTGGGTCAGGGTATTGTAATCAGTAAAAGGATCTGCTGATATTAAGAGTGTTTTCCCTTCCGGACGTTCAACTTCCTTGTCAATCAGAATTATTGCAGCAGCAGAGGTAAGTGCCTTTTCATAGTACTTTTCATGATCAACAAATACCAAATCGCCATCTTCAACGGCGTTAACTTCATTGATGCCGCTTACCAATTGATCTGGATCACCAACAATTTTGACCTTTATGAGGCCAGCAAGTTCTGAAAGTTTAATTGGAGGATTGAGCTTCATCTCTGAATTTATTGCGATCTAATTATTAACCCGCTCGACATACTCACCAGTTTTTGTGTCAATCCTGATCTTTTCTCCTTCACCAATAAAGAGCGGTACCTTGATAATTGCCCCTGTTTCCATAGTAGCAGGTTTGAATGTGTTTGTAGCCGTGTCACCTTTCACTCCAGGTTCAGTATAGGTAATCTCCAACTCAACGAATTGTGGCAGATCACACGCCAATACCTCTCCCGTCTCTGCGTGCACCAATATTTCTACTGCCTGCCCGTCCTTGAGCAATTCGGGTGTTGTAACAACGTCCCCATTGAGAAATGTTTGCTCATAGTTTTCTGTATGCATAAAATGAAACCCGCTATCGTCCTTATAAAGGAATTGGTAAGGCCTTCGCTCGACCCGGGCTTCCGTGATTTTAACACCTGCCGTGAAGGTGTTGTCCACCACTTTTCCCGATTTTACATTCTTGAGTTTCGAGCGGACAAATGCGGGCCCTTTCCCTGGTTTTACATGCTGGAATTCTACAATGGTCCATAATCCGCCATTGAATTCTATGCACATTCCATTTTTAAAGTCTCCTGTTGATGCCATCTTGTATATAGATTAACCCTTATCCGGTACTGTCGACAAATCTATCTATAATTTTCCATAATTAGCTCCCTATTGCAAAAATGGTATTCTTCTTCACGTCTGTTGGAACAAATAATAACTGTTCTATTCTTTGTGTGAATACCAACCATCTTGTTGTACCATTCAATGCCGTTAGAGTCCAGATTGGTGGCAGGTTCATCCAACAAAACAATGGGTGTATCACTCAAAATCGCCAGACCAAGTTTTACCCTCTGTAGCATTCCAGAGGAGTACTGTTTGAGTGGTTTTGCCTTGTCTTCTTCCAGGTTCAATAGGCTCGGAACTTGAGATTGTTCCACTCCTTTTGCGAGCTGCTTAAACTGAAAGTGGAATGCTACCTGCTCTCCTAAGGTGTATTCTTCAATAAGTTCAAGATAAGGGGCCGCAATTGTTATGTTTCTGTAAATCTGCTCTTCCACAAGTGCCTCTCCCTCCAAATAATAAGACATCTCTCCCTGGGAAGGCGAGACACTGCCTGAAATAATTTGCAATAAAGTTGACTTGCCAGAGCCATTAGGGCCCAATATTGCGATGGAATCGCCCAGCTGAATCTCATCGCTAATTGCACGAAATACCCATCCTCTGTTATAGCGTTTGCCGACGTTGTCCATTTTGATCTTTAACATGGCAATACCAGATTGTATTAGGACAACGAAGGGCCTCTGATGATTCCTTTGGTAGATTCACGAATGAAGCGGATGATGTTTCGCTTCTCTTCGCATGCGGCTACTTCCAGTTCTACCGCATTGAGGGCCTGTGTAATATTGTTACTCCGGACATATATGATCCGGTATATGTCTTCAATATTTAGGATTGTCTCATTGCTGAAACCACGCCTTCTTAAGCCAATGGAGTTAATCCCGGCATAAGACAACGGCTCACGTGCGGCCTTCACATAGGGCGGTACGTTCTTTCTGATTAAGGATGCGCCACCAATAAATGCATGGGCTCCTAGTTTCACAAATTGCTGAACCGCCACCAGCCCTTCTAAAACAACATAATCTTCCAACTCCACATGTCCGGCAAGGGCCACGTTGTTAGCCAGAATACAATTGCTGCCAATTTTACAATCATGAGCAACGTGAACATATGCCATTAAGAGGCTGTTATCTCCAACTTCTGTTTTGTGTCGATCAATTGTGCCTCGATTAATCGTGACAAACTCCCTAACCGTTACATTATCACCAATTTCAACTGTTGTCGGCTCACCCTTGTACTTTAGATCCTGGGGTGCAGCGGCAATTACTGCTCCTGGAAATATATTGCAGTGCTTACCTAAGGTAGCACCTTTCATTA
This sequence comes from Flavobacteriales bacterium, assembly GCA_012965955.1. Taxonomy (GTDB): domain Bacteria; phylum Bacteroidota; class Bacteroidia; order NORP154; family NORP154. The sequence continues at coordinate 2,614 of DTRK01000285.1, forward strand.
TCACCGCGTTAGATCCAATCCTGGTACCATCTCCTATTTCAACCCCTTCTTCAATTGTCGCAAAAGGTTCAATTATTACGTCCTTTCCAATTTTAGCTTTTGGGTGTATGTAGCAAAGTGTGTTCGGCATGCTATTCTATATTTTAAATTAGGCGGTGTTCATCTCTAATATTAATGAACCGGTTCAGGCTCGCTTTTCTTGTCAGCAATCCCCTTTACTTTAACGATCTGGGCCATCATTTCTCCCTGCATTACCATTTTGTCTCCTACAAATGCTGCCCCGCCCATATGGCATATCCCGCGCCTAATTGGGCTAAGAAGTTCCAGTCTGAATAATACAGTGTCCCCGGGTATAACCTTGCTCTTAAACTTTACCTTGTCAATTTTTGCAAAATACGTCAGGTAGTTCTCTGGGTCTGGTACCGTACTTAGCACCAAAACCCCACCGGTTTGTGCCATCGCCTCTACCAACAACACACCAGGCATAATTGGGTCATCAGGGAAATGCCCTGCGAAGAACGGTTCATCCATTGTCACATTCTTCATCCCTATTACATAATCTTCTCCCATTTCCAGTATCTTATCGATGAACAAGAAAGGGCTTCTATGGGGTAATATCTTTTTTATTTGGTTGATGTTGTACAATGGCTCCCTCAGGGGATCATAGACTGGATAATCAGGTTTTCTTCTCTTCTTCTTAATCAGAGCTTTTATTTGCTTCGCGAACTCAATATTCGTCGTATGTCCAGGTTTTGAAGCAATAATCTGTGCGTTAACTCGAATTCCGATCAATGCAAGATCACCCACCATATCCAGCAGCTTGTGGCGCGCAGGTTCATTTTGAAATTGCAGCTGTATGTTGTTTAGCACTCCTTCCTTCAGAATCTTGATATCAGGTTTGTTGAAGAGCTTCTTGAGCTTTTTCCATGTGGCTGTGTTCACTTCCTTGTCTACAATGACAATTGCATTGTCCAGGTCCCCACCTTTGATTAGGTTGCCGCCCAATAGATCTTCCAGCTCATGTAGAAACACAAAAGTTCGACTCGTTGATATCTCTTTTTTGAAGTCTTTAATCCTGTCCAGAGTTGCATGCTGGTGTCCTAAAACAGGAGAGCTATAATCAACCATTACTTTAATCCTAAAAGTCGGGCTCGGCATCGCTATAATCTCCGTTTTGCCAGATCCATTCACATAGTGAATGGGTTCTTTTAGGTTAAAATATTCTCTGGGTTCCTTTTGGGTTTTGGTCCCTACTTTGGAAAGCGCCTCAATAAAATCAGCCGAACTTCCATCGAGGATGGGTGTCTCTGGCCCATCAACCTCTATCAGGATATTGTCAATATCCATTCCCACAACTGCCGCAAGTGTATGTTCAACAGTGTTTATGCTCGCACCATTTTGCTCGAGATTGGTGTTTCTTATAGTGTCCACAACATTCTCCAACGTTGCTTCAACTACAGGTTTACCTGGCAGATCAGTCCTTCGAAATTTATAGCCATGATTTTCAGGCGCGGGCTTAAAGGTGAGATTCACCTCAGCTCCGGTGTGTAGTCCAACACCAGATACGGTAACAGCTGCTTTAATCGTTTTTTGTTTGTCAGACATAGAAATAATAATTCAATTACAGGTCTTTTAGTTCCATTTGCTCCAGAAAAGGGCGGACTTCGTTCTCAATTTCCATCAATTTCTTACGAATACTTCCCAAATCCTTGTAAATCGCATTACTGACCACATAGTCCTTCATCGGGAGAATCGGAGACCCGGCGTAAGTTCCAGGTTCAGTAACATCTTTGATAATTCCTGCCCTATGAACAAATATTGTATCGCTACAGATGCTGAGGTGATCCTTGATCATTGTTTGTCCGCTCGCAACAATTCTATCGCCCAGCACCGTTGACCCCGCGCAAAGAAACCCAGCTATTATTGCACAGTTTTCTCCAATCTTAACATTGTGTGCCACATGGCATAAATTGTCAAAAATAGTCCCATTCCCAATAATTGTCGGTCCGTGCGTTCCTCTGTCAATAGTATTACTCGCCCCTATTGTCACCCTGTCGCCGATAATGACATTGCCCGTTTGCGGAACCCGATAATGATTGAATTTCCCGTCTTGTGCGTAACCGTAGCCTTCTGAGCCCAAAACCGCTTGAGATAGGATTAAACAATCATTCCCTATTTGGCACTCCCATCCAATAATTGCGGCGGGGTGAATTCTTACATTATCGCCTATGCAGGCATCACGTTCAATGACAACGTTCGCCATAATATTACAGCCCTTCCCGATGTTTGCGCCCTCGGATATTACCACACCTGGCCCAATTAATGCATCTGAAGCAACTGTGGCCGACTTGTGAATAACCGCCGATGGATGGACTGGGTCCCATCCTGTATTGGTATAGTCGTAGTCACCATATTTTTGTTTCAAGAGGGCATGCCCAAGGTTGGGATTATTGCTGGTGATAATTGCTGCTGTATCTGTTACAGCCGCACATTTCCCGGCCAGCCCCACGGGAACAACTATTACAGCTGCCTTCTTGTCAAGAACCGCGTTCAGCGACTCTTCATCAGGCACAACGACCAGGTCGCCTTGCCCGGCATTCTCCCAGGCGGCTATATCGTTTACCTCTACGTCTTGCTTCCCCTCTATCCCAATTAAGGTAAATGCTTCCCCGCACTCGCTATATATTTCTGAGGCTGTTTTCTTCATTGCCTATCAGGTACGCTTGCTTTTGGCTGATGCCTTATCTCATTCATTGCCTGCAGAGAAAAAGGTCAGCCTTTCCCCGGCGACAAAAATACGGCTTTTTGCAGAATTTATCTCGCGTCCTGATTGAAAAATGTGCTATATCATCGTTTTAGGGCAACACAAAAAGTGTTTTTCAACGCGTTTTGATAAAACTGAGATGTTGAGATGATCAGAAGCTACTGCTATATCTGTCATTTTTCCGTCTCTGTATAATATGTTGATCTTGTCACTTTGCCTATCATATAGGCTGTTGCCGATTATATCCGTAAAAACGAAGTAGCGAGCTTCTTCTGCGCTTATTTTATAAGCTTTTGCAGTTTTAGCCCGAATTTTCTCGATCTTGTTATTGCTGAATGGTTTGTCCGTCAATTCTATATGAAACAAGTTGCGATTTACCAGATTGGCACTCAAGCGCTTCAAGATCGGCTCACCCTCCTGGGACCAAACTTTAACAGAGGCGAGAATGTCATAATCATCCAGCATGGCAAACATCTCAAGTACTTTTCGGTCTTTCCCAAAGGCCTTCTTGCCTGGCTGCCGTGTAAGAAAATAATGGAGGGCTGGGGTGGCAAATAATGAAGTCCCCTGATTTCCAAGCTCTTTGGCTCTCTCCAGAATTTTAATCAGGAGATACTCCGCTGCAATAACTGTCTTGTGAAGGTACACCTGCCAGTACATGAGCCTTCTGGCGATCAGAAAATTTTCAACGGAATAAATCCCCTTGGCATCAATAACAAGGTTATCATCAACTATATTCAAGGTTTTAATAATTCTATCGGAACTAATTGCACCCTCAGCCACCCCCGTGAAAAAACTGTCTCTTCGCAGGTAATCAAGCCTGTCCATGTCCAATTGGCTTGCAACCAGTTGGTGTAAAAACTTCTTTCTGTATTTATTCGCAAATATCTTAATCGCCAGATCAAGTTTCCCGCTAAACTCTTCATTCAGGCGCCCCATGAACATGTCAGACAGGTCCTCATGGGTTACATTGCTGACAATGGTGTTCTCAAGGACATGAGAAAATGGACCATGACCAATATCGTGCAAGAGGATAGCTATGGTCACCGCCAGCTCTTCCTCTTTTGTAATATCGTGTTTTTTTGACCTAAGCACTTCTATCGCCGTTCCCATCAGATGAGTAACCCCTAATGCGTGTTGTAACCGCGTATGGTAAGCACCCGGATACACCAGGTGCGTAAGACCCAGCTGTTTTATCCTACCCAGCCTTTGAAAATACGGGTGGTCCAGCAGTTTGAGGATCAATCCATCCTGGATGCTTATAAATCCATAGATCGGGTCATTTAGAATTGTTTGCTTACGCCTTGCCATTATCCGCGATGATTAGAAACAATATTATGACGATTGATGTTAGGAGTTCAAAAAAAACTCTAATTTGTTGGCAGAATACGATTCATTTGGGAATTTATAAATTATTCTTTGAACGCAAGAATCTTTCTATAATGCACCGTACAAGACACATAACAAATGAGTGAGATACAAATTCTCTGGGTTGATGACGAGATAGACCTCCTTAGGCCCCACGTAATATTTCTTGAAGACAAAGGTTATGGTGTAGCTACCGCAAATAATGGTGACGATGCGCTTACTATGATAAAAGAAGGTCGGTTTGATCTTGTGTTTTTAGATGAAAACATGCCGGGGCTTTCTGGAATAGAAACCCTGGAATTCATCAAGAATTCAAACCCCGATCTTCCAGTAATTATGGTGACAAAGAGCGAAGAAGAGAACCTAATGGATGATGCGATCGGTGCTAAAATTTCAGATTATCTCATTAAACCTGTTAACCCAAAGCAGGTCTTGCTTTCCATAAAAAAACACATTGACAAAGCGCGACTGGTCAGTGAGAAGATAACTTCCAGCTACCAGCAAGATTTTCGAAACATCGGCATGTCCCTGAGTGAAGGGATGAGTTATGAGGAGTGGGCAGAGGTGCATAGGAAACTGATTTATTGGGAACTGGAGCTGGATACCGCCAAAGATGAGGGAATGGACGAGGTGTTACGCATGCAAAAAACGGAGGCCAATAACCTCTTTTGTCGCAAGGTCGAATCGAGCTACACCCGCTGGCTAAAGGGTATCGGTGATGATCAACCTCTCATGTCTCACAACCTGTTTAAGGAACGGGTGTTCCCCGTTTTGGAAAACAACGAGACGGTCTTGTTTTTTGTCCTGATTGATAACCTTCGTTTCGACCAATGGAAAATATTGAGTCCAACGATTGCTGAATATTTTAGAGTTGAAGAAGAAGAAATTTACTGCAGCATATTGCCCACCGCCACGCAGTTTTCCAGAAATGCCATATTCGCTGGCATGATGCCTTCCGAAATTGAAAGTGAATTTCCGGGCCTCTGGGTCAACGATGTTGACGAGGGCGGTAAGAATATGCACGAAGCTGAGTTAATTGAGGCACAACTTCAGCGTCAAGGCATGGACGTCAAATTTTCCTATACTAAGATCGCAAATCTGGTTAACGGCAAAAAAATGGTTGAGAATATAGCCAACTTAATGAACAACCAACTCAATGTGATCGTTTACAATTTCGTGGACATGCTGTCTCATGCCCGAACTGAAATGGAGGTAATTAAAGAGCTTGCCGGAGACGAAGCGGCATACCGCTCGCTCACAAGTTCCTGGTTTGATCATTCTCCACTATTGGGAGGTTTAAAACGCATCGCGGAACTGGGAAGCAGCGGAAGCAAACAGGTTAAAATGATTATTACTACGGATCATGGTACCATTAGGGTAAAACGCCCTTCAAAATTGATTGGCGACAGAAATACCTCCACCAATCTGCGCTACAAGCAGGGCAAAAGCTTAACTTATGAAAGTAAGGATGTTTTTGACGTGGGTAATCCAGATGATATTGGGTTGCCAAAATCCAATTTGAGTTCCAGGTATGTATTTGCAAAAGAGGACAGGTACTTCGTATATCCCAACAATTACAACTACTACATGAACTTCTTTAAAAACACCTTTCAGCACGGGGGCATGTCGATGGAAGAAATGCTCATTCCACTGATTACACTTACGCCAAAATAAACCCTATGGAGATAGGCATTACCCAGGCGCACTTAAATTCTCTTGACGCTGCCGCCCAGTTCATTATTGACGCTTCTCCCAATCAATCATTTTATACATTCTTAGGGAGCATGGGTGTAGGAAAGACTACGCTCATTAAAGCGATGGCTAAGCAGCTTGGATCACAAGATAATGTCACGAGTCCAACTTTTTCTCTGGTTAATGAGTATGCAGTTGAAGGGGGTGAGAGAAATACCATTTATCATTTTGATTTTTATCGAATAAAGAGCCTTGAAGAGGTATATGACATTGGATACGAAGAGTACTTCTATTCCAAACAATTCTGTTTTATTGAATGGCCTGATAAAATTAAAAGGCTATTACCAGAGAACTATATAGAAATACGCATCTCCCGAATTGCCAGTGATGAAAACACTAGGGAATTGACTATCTTTAAGCACTGAGTCGAACCTATGAAAGCTCGCAAGTCATCTATACTATCTGCCTCCGTTATGAGCGGTTTAATGCCTCAGGAGGAAACCCTTGAAGTGGGTAAGAAAAAGTCCAGTCTTTTCATTGGTATTCCCAAGGAGACTTCTTTACAAGAAAACAGGGTAGCGCTCGTTCCCCAAGCAGTAGTCCTGTTGGTCAATAATGGACATAAGGTGGTCATTGAAAGAGGTGCTGGTAAGGGGGCTAACTTCGCGGACAATGACTACAGCGAGGCTGGTGCAGAGATTGTAAATGGCATTAAGGAAGTCTTTGAGGCTGATATCGTGATGAAGGTGGAGCCACTGGCGCCCGGTGAAATAGACTTGCTGAAACCCAAGCAAACTGTCTTTTCCGCCTTACAAATGGCCATTCACCCAAAGAACTACATTAAGAAACTGATTGCCAAGAAAGTGCATGCCATTGCATTTGACAACATACAGGATTCGCATGGAAAGTTTCCAGTTATACAATCCATGGGAGAGATTGCAGGCAACACCTCTATTTTGATTGCCGCAGAATTATTGAGCAATGTGAATGGTGGAAAAGGGTTCATGCTCGGAGGAGTTGCAGGAGTGCCTGCTACCGAAGTGGTGATTCTCGGTGCTGGTACGGTAGGAGAATTTGCAGCGCGCTCAGCGATAGGATTAGGGGCCACGGTTAAAATATTTGACGACTCGCTTTACAAGCTGCGACGTCTTCAAAACGACTTGAGTATGCGGGTATTTACCAGTATACTACAGCCTGACGTTTTGCATGCTGAGCTGAAAACCGCTGATGTGGTGATAGGCGCAATAAGGGCGCCTGATAAGCAGACTCCCTGTATTGTCACCGAAGAGATGATTCAGGCCATGAAGCCGGGGTCGGTAGTGGTTGATATTAGTATTGATCAAGGTGGCTGCTTCGAAACATCGAAAATTACTGATCACAACAAGCCGACATTTATAAAACACGATGTGGTTCATTATTGTGTGCCAAATATCACTTCCAGGGTGGCAAGAACAGCTTCATGTGCACTGAGTAACATCTTTGCAGATATCTTATTGGAAATAGGTGATTACGGCGGTGTGGACGGTATGCTCAAGGCCAATAAGGGTGTGCGAAACGGTGTCTATATCTACAATGGCATCCTCACAAATAAAATGCTGGGTGAACATCTGGGTATTTCTTACAAGGACATTGACCTATTAATGGCTGCCTGGTAAATGCAGAACTCCAGTTCCTCTGCGTTTTTAAGGAAGCTGAAGCTCTACGGTGTTGGGCTGGCTTTAGGGTTGGCGCTGTCTTACGCCTTATTTGGAGGCCGTTACCCTACCTGGTTACCCGGTTCAAGAGTTATGGATGACCTGAATAGGTTTGAAATCAATTACTCACCTGGCTCGGACTGTATTCTGAAATGCGCAAACATCTCAAAAGGGAATATTCAAGAGATGCTCTCTAATGGAGACGTCAACTTCAAAGAAAGCAAGACCAAAGGTGAGATTTACCCTTCTTATGCGGTTGACGGTGAAACGAAAGGCGGCCGATCCCTAAGGGTGTTTTTTTTAAAGCGCGACAGCACCTATGAGGTGACAGGAGGGGTTGATTTGCAGGATAGCAGGAATTGCGACTGTGACTAGTTCTGGGCCTGAGGTTGGAAAGTATGGCCTAGTTCCCACTTGCTGCTTGCAATCGTTGGATAAAATCAGGTGCTATATTTTGCCCCGCCTGTTGTGCTGCAAGCGCGTCCTGCAATGCTTTAGCATAGTCTTGTATGGCCTCATATGCCAGGGCCCGATTCAGATACGCTCCCCCATTTGCAGGGTTAATCTGTAAGGCAAGTGAATAATCCTTAATTGCCTCTGGATAATTGGATTTGCGATACCTCGCCAAGCCCCTATAAAAATAAGAGTTGCCATCGTTGGGATTCACCTGAATTAACCTGTTATAATCATTAATCGCTTCATCGTGCCTCCCCATGTCAAGGAGTGCGTAGGCCCTCATCGAAAGTGTCTTAAATGAATTGGGGTTTATCTGCAATGCCATATTGAAATCATTCAGGGCACTGTTAAAATCCCGCAACTTAGAATACGATATTCCGCGGTTGATATACGCATCAAGATAGTTTCTTTCGAGTTCGATTGCTTTGGTAAAGTCTACAATTGATGCTGGAATATCCCCTTGTAGCCCAAACACGTTGCCCCTGTTAAGATAGATCTTAGAAGCACCTGGGGTCAATTCAATTGCCTTGCTATAGTTCTCCAGAGCCTTGTCGTAAACCCCATTTCTACCATACACATTCCCCCGATTGATATAGGCCAGTGTTGATGTGGGATTCAACCTTAGCGTTGACTCGTAGTCCACCATGGCCTTATCGAAAATGTCGTTGTCGGTATAATACTGCCCCCTGTTCAGATAGCCTTCGGATGTATTTGGGAATTTCTCAATTACGTCGGTCCAAAGTGTCTCCGAATTGGTCCACACCTCACACCGTTCGCGGCTGAGGGTAATACACCAGATTGAAAACCCGGTGAGCACTGCCGCAGAAAGTACTTTAAATCCCCCAAACTTCTTTTCCTTTTGATCTACCAGCCAAACGAACGCCATTCCCAGAATAAAGAAGAGCCCAATGTAGGGTACATAGGTGTATCTGTCTGTTACAATATTAGGGCCCACCGGAAAAAACTGCAGGGTAAGCCCAATTGTAAACAGGAAGAACAATACTCCAAACAGCACGATTTTGGTGCTCTTTATGGATCTATAGACGAAATACAACAAGACACAGGTAATCAATGGAGCAATGTAATATATGGTCGGCAGCATGCCATTTGCCTCTAACCTGGGAAATGGATAAAAACAGGAGAGGTTGATCGGAACAAATAACTTGTACGTGTAGGTAACAATACCGTAAAAGGCAAAAAGCGTTCTCTCTATTAGACTAAAGGTGTCGCCTTCAGCAATACTCCGTGTAGTGTTAATCGTAATGTATCCCCAAATAAATGACAGAACAAAAAAGGGGATTTTCTCCGCGACTACCTTCCTGTTGATCCGCGATAGCATGCCTGCATCTTTTTCCCCTCCGGGTTCCACTTGCACCAGCAGCCTGTTAAGAAGGTAATCAATAAGAAGCAATACCATTGATAGGGTAACGGCTGCTGGTTTTGATAGCAGCGCTAATAGAAAGAGAAGCAAAGCACCCACATAGAATAACATTTCCCTTCTCTTGCTCTTACAATAAATTGTATAGAAAATCAAAGACAGAAGGAAAAAGAAGGTGTACAGCACGTCCTTTCGTTCTGTTATCCATGCTACCGACTCAACATGTAGGGGATGAATCCCAAATAATAAAGCCGTAATCAGGGCCGCTTCATATCTTCCAACCAGCAACAGGATGAGCCAGAACACCAAGCCCGTATTAAACACATGAAGTATTACATTATCCCGGTGATATACAGTCGCATCTAAAAGGTGGTAGTAATGCTCTGTTGCCCAGGACAGATAAGTCAGCGGTGCATAAAGCCCAGACTTGCGGTCGGTGTCCCGAAAAATGGCCTCAGCCCTCTCCCAGGAGAGGTCTTTGATGATGTGATTGTCCAGGATGTACTTTGGGTCATCCCAATTGGTCCAGTCATTATCAAGCGCCGGGATGAACACAACATAGGTAACCGCCATCAGAAGACCTATTATCAGTCCGTATTTCAAAAGATTGCTTGTTGACTTTGGCTTTGCCTGTTCTTGAATATGTTTCTGTCCTTTTTTTGTCATCCAGCTATAGCCACTAATTTACTCTTTATCAATAATCTTATCGGGATACATCAGAAAATAAACGCCGCCCAGTGAAACGATCGCCCTCATGCAATAAATTACCAGGCTCAAGGCAATACATGTGTTGAGATCGATGTTTGGAAGCATTTGGGCGCCATAAAGGAATACCAGCTCTCTCGACCCCACTCCCCCTATAGTTACCGGAATTATGAAGGCAATGCCGGAAAGCAAAAAGATAAACCAATACACCCCAAAATCCTGGTCCACGCCCAATGCATACAAAATGTAGTGCGCAGATGCCAATTGCAGTATTTGAATAAAGAAAGAATATGCAGTTGCTGAAATATTTGTTGGAGAATAATCTGAAAAAAATCTCCTAATAACGATATAATACAAAGCCAGTACTATCACAATGAGCATAAACGCGTATTGCAACAAGGGGTGGAGCTCTGTTACATACGTGCAGGAGATGAGCAGTAGCGAAAGCAGTGCTGCCAGGCCACTTACCCGATTGAGCAAAAAGGCGGTAATCAAGGATTTAAGACCTGTTTGAAATCGTTTCTTGAGCCAGTATACCCTATAAGAGTCGCCCCCGATCCCTCCTGGAAGAAAGAGGTTGTAAAACATACCCAATAAATACAGCCTGGTATTCATTGCCTCGCTCATTTGGATGTTCAAGACACGAAAAAAGAGATTTGATCTCCTCGCTTCAAGCAATTTGGCCACAACAAAGAGTCCTAATGCCAGAATAAGAAAAGAAATATCAGCCTCCACCAATAGTGCTTTCAGGTCATTAATTTCTATTTGACGGGCAACGAGATATAATGCGGCAAATGTAATGGCCAGCTTGGCCAAAAACTTTCCCGCTTTATACAATTGTTCTCTATTGAGCATCAACAGCTTTTTGCGTCGTCCTTATATCCCTGATACGCCGGTTAATTTCTTCTGCCAATTTGACATCGTATAGCCGCCGCGAAGTATAATGCCTTGATGATCCAAAACCCTTATTGTTATCAGGTAGCTCATATTTCGCCTTGAGCTTAGCCATTATCTCCTTTTGAAAGGTCGCTGGATCTTCACAAAAACCCTCGTACTGCACCACAGAATAATCTTCAGCGGGCAATTTATTTAGCGCCTTTCGTATTGAGTCTTCCAGGTCCAGGTACTGATGACAATACGCATCGAGCTTGTCCTTGTAGTTTTCCAGATCAAAACTCTTGTCATCTCGCAACCCCCAGATGGTCTCATCAGTTCCAAAGAAATCCCTGCTGGCCTGCATGGTAGATTGAATAACATCCGCCGGATTTCTGTACACCATTACAAAAAATACATTGGGAATGCTGTTATAGATGGTTTCCAGCATGAGGGTGTTCCTGTTATTTTTGGTTATGACCGGCCTGCCCCATGCCTTTTGCAATCCCCTAAAATATTCGACCATACTCTTTAGCTTTTGCCCAGATATCTGCTCGGGCCTATTGTAGTGGTCCTTCCCAAACCAGCGATCCCAAATCTCGTAACTGTCACCTATCGAGAAAAATCCACTTGAAATACCGTAGAAGCTTTTGTACTTCCTTGCTTTTCGGGGCTTCTCGGGATGATAAAAACGCTTAAGTAACAAATGGACTAAATATTTTGACCTGGGAAATAGTGTGGCGAAATTACCCAGAGGGGCAAATCCAAAGCTATCTGCGAGGACCTGTGAAACAAGGGTAGACCCAGTTCTATGAATACCGATTACAAAAATGACGGGGAAAGGTGCAGGGTCTCCTTTAGGAATAAATGGGCGTTCCAGAATGCTCAATATCAAGTCCAGCGGCCAACATATTACCTGCAGCCCCTTGATCCACAGGGCATAATATGCTGCTGAGTCCATGCTCGTCAATATACTCCAGAGTATGGAGAAATTCTTTCTCAAGGTGAACACGCGTCTTTCTTGATAACTTATTGAATATTCATGCCCACAGGTAGTGGGATTAACCTGACAAATATACCGCCTTAATAAATACTGCACTATTTGTATCGATCAAGGTGATTCTCCTGATATACAGCGAATTCCGTCGTTATTGTTTACTTTGTAATCTATCTAATGTTGCTATGAGCGAGATCATTGAAATCAAAACTGCTAATTATTCCGTACACATAGGAGGCCTGAAAACCGCGACTCTGCCTGAGTTGATTCATTCGAAACACGATTTCTCTGATTGCTATATTTTGGTAGATGAGAACACAAAAAAACATTGCTTGCCAGTACTTCGTGATTTATTTGCCGATAATGGGGATTTCGATCAGATTGGTATTGTCGAAGTTCCGGCAGGGGAAGAGCACAAAAATCTGGATACTGTCACATCGATAGCAAGATACCTAAGTACACACAATGCCTCAAGAGGTGCAGTGCTTATTAATTTAGGGGGAGGAGTGGTTTGTGATATGGGAGGCTTTGCCGCTTCTATTTACAAGAGGGGCATTGGCTTTATCAACGTACCAACAACCTTGCTTTCCCAGGTTGATGCTTCCATAGGTGGCAAGGTAGGCGTAGACCTTGATGGCCTCAAGAATTACCTGGGCGTGTTTAAGAATCCCAAAGCTGTATATGTGGATCCGGCCTTTCTAAAAACCCTGGATCAAAGGGAAGTTGTGGCTGGATATGCTGAAGTAATCAAGCACGGGCTGGTCGCGGACAAAGAGTATTTGGGCCTTATTAGGGAACATGATTTGGGTATGGGGCCTCAATCTATGGAATCCTGGAGAGCTATAATTGAGCAATCCGTCGCCATAAAGAACCGGATAGTTACAAGGGATCCCAGAGAAGAAGGAGAAAGGAAAGTACTCAATTTCGGACATACCATCGGCCATGCACTGGAGTCTTTTTATCTGGGATCGGACACCCCCCTTCTCCACGGGGAAGCCATTGCGATAGGGATGATCTGTGAGCTCTATTTGTCTTCGATTCTAACAGGCCTCAGTGAGGAAACCAGAGAAGGCGTCTGTAGTTATCTCTCTTCCATCTTTCCAAAAAGACAATTGGATCTTTCGTCTTATGGTGAATACGTCGCCACCATGTACGCAGATAAAAAAAATCAAGATGGGAAGATCAATTTCACCTTACTAACAGCTATCGGGTCGCCATTGATTGATCAATACGTTGATGAAGAATCAATAAGACGGGCGCTCGATTACTACAGTGGTTTATAGAAAAATGGCCTACCGGATAACGCCACCAGAAAAGATCAGGGGAACGATCCAACTCCCTGCATCGAAGAGTATCAGCAATCGACTGCTCATCATCAAGGCTTTGAGTTCAGCCAATATTGATATTGGCAACCTTTCAGATGCAGAAGACACCAAAACCCTTGAAGCCCTGCTCTCTTCTGATGAAGAGACTCTGGATTGTGGGCACGCTGGCACTACTTTTCGCTTCCTGACCGCTTACCTCTCTACCCTTAATGGATCAAGGATCCTGACTGGTTCTGACCGAATGAAGCAACGACCTGTCGGCGTACTTGTTGAAGCACTAAGGGAATTGGGGGCTGAAATAACATACCTGGGAGAAGAGGGATTCCCCCCATTACAAATAGACGGTGGAAAAATCAATGGTTCCGAGGTCACCATGGATTCAACAATTAGCAGTCAGTTTATCTCGGCATTAATCCTCATTGCACCCTCGCTCCCCAAAGGCTTGACCATTCATCTAACTGACAAAGTAGTGTCTCAGGCCTATATCGAGATGACTTTGAAAGTAATCCGACACTTTGGGATCAATACCGCACGCAAGCCAGAAAGAATTGATATTGAAGCAGGGGAGTACAATAGCGGCAACTTAAATGTGGAGGCAGATTGGTCTGGTGCATCCTATTGGTACTCCATCGTTGCATTGGCAAAAGACGCGGAAATTGAGCTGCAGGGACTGAATAGTGCTTCCTGGCAAGGTGACGCTATCGTATCGGAAATTTTTGCTTTGCTTGGGGTGAAAACAACATATACCAAGACCGGGGTCATCCTCACAAAAAAACCAGTCTATGCACAGGAGCTAGGTTATAATTTCATCAACTGTCCGGATTTGGCTCAAACCCTGGTTGTAACAACGACTGGCCTTGGAATCCCAGGCATATATACTGGATTAGAAACACTTAGAATAAAGGAAACAAATAGGGTCGATGCCCTGAGGTCCGAACTAAAAAAAGTTGGCGCTGATATTGAAGAGCGCAAGCCGGGAGAAATTGCCAGCTTCCCGCCAAAGCTTAAGCCGCCTCCTAAGGCCATCGCTACTTTTGAAGATCATCGAATGGCTATGTCATTTGCTTCCCTTTCCTGCGTTCTGGGCGAGATAGAAATAGAAAACCCGGGGGTGGTCGCTAAGTCATACCCCAATTATTGGAAGGACCTCAAGTCTGTGGGATTTGGGATTGAAGAGGTTTAAGCCCCTCCCCGCTTCAAAACAGTTACGGTATTCCCAGTCAAAGTGGCCTTCCACTTCGGACCAAAAATTTGTGGTATATAGCGTAAGAAGAACTTAGTACGCGCCGTTGGAACGGTCATTCCATCGCCTTCGTGCTGCCGGTTTTCCCCTGTAAATTCATATGATATCATTCGTGGATGCTGTTGAATATACATTTGAATCACGCTGGTGACTGTGGCCATTACCCGATAAATCTCTCCTCGATTCACAACCACATATTCACCTGCATCATCTCCGTCAAACTCTTCATTCAGTACACCAAATACAATGGTGGCTGCAAGAATATTGTTCTGTTTCCTTCCGAATCTGACTTCATACTCCACACCTGAATTAGTTACAAACAGGTACATCGATCCCGATGGTATTGCTGGTGGATTAATCTTATATGCTTCGATTCCTTCCACTAGAACTTAATTCTTAATTGTGCCTTTACTTCCGACTTTGTGTTTCCCTGAATTTCTGGAAGGCCGGAGCTTATAACGCTTCTGTCATCATAATACGTTTGAGCGTACCTCAACCAAATATCCATCCTTTTCAATAGTTTGACTCTCGCCATAATATACATTCTGGTCCCCCGATAATAATAAGCCGGTATGGAAAATGCATATAAAACATCCGTTTCATAGACATACATTCTCGCATTGTATGTGTCGGTTTCAAACATCGCAAACCTAAAACTAAGTGCAAGGGGCAATGCCGTCATTTTATAGGAGACATCTTGATATACCAGAAATCCTTTCTCAGGAGCATTTTCTCCGAGTACATATTCAGAAACCTCCACACGTGATTTTAGCTTCACAGCATCGTTTAGGCTGAACGATGTGTGATATCTTATATAGGTTCGCCGCCTGTCAACCAAATAATTAATTCCCTCTGTGATCCCTGTAGCATTTTCGTCTTTTAGCTCCCTTCTTGCCCTCAAGTACATTTCAACTTTCCTCGAAGGTCTATAGTTGAGCTGTGCCAGCCACTCTGATCCAATTGAGGGGGCATCGGTCCTATACCTCAGCCAGGGAAACTGAAATACATCATAGTAGGCAGAAAGTGTCCATCGCCTGTTGATTTTAGATGTGGCGCCTACATATAATCCGTTTTCGTTCACATTTCGGCTGCTTTCACCAATGGCATTGCTGAATAGATTTTGGAAATTGCGATCATAATGGCGATGAAAAACAGAGACCGAAAGTCGAGGGTCAAGGCTCACGATAACCCCATTGATATAGGCCATTCCTCCATTTTGAGATCTCGACACCTCCCCAAACAGATTCACATTTTTAAAAACATAGCTATAGTCTAATCCGTAATTGTAGTTCTCGTCGCTTGAAAAGTCAAATTGACTGTACTCCTGTAGGTTCCTGTTGAGATTGGCACTGTAAACTGCTCTTGCTACTGATACGCTTGTGCTGAATTTTCTGGACTTGTAGGCGATGTTGCCACCCCATACAGCCTCGTCAATAGCATTTTTGTCTTCCAGTTCACCTGGAGTAGCGTGAAAGCCTGTCTGTTGAAAGGAGGTAACTTCAATAACCTCCTGGCTACTGGTATCAGCCACAGAGATGTTCGCGTCAATTTTCTTTTTTGAGTAAAATCCTGTGAACTCTAGTTTCTTAATTGCAATTGTAGCAGCAGCCCCCCTCATGAATAAGTTCTCATCAACGGAAGTATAGGGCTTTATCACTTGCGCCGTTTTTTTGATGTTCATCACTTGGGCCGACTTGCCAAATGCCAATCCCGACCACATGGTGAGCCCCTGCCCCAGTTGCACCTGGTAATCTCCAATTGCCAGTCTTTTTACCACCCCTAAATCCTTTGCGAAAGCATGTGCTGACACATAATCATATCCCTGTTCCTGGCTGCCATTAAAAAATTCCTCACCTGCATCCTTCTCTCCAGTAAACCCTATGGATATATTTCTGCCATATTTAAATCTATATCTGGTGTAAAACTTCGGTTTGCTTCCAAGATAGCGGGAGTTGGGGTTAGCTGCCAGGTCCGCACTGTCAATGGGAGAAAACCCCTTTTGCTCTTCCAGTATAAGTTGAGACCTGAGAAATAGTTCGTGCTTGCCATTCTTGAGAACCTCTTTAAGATTGACGTTCAGCGCTTCAAAATCCCGGTTTACCTTTACAAAGGGGAGAATGTTGTTTATCGTTTTCAAATCAAATCCATCGATTGCCTGCAGTTCATAAATCGTGATTAGTTTCCCATTGTCCTCAATATGGGCAAGCAGGTTATTGATCTGAATTTCATTCAATAAGACCAGGGAGGACAGGTCGTCCTTAGTGCAATTATTGAGGTTGATGGGGCGATTAAGTAAAAAAATGAGGTCGTCAAAAAGGGTTGTATAGTCTATTTCTTCATCTTCTGCATTCTCAGCGATCATCTCAATAGCAGCTTCAACGAGCGCGGCATCTCCCTGCCCTTTGTCCAATTGAGCAACAGCGTGCATGCTGAACAGCACGCATAGAAGTAGCAGAATACATAGTGCTTTACTGTGCAACGTCTGTTGTGCTTTTTTGGAAATTATAAACCAGGCTTATTTGTGTAGTATACCCCAACACCTGGTGCTTGGAGGCAGCAAAATCTAACCTAAAACTATTGATGTCCAGTCCAAACCCAAAGGAATTGTATACAGGGTCACTCGACAAGCCACCCCTCAGATAGAGTATGTCAATCAGGTGATACTCTATCCCGCCCTTGAATATCGCTTTGAAGTAAACATCCTTCTCCGTTTCTAATGAGACACTTACTTTTTCTGAAAAAGCATAGTTGATGCCAAAGCGCATGATTGTGGGTATTCGCTCTATTTCGGTCTCTTCTTGTATGCTATATTCGAGTAGTTTAGCTCGGGTCGGATTAAAGATGTGTACACCCATGGTCAGGTCGTCAATGATCTCCGCTTGCAATCCGGCTTCCGCTGCAACGGCACCCTTTCTGCCATATTCATTGCCAATACTTGTTTGCAGATAATCAAGTTGAAGTCCTACAGAATACTTGTCCCCGAGCTGCTTCCCGAAAGCAAGGCCAATTTTCATATCACTGTAAGCTGAATACCCAAAAGATACCATGCTCAAACCGATGACGTTGTGGCCCTCTCCAGGAAGTGGTAATGCAAAGGCTGCCGCTTTAAGGCTGAGTTCCTGCATAGAAAATCTGTTCTCATAGTGAATTCCCGCTACCGGGCTGGTGAGTCCTGCCAGTCCAGCCTGGTTATGGTGAACTGCCCACAAGTCAGAGAGCGTTACGGAAGCGTTACCCATTGCAGCAGAACGAGCCCCGATGGGATAGTTTTCCCCTCCCGCAAATACAGTGTTCGGGGTCATGGCCAACACGAACGATACTATCCTCAATATCTTTACCCTGTTCCTCATATTAACTTATAATGTTTCTCTTTGAGACGGATTGAGCTGGTACAAGGTTGTGGTTTCTCTTTCCCCTTGTAAAAGCTCACCTAACAAATATAAAAAAACCCCATAAGATCGCAAAGAGCTTATGGGGGTCCTGGTAATGCTTGTTGATTTTACTCAATAATTACCTTTTGATAGAGCGGTTTCCCCCCTGTTTCAATTTGCAGATAATACAATCCGGGGGCTGCACCATCAAGGTTGATGTTATGCGCACCCAGCGTGAGCTCCTCATCCACATAATAAACTATTTGGCCCAGGGTATTGTAGATCAGAAGCCTTTCAATATTTGTGCTTTTGTTCCACTCAACCCTAAAGTCTCCTGTGTTTGGATTCGGGTAAAGAGCAATTCCATTTTGTTCCGACCCTTCGCCGATACCCGGCAAAGTGCCTACAGATGCAAACACGATTACTTCATTCCCAAGGGAATCAGTTACAACTACGCTATAAGTACCGGGGCAGAGGTTGGTAGCCGTTGTGGTGGTTTGATTATTGGCATTGCCATCCCACAAATACGTAAGTGGTGGCGTTCCTCCAGTGGCAGTCACCGTAGCAGTACCGTCACACATGCCAAAAGTCACATCCGTACTGCTGGTAGATGCCGACAATGGGTTTGCGGCTGCCCCAAAAGAGCTCGTATTGGATTTTGATGAGTTGAAGTTTTTGCCTTTGTCAGCTGTACAACCACCCCATGGATGCACCACCTCAACCAGGTAATTGGCGTTGGCAGGAGGGCTAAGGTCGGTATAAGTAAAGTTGGTGTTGGTTACTGAATTAATCTCCACAAAATTGGTATCCCCCATGCCAGTGGTATCCCTTAAGATCCTGTATAGGAATG